>DASWVO010000032.1:0-19526 GCA_036406235.1 Opitutaceae bacterium
CACCGAGGCTGCACGGACGATCACGCGCGGCGGCTGCTCCGGGCCGACGACGCACGGGCCGGAGAGAGGCAGCGTCGTTGTCTCGCGGCGGGTGAAGTGGAAAGGATCCACCGAATCGCTGTGCGATTCGGAAGTCCGAAGCTCGAAATCCGAATGGCGAGAGGAACCAACAGCGGGTTGGCCGGCGATCGGGATCTCTTTCGTACGTCGGATTTCGGATTTCGGATTTCCCCACAGGCTCATCGCCTTGTCGGCGAGCGCGCGCGCGACGGGGATTTCGTAAACGCTGTCCTCGGTGAGCGAGACGCGGATCGTGTCGCCCAGCCCGTCGAAGAGCAGGCTGCCGATGCCGATCGCACTCTTGATGCGACCGTCCTCGCCGTCGCCGGCCTCGGTGACGCCGAGGTGCAGCGGGTAGTGCATATCCTCTTGTTGCATACGCTCCACCAGGAGCCGGTAGGCCTCGATCATCACCTTCGGATTCGAGGCCTTCATCGAGAGGATGATCTGCTTGAATGAATGCGATTCGGCGATGCGCAGAAACTCGAGCGCACTCTCGACCATGCCGAGCGGCGTGTCGCCGTAACGGTTCATGATGCGGTCGCTGAGCGAGCCGTGATTCGTGCCGATCCGCAACGCGCGACCGAGGGTCCTGGCGCGCAGGACGAGCGGCGAAAAAGCCTCGTGGAGCCGCTGCAGCTCGCGCTCGTAATCCGTGTCGGAGTATTCTTTGACCGCGAACTTCTTTTTATCGGCGTAGTTGCCGGGATTCACGCGGATCTTCTCGACATGTTCGACGGCCTCCATCGCCGCCTGCGGCAAAAAGTGGATATCGGCAACCAGCGGGATGTGCCCGAAGCCGGCGGCCGTGAGTTGGGCGCGAATCTCCCTGAGGCACTGGGCGGCCTGCACGTTGGGCGCGGTGACGCGCACAATCTCGCAGCCGACTTCCGCGAGCGCGATCGACTGGCGCACCGTCGCGGCGACATCCTGCGTGTCGCTCGTGGTCATCGACTGGATACGGATCGGGTGGGAGCCACCGACCCCGACGCCGCCGACGTTCACCTCGAGGGTGCGGCGGCGCACGGTGTGGAAACGCGAAGCGCAGTAGGACATGCTGGGAAAATGCGGAGTGCGGAGTGCGAAGTTTGGACGGCGGACTAGCGCCTGTTATGCACGTTGTCGAATGCTCTCGCGGAGCGCGGCGCTTCAGCCCGCGCTCGTTGCGCTTTCGAGCGCGGGCTGAAGCCCTGCGCTACCTTACGGTTTCGCCGGCGCCGCCTCTTCCTTGGGCGGCTCCGCTTTTTGCTCCACCCGCGGCGGGACAACGTCGCGCACGATGCGGCGCACGTCGAAGAAGCTCACGTAGAGGATCATCGAAAACAGGAGTACCATGAACACGCTCTGCGTGGTGAGAATGAAGTTGGGCGGCAGCGCGCGGCCGCGCAGCTTGCCGATCGTCGCGAAGAGCATGTGACCGCCGTCGAGGACGGGGATGGGCAGCAGATTGAAAATCGCGAGATTGATGTTCACGAGGATCGTGAACCACAGGACCATGCGGATGTCGGCCTGCGCCGCCATGTGGAAGACGCGGATGATGCCGACGGGGCCGCTGAGCTTGGAAATGCCGATGTCCGATTGGGGATTGAGCAGGCTGCCGAGGGTGCGGATGGTCATGCGCACCTGGTCGCTGAACTGCTCGAAGGGATTCGGGTAGACGAGCTTGCTTTCGGTGGTGAACTTGGCGCCAAACTCGGCTGCGTCCGTCCCGCCCGGCCGTGGCGGCAGCGTGAGCGTGAGCTGCGCGTCGCCGCGTTGAACGTGGATCGCGACCTCGCGGGTGGCGTTGGCCACGAGATGATCCCCGTAGGTCAGCACGTTGAGGATGGGCGTCTGGTCGAGAGCGAGGATCCGGTCCTTCTCCCGCAGGCCGATTTTTTCGGCGAGGGAACCCGCGTCGACGGAAAGCACGAGGAGGTCATAGCCGGCCTGGACGCCGATTGCGCGGTTGCTCTCGTCGCCGATGAGACGTGGATATACGACGACGTCCTTTTTCTGCCCCGCGCGCTCGATCGTCAGCGTCGCTTTGCGGCGTTGATCGGCGGCGCGACCGGCGCCGAGTGCGATGCCGGCCTGGACGTCGCGCCACTCGTTCACCGGGTGACCGTCGATCGTGAGGATCTTGTCGCCGGCCTGGAGTCCCGCTTCGGCGGCCGGGCTGCGGACCGTGCTGTTGTCGGGCAGGGTGAGATTGGGAAACACATAGCCGATCGTGGTGCTCGCGTCGTAGCTGCTGGTTGGCTGCCCGACGAACCAGACGATCGTCGCGAGCGCGAAGGCGAAGATCAGGTTGAAGACCGCGCCGGCGCCAAAGACCAGGATTTTGGTCGAGTAGCTGACGGGCGGCAGCTTCGCGACATCGGTTTCGCTTTCGCCCTCGATGCCCCGCATGTCGGCGAGTTGGGGCAGGGCCACGTAACCGCCGAGCGGGAGCCAGGAGAGCCGGTATTCGACCCCGTCTTTGCCGCGCCACGAGAAGATCTTGGGACCGAAACCGATCGAAAAGCGCTCGACGTGAACGCCGCGCCGGCGCGCGGCGAGAAAATGCCCGAGCTCATGGACGAAGATCGAGCCTCCGAAGAAGAGAACGATCAGGAAAACGGCCCAGATGTTGGAAAACAATACAGTCAGCAGGTCCATGAAGGCAGGGGCGAGTCGGCAGAGGTTCGGTCGGGGAGGCGAGCGTTAAGCGACGGGGAAAACGGGAGCAACACGGCGACGGCGGCTCAATTCGGGAAGTGGCGGAGCGCCTCCGTGGCGGCCCGGCGCGCCTCGGCGTCGATGGCGAGGACCGCGTCAAGATCGGTAGGTTCGAGATTTGCGATGATTTGCAGAGTCTTATCGACGAGCTGCGGAATCGCAAGAAAGGGCAGCCGGCCGTCCAGAAACGCGGCGACGGCGACCTCATTGGCGGCGTTGTAAATCGCGGGTGCGACGCCTCCGGCGACCATCGTCTGCCGGGCGAGCCGCAACATCGGGAATCGCGCTTCATCCACCGGGCGGAATTCGAGCGAGAGCAGCTTCGTGAGATCCAGCGGGGGCTCGACGCCGCGAGCGCGGAGCGGGTGGAGCAACGCGTGCTGGATGGGGAACGTCATCGACGGTGGGCAGAGCTGCGCGAGCATGGCCCCGTCGGTGAACTCCACGAGACAGTGCACGATGCTCTGCGGGTGAATCACCGCCTGGCATTGGTCGGCGCGCAGCCCGAACAGGCACTGCGCCTCGATCAATTCGAGGCCTTTGTTGGCGAGGGTGGCGGAGTCGACGGTGATCTTCGGCCCCATCGACCAGTTCGGGTGTTTCAGCGCCTCGGCCGGTGTCACCCGGCCGAGCGCCTCGGCGGGCCAGTCGCGAAAGGCGCCGCCCGAGGCCGTCAGCACAAGGCGCGCGACGCTCGCTGTCGTGTGTCCTTCAATACACTGAAAAACGGCGTTGTGCTCGCTGTCGACAGGGAGCAGGCGCGAGCCGCTCGCGTGCGCGGCGGCCATCACGAACTTGCCGGCCAGGACGAGAATCTCCTTCGAGGCAAGAGCGAGATCCTTGCCGGCCGCGAGGGCGGCGAGCGCCGGTTGCAGCCCGATCGTGCCGACCACGGCCACGAGCACGATGTCGGCCTCGGGCAACTGGGCGAGCGCGGTGAGGCCGGCGAGCCCGCCGTGCAACTCGACGTGCGCGGGAAACGCCTGGCTGGCGCGCGCGGCGACATAGGCCGTTTCCTCGAACAGGGCCACGTGGCGCACCGAGGGAAACTGCTGCACGATCTCGCTCAGGCGCGACCGGCTGGCGCGCGCGGCGATGCCGACCAGCTCGAGCTTGTCTGAATGCGCGGCGATGACGCGCAGCGCGTTGTCGCCGATCGAGCCGGTCGCACCAAGGAGAACGACACGCTTCACGGATTTTCGATTTTCGATTTCGGATTTTCGATTCACAACTGCCCGCCGGATACAGCATCCGCAAAGTCGGGAAGGGGGAATCGAGACATCAGCCGCGGCCCCCTGCAAAATCGAAAATCATTCAGAGCAGGTGAAATACCGCGTAGCCCACGGGCGCGGTCAGGATCAAGCTGTCCGAGAGGTCGAACACACCGCCGATGCCCGGGATGGTCTGGCCGGCGTCTTTCGCGTCGGCGCGCCGTTTGATGATCGATTCGATGAGATCGGAGACGATGGCGAGCACGGCGATGGGCGCAGCCACGATCCCGGCCACCAGCGGGCTGAACGTCGCCGGAAGCCAGTCGCGGCAGTAGTGCGCGAGACCGGCGCCGATCAGCGCCGAAATCAGCACGCCGCCGATCGCGCCCTCCCAGGTTTTTTTCGGACTGATGTTGGGCGCCATCTTGTGCCGGCCAAACGCCATGCCACTGAGCAGCGCGCCGACGTCGCAGAACTTCGAGACGGCGATCAGCCACACGCAGAGGACGAGCCCGGTGAGGGCATGCGGCGTGGCGATGAGGATCGTGCGCACCAGAAACTGCAGCATGAACGGCACGTAAAGCAGGCCGAAGAGCGTCCAGCCGAGCGTCTCCACCCGGCTGTGCGCCTCGCGTTCGCCGAGGATGCGCACCGAAAAGACGATGACCGCGGCGGCCACGATCAAGTCGGCGCCGATGCCGCGCGGCTCCAGGTAGACCGGAGCCAGGGTGAGCAG
The DNA here is from genome assembly GCA_036406235.1 of Opitutaceae bacterium. Taxonomy (GTDB): domain Bacteria; phylum Verrucomicrobiota; class Verrucomicrobiia; order Opitutales; family Opitutaceae; genus DASWVO01. The sequence continues at coordinate 4,708 of DASWVO010000032.1, forward strand.
CGCGCCCAGGGTCATGCCGAGCTTGTCGAACGGATCGAGCCCCATTTTGGCGACGAGCGCGTAAAACTCGCGCAGGGTCAGCACGGCGATCGCGGTGACCAGCCACACGCCGCCCACGGCGCCGAGATACCGGATGCACAGGATGACCAGCGTCCAGAGGAGCAGGGTGCTAAGGATGCGTTTACCCACGTTGGAGGAGGCTGATGAGAAAGCGCCCGCGGCGCCAGCTCAACGACTGGCGACCGGCTTGACCTGTTCGCTCGTCCGCCCGAAGCGACGCTCGCGCGTCGCGTAGGCCGCCACGGCGTCGGCGAGATCTTTTTTGCTGAAATCCGGCCAGAGCACGGGCGTGAAAACGAACTCGGCGTAGGCGGCCTGCAGCAGCAGGAAATTGCTGATGCGCGTCTCACCCGAGGTGCGGATCACGAGGTCGGGGTCGGGAATGTCCGCCGTGTAAAGATAATGGCTGAAGGTCGCCCACGAGTCGTCGTTGAGCTTGGCCTTGCCGCTGGCGACCGCGGCGGCGTAGGCGCGCGCGGCGTCGATCACTTCCGTGCGTGCGCCGTAATTGAGCGCGAGGACAAGCGTGTGCTCGGTGAAGTGCGCGGTGGCGGCCACGGTGCGGGCCAGCTCGTCGCGAACGACCGGAGGCAGCTCATGGGTGCGGCCGATCGTGCGCAGGCACACCCGGTTCTTCACGAGCGTGGCGGTTTCGCGTTTCAGGAAAAACTCCAGCAGGCCCATGAGCGCGCCGACTTCATCCTGGGGCCGCTTCCAGTTCTCCGCGGAGAACGCGTAGAGCGTGAGATACCGGATGCCGAGCTCACGCGTGGCATCGATCACCGAACGCACGGTCTCCACGCCGCGGCGATGGCCCTCGATGCGCGGCAGACCCCGTTGCCGCGCCCACCGGCCGTTGCCATCCATGATAATCGCAACGTGCTGGGGAAGGGGAGACGCGACAGGATCGGGCATGTGTGGGGCCGAGTTAGGGCGGCGACACCGGCTTTGACAAAGGTTTTTGCTGCGCAAAAACCTAAGGTTCCGGAGTGCACGACGATCGCGGTTCCGAACCTGGCGCCGAGGAGCTCCCTCCCCAAAGTACGTTTTGGAATCGACGGGAAGAGATAGGTAGGCCGAGGCGTCCCGTCGAGCCGCGAGCTGGCGCTGTTTCCTGGAGAGACGGCCCTCGCCACGATGGGAGTGAACAGTCCAGCCAGGTTGGGTTTTTGCGGAGCAAAAACCTTCCGGCACACAACGCGCTTTCCTTCACGGCGAATTCCAGCAACCTGCGACGTTCCTCACATTGACCATGGGCGACCCGAGCGACCTGCCTGACGACGAATATACGCTGCAAGCTACCAGCGAAGTGGTGCCGGCCCGGGAGCGCCCCATGGGGTTTTTCGATCACCTCGAAGAACTCCGCTGGACCTTGGTCAAGTGTGCGCTCGTCTTCGCCATTTTCGCCGGGTTGATCGGCTTCTTCATGCAGCAGTTCAACGACGTGCTGCTGTGGCCGCTCCACACGATCCAGGCGCAATACCCGCAGTTCACGCTGGATCTCGGGACGACCTCGATCATGGAGGGCTTTACGGTCGTGATCCAGATGTGCTTCATGGGCGGGCTCGTCTTGGGCGCGCCGTTCATGCTGTTTTTCATCGGGCAATTCATCGCGCCCGCGCTCAACGAACGGGAATTGAAGCTCGTGCTGCCGACCGCGATCGGCGCGTTCGTGCTGTTCATGATCGGCGCGGTCTTCAGTTTCTTTCTGCTTGTCCCGAGCACGATCCGGGTCTCGGTCGAGATCAACGAGCTGTTCGGCTTCACGATGCGGTGGACTCCGGGCGCCTACTACAACCTGCTCATGTGGCTGGTGCTTGGCGTGGGCGCCGCCTTCGAGTTTCCGCTGTTGATCGTGCTTCTCGTCTATCTCGGATTCCTGACGACCGCGAGGCTGCGCGGCTGGTGGCGCCACGCGCTCGTAGTCGTCTTTATCGTCGCCGCGATCGTCACGCCGACCCCGGATCCGGTGACGCAGTCGGCGCTGGCGATTCCGCTCTACGGACTTTACTGGATCGCCATCCTCGTCGCCTCGCGCGTGGAGAAGGCCCGGGCGCGGAAAGCGTAAGGCGCGGGTACAGGGAATCGGATCAGCGCGCCGTGGTCCCGCCTTCGTTGCGCGGTGCATCAGCTCGCGCTGGCCAGCGCAACGAGCGCGGCCTGAAGCACCGCGCGACGGCATGTCTACGCCGGCACCAGCGCGTCGATCGGGTCGTTCGAAGGCGTCGGACGCTCGCCCGGTTTGCGCGGGCGCTCGGGAGGCGCCGGCGGGCGCCGGGCGGGCGTAGGTTCGTTCGGACGCAGGCGTTGTAATTCGGCGCGAGCGAGTTCGTATTCGAAAAAGTGGACGGCGCCGGTGTCGAGGCAGTCGCGCAACAGCTGCACGCCGCGCGTCTCGTCGCCTGCCGCGAGCCTTTCTTCCGCGAGAACGAAATAGGCTTCGCAGGCCTGCTCGAGCACCTGCTGCTCGTTGCCGCTGCGCGCGGCATCCATCAGCTCGGCTTCCGAGAGGTTGCCGGCGAGATGGGCGAGCAACTTGCCCGGCCACGCGCCTGGCGGCTCCTTGGCCAGCGCGGCGCGGAGGCGCTCCGGATCGGCCGGTTTTCCCGCGCGCAACCGCGCGACGGTGCCGTGAATGAGGAAGTAGGTCTCATCGGGAGCCAGCTCCTGTGCCCGCTCGAAGGCCGCGGCCGAGGCGTCCCACTTGCCTTCCATGAAGCGGAGCATGGCGGTGTTGTGCGCGACCGAGGCCGGCGGCGCCTGACGTTGCTCGGCGTCGGCGATGAGGGAGGCCGACTCCGCGAACCGCCGCTGCACGCGTCGCAACCGGGCTAGCTGCATCACCGCCGCGTCGGAGGGATTGCGGAGCAACGCGGCGCGGTTGAGATCGCTCTCGGCGGCGGCGTAGTCGCCGACGTAAAGATGCAGGACGCCGCGTTCAAGGTACGCGGCCGCCTGGCGTTGCGCGTCATCGAGGCCCGCTTGGATGACAAAGGTGGTGCTCGCGAGCTCACGCTCGAGCCAGTGCGCGAACACGGGCGGCAGCACCGGCCCGGCGGTGTCGCCGGCTTCGGGCAGCCGGCCGATCGCGACCGAGCGCACGGCGCCGGCCTGCCACGCGTCGAGCAACGGCGTGGCGGCGGGGCCAAGGAGGGAGGGAAGCTGGCGTTGCCAGACGGCGGTGTCGCCCGGAGAAGGAAAACCGCGGGCGGCGGGAGCGAGACGGGCCAGACTGAGCGCGAGCCGGCCGAGGCTGGCGGCCTCGAGGTGACCGAGCAGCTTCGTGATCTCCCGGTCGTCCGGCGTGTGGTAGGATTCGGTGAAGGTTTTCCACGCGCCGAGAAGCGTTTCGCCGGCCTGCCGTTGTTCGAGCGTGCCGTGCCAGCGCGAGGCGCGCAGCGGATCGACTCGCGCGAGGACGCCGGCGTAGCGATCGCGAGCGACCAGCGCGCCCGGCGCCGAATCGTCGGCGCGGCCGGTCTCGAGCGCGTCCACTAAAAGCTCGGCGTGATCGGGCGTCGCTTCCAGCGCCCGCGTGTAGACAGCGATCCGTTTCGCGACGGGTTCGTCGTGAGCCGACCAATACGCCCGCGGCAGGCTCGCAGCGAAGGCGTATTGAAATTGTTCGGAGTAGGTGAGGTAAACGCGCCGGGCGTCGGGATGCAGCGGCATCGCCTGGAGTGTCGCCTGGATGATTTCGAAGCCCTGCCAGAGGTCTCCGGCGCTCGCCAGCAGCAGCGCCTGCAGCAGCGGAAACGTGGGGTCGACGGGGGCAAGCTCGAGCGAGGCGCGCCAGAAATGCGGGTTGCGCCACACGAGTTGATCGGCGTTGAGCTGATCGAGCGCGGGCCGTTCCCCCCGTTCGATACGCTGCTGGGCAGCGCGGATGTCGCCGACGAGTCCGGCGAGGCCCGGCAGCTCCGTCGGCGGCGCGGGGGCATACAGGCGCGCGATCGATTTTACGCCGCTCCAGGCGCTCTGGCGGAGCGCGCGCACGTCATGGTGCTGAAGCACCGAAGGGGCGGGCGGCGGCGGTTGCGGTGCGTGCGCGCAGCCGCCGAGCCCAAAGAAAAGCGCCGCGCCAAGAAGGGCGGTGAGCAGGAGCGCCGCGCCGGGCGTCCGGGAGCGCCTCCCCACGCGTCCGACAACCCGCACCCGGGCGTTCATTGCCGCAACTTTTCCACCACCTGCGGATTCTCGTCGAGGTAGCGGTTGAGCCGCTCGATCGCGGCGAACGTCTCCTCGCTGATGTGGTGCTCCATGCCCTCGACGTCGCGAAAAATCACCTCCTCCGCCAGGCCGAACTGCCGCAGGAAATGCGTGAGCAGTTCGTGCCGGTGCGCGATGCGGCGGGCGACCTCCTCGCCGGCGCTCGTGAGCACCATGCCGCGGTACTTCTCGTATTTCACCAAGCCCTCGGCATCGAGCCGCTGCACCATCGTCGTCACGCTCGCCTGCGAAATCTTCAGCTCCGCGGCGATGTCGACGACGCGCGCATAACCCTTGGTGCGAATCAGGTCGGCGATCCGTTCAAGATAATCCTCCACGGCCGCGGTTGTGCGCGGGAGAGGCGTTGTGGGTTGCTCGGCCACAGGGCGAAATAAAGTCGCCCCCGCGTGGCAGTCAAAACCAAAGCCGGGGCGCGGGTGCGCCGCTTATTTCCGGGCCTTCAGTTCCTTCTGATAGCGCAGCACCACGCGGAACATCCAGAGCGCGAGCCAGAAAACGCCGCTCATGCAGGCCGCCGTGAGCCCGCCCCACAGGGCGATCATCTTCGGGTCGTTCGACGGCACGTGCGAACGCAGGATCGTGAACATGAACACGAAAAACGCGCCGACGACGATGGCATCGACGATAAAATCAGACGGCTTGGTGAACTTCGGTGCGGGCTGAGCCATGGCGCGAGAAAGAGGCAGGAAGCCGACGGTTGTCCAACGTTTTTCAGTGGGATTCCCCACTTGGAATCACCCAGAAGCTGACGCAGAGGACCGAGAAGCGGGGCTTCGAGGACACGCGCAGGGCCGGAGGGCGTTTTGCACCCTGCGATGCGGGCGCTAGTGGCCGGCCGGCGCGGCCCAACGGGGGAACTCCGCCGGATCAAACCCGAACGCATGCGGGAGGAGCCATACACAGACGAGCGTTGTGAGCACCACGCAGAGGAGGTTCAGCACCAGCCCCGTGCGGGCCATTTCCGCGATGTGCACGCGGCGGCTGCCGAAAACGATCGCGTTGGGCGGTGTCGCCACCGGCAGCATGAATGCCATCGAGGCCGAAAGCGCCGTCGGCACCATCACGAGCAGCGGGTGGATGTGGTTGGCGACCGCCCACGCCGCGATCACCGGCAGGAACATCTGCGCGGTCGCGGTGTTCGAGGTGAGTTCCGTGAGAAAGGTGATCACCAGGCTCACGAGGATGATCGTCATCCACGCCGGCATCCCGGCGAGACCTTGAAAGACGCCGGCGAGGTGGGCGGAAAGGCCCGACCACGTGAAGCCCGCCGCGAGCGCGAATCCGCCACCGAAAAGCAGCAGGATGTCCCACGGCACCTTGAGAAAGATGCTTGTATCCAGTAGTTGGCGACGCTCGCCATCCGGTCCGCGGCCTGCCGGCCAGAGAAACAGCGCGAACGCGAGGGCGATCGCGACGGTGCCGTCCTCCACGTTCTTCAGCGGCGCCCACAGGCCCGCCCAGCCGGGCAGCGTCACCCCGCCGACGGCGAGGTCCTGGCGGAAGGTCCAGAGCAGCGCGGCCGCGAAGAAGACGCCGAGCACGCTCTTCTCCTCGCGGCTCATCGGCCCGAGCGCGGCGAGCTCCGCGCGCAGCGCGCCGCGGTCCAGCCGCACGGCCGGATCGGGGCGCCAGAGTCCGCGGGTGAGCACGACCCAGGTGCCGGCGAGCGCCAGCGCCGCGTAGGGCAGGCCCACCAGCATCCACTGGCCGAACGAGATTGCCGGCGCGCCGGGAAACGTGTCGCGGTAGATCGCGACCAGGGCGAGGTTTGGCGGCGTGCCGACCAGCGTCGCGACACCGCCGAGCGATGCGCCGTAGGCGATCGCCAGCATCAGCGCGATCGAGAGTGGATGCGCCCTTTGCTCGCCGGCGGCGTCCTCGACCCGTTGCACGACCGCGAGCCCGATGGGCAGCATCATGGTCGCGGTGGCGGTATTGGAGATCCACATCGAGAGAAGCGCTGACGCGAGCAGAAATCCCAGGACCAGGCGCGACGGCGTGGAGCCGATGCGGGTGACCACGACGAGCGCGATCCGCCGGTGCAGTTGCCAGCGCTCCATCGCCAGCGCAATGAGAAAGCCGCCGAGGAACAGCGTGATCGTCGGGTTGAAATACTGGCCGGTCGTGCGCGCGGGGTCGGCGAGGCCGAGGAGCGGGAACAGGACGATCGGCAGCAAGGCGGTCGCGGCGAGCGGCACGGCCTCGGTGAGCCACCACGCGGCCATGAGCGCCGCGACGGCCGCCATCGCCGGCACCTGCGGATGCGAGGGCGGCGGCTCCAGGAAGAGAAGCAGGCCGGCGAAGAGCAGCGGCCCGGCGAAGAAACCGACGCGTTGCAGCACGTGCCTGGTCTTTTGCTCGGCAGAGGAAATCATGGTGTGGTGCGAGGCCGCGACGTTGAGCGGCGGCTGTGGCTTTGGCGAACACTTGTGTGCCTAACCTGCGATCGCTGCGCGCGATGCCTCCAAGACGGCCGGGTTCTCTCCCCCGTCGCGGTGCGACGTCGATGCGTGGATACAACGGCGCGACGCTTGACACCGAGCACGGCCAAGCGAACGGTGGCGGACCGTCCGACCACACGCTTGTTCCGAACAGGCGCGTCCCCGCGTCTTCCGTGAGTCGATAACCCCGCTTGCTTTCGTTATGCCTGAGACTGCCTCTTCCATTCGCACCCTGGCGGCCCAACTCGGCCTCTCCCGTACCACGGTTTCCGATGCGTTGCGCAACGCCCCCTGGGTGAGCACCGACACCGCGCGCCGCGTGCAGGCGGCGGCGGAAGAAGCCGGCTACAAGCTCAATCCGCTCGCCAGCGCGGTGATGTCGCATCTGCGGCAGGGGCGCGGCCGATCCTTTCTCGGTGTGCTCGCCGCCGTGAATCTCGACGACCAGGAGCGCTCGCCGGCGGCGATGCGCTTTCACCACGCGCTGGTCGCCGGCGCGCAACAACGCGCGGAGGAGCTTGGGTTCAAGCTGCAGCCCTTCCATGTCGGCAAGAAAGGCGTCACCCTGCACCGCCTCGACACCATCCTGCAGTCGCGGGGCATCCAGGGCATTCTCCTGCTGCCGGCGTGGCAGGCGGCCGATTTTTCCGGCCTGGATTGGTCCCGCTATGCTGGAGTGTACACCGATTACGTGATCGACCGGCCCGCGCTGCACGTCGTGTGCTCCGATCACTATCGTTCGATGATCGGCGTGCTCCAGCGGCTGCACGCGCGCGGTTACGGTCGCGTGGGCTTGTTCATGGAGCGGCATCTCGACGAGCGCCTCCAATACCGGTGGGCGAGCGCGTTCACCATTTACCAGCGCAATCACCCTGAACTCGGCAAGGTGCCTCCGCTCATCAAGGAGTCGATTCGCCGCGACGCGTTTGTCGAGTGGTTCAAGAAACACAAACCCGACGTGGTCCTCGGCCACTCGGCGGACGCCGTCGACTGGATGGAAGCGTGCGGCGCCCGCGTGCCCGAGACGCACGGCTTCGTCTGTCTCAACGTGCTCATGCAGGACCGCGTTTGCGCGGGGCTCGATTTGCAGCCCCACCTGCTCGGCGCGCGCGGCATCGAACAGGTGATCGCGCAGCTGCAACGCAACGAACGCGGTATCCCCGGCGCCGCTACGACGACGATGCTCGCGGCCCAGTGGCGGGACGGTCCCACGTTGCCGGTGGTGAACGGCAAGGGCTGAGGCGGCGGAGGGCTCGCTTCCCGCGACCCCGCCGACTGCCGGCCGGGCGGACCGGTTGCGAAGCTTGTCGCGGTGGCGATGGCGGCGGCGGAGATCCGCGTCCTCGCCGCCTCCCAACCGTCCGGTCTCTGACTGTCCGGACCGTGCTCCGTCGCCGCGGCTGCGCGGGCCGGACTCTATGGACGGCGTTACCCGAGCCCCGCGTTCGTCTCGTTCGCACCACCGACGGCGGCGTGTGCAACCGGGACGATCATCCCTTCTCTTTCTCGTCAATTCCTGCGCCGGTCGCCTTGTTCTCGTGGTGAACGGGATTTGTCCGGCCGGCTCGGGGCAGTATCCACTTCGTTGCGCACATGACTTTAGGCAGCCTGCACCTCCTCGATTACGTCGCTGTTCTCGCGTACCTCGCGATCGTGATGTATCTCGGCAAGAAAGCCGCGCAGGGCGCCAAGGACTACGACGGGTTCTTCCTGGCCGGCCGCAAGCTGGGGAAACTCTACCAATTCTTCCTCAACTTCGGCAACGCGACCGACGCCAATGGCGCGGTGAGCACCGCAAGCCTCGTGTATCAGCAAGGCGCGTCAGGCACGTGGTTCTCGTTCCAGACAGTCTTCATGAATCCCTACTACTGGTTCATGAACATGTGGTTTCGGCGCGTGCGCCTGACCACGGTCGCCGATCTGTTCGAGGACCGCCTCCAGAGCCGCGCGCTCGCGCGCTTCTACGCGCTGTTCCAGATCGTCGCGACGGTCGTCGTGATCATCGGCTTCGGCAATCTCGTCGCTTACAAGATCTCGTCCTCGCTCATCGTGAAGCCCGAGGTGAAGTGGAGCGCCGAGGAGCGCGCTTCGGTCGAGGGCTACCGCGAACTCAAGCAACTCGAGAAGGAGGCGAAGACCACGACGCTCGCCCCCGCCGCCGAACAGCGGCTGCACGTGCTGCGCGAACAGGATGCGCGCGGCGAACTGCGCAGCTATATCACCGCGATCGACAAGTGGACTTTCTACATCGTCTACACGGTGATCGTCGGCGTCTATATCGTGCTGGGAGGACTTGCCGCCACCGCGCTTAACGAGGCGTTTCAAGGCACGCTGATCGTCGTGTTTTCCCTCATGCTAATCCCGGTCGGCCTGAAGGCGATCGGCGGCTGGCAGGCCTTGGGCGAACGCGTGCCCGCGCAGATGTTCGAGTTGTTCGGCACCACCGGCTCCCAGGTGACGGGGCTCACGCTGCTTGGGATTCTTTTCGTGAGCCTCGTGCAGATCCACGGGATCATCGGCAACATGAGCGTCGCCGGCTCCGCGAAGAACGAGTTTGCCGCCCGCTTCGGTGCCGTCTCCGGCACCTACGCCAAGCGCATGATGATCATGCTCTGGTCGCTGTGCGGTCTCATCGCGATCGCGATGTATCAGGGCGCGACCGCCCTTTCCGATCCCGATGCCGCCTGGGGCAGCATGTCGCTGCAACTGCTGCCGCCGGGCCTGCTCGGCCTGATGATCGCCGGCGTGCTCGCGGCCAACATGTCGACCGTCGCGGCGCAGACGATGGCCGTATCCGCACTTTTCGTACGCAACGTCTACGCCTACGTGAAGCGCGACCTCACCGAGCACGGCGCGATCCAGGCCGGACGCTACGCCATCGTCGTCATCCTCGCCGTCGGCGTCGTCGCGGCGGTCAACATGACCGATGTGTTTTCGGTGGTGAACCTGCTGCTCACCGTGAACGTGCCGTTCGGCGCCGCGGTGATGCTCATGTTCTTCTGGCGCCGCCTCACCGCCTCCGCCGTGTGGACCGCGGTGATCCTCTCCGCCCTGGTGAACATCCTCTCGCCGCTGCTGCTCACGAAGTTCGAGGCCGTGCGCCGGCATCCCGCGCTCGTGCAGCGCGTCGTCGACGAAAGCAGCGGCCGCGAGCAGCCTGTGTTTTTCGAATCGGTCGTGAGGCTCGACGCCCGCGACCTCACCAGCCCGCTCGAGGGGCGCGGCCGCTTTCACACCGAACTCTTCGTGCTCAAGCTCGCCGGCGTCGATGTCGCGGGCTTGTCGGCGAGCGATCGCCTCGCGGCGCGCTACTTCTTCGACGGTCTTTTCCCGTTTGCGCTCCTCCTGCTCGTGAGCCTCTTCACCCGCAAGCCCGACAAGGACCACGTCGACCAGTTCTTTGGCAAAATGAAGACGCCGGTCGGGGCGACGCCGGAATTGGAGGCCGCCGCGATGGAAGAGACCCGCCGCAACCCGCACCGTTTCGACGACACGAAGTTGTTCCCGCGATCGTCCTGGGAGTTCACCAAGTGGGATCGTGTCGATACGATCGGCTTCGTGGCCTGCCTGGCCGTCTCCGGCGTGCTCGTGTTTGTCTTCTGGTCGGTGCTGAAACTGGCGGCCGGTTGATCCCTCTCCCTATGTCGAGTCAGGTAACCGCAACCGAGCGTTTGCCCCAAGCAGCGAGGCCCCAAGCCGGGCCCCCGCGCGTGGGACTTATCGGGGTGTCCGGCTACGGCCGGATTCACCTCCAAATGGCGACCGAGCTGCAGGCGCTCGGACGGCTCGCGATCACCGCGGCCGTCGTCATCAATCCTGAGGAGGAAGCTGTAGTCGTAAAGCAGTTACGCGATCACGGCTGCCGGATTTACGGAAGCTACGAGGCGATGTTTCGCACCGAGGCGGGCGCGCTCGACCTGTGTCTGATTCCGACGGGCATCCCGTGGCACACGCGCATGACGATCGCCGCGCTCCGCGCCGGCACCCACGTGCTGGTCGAGAAGCCGCTCGCGGGCTCGCTTGCCGAGGTGGAGGCGATTCGCGCCGAGGAGCGGGCCAGCGGCCGGGTCGTCGCCGTCGGCTTCCAGGACATCTATCCGGAGGAGACGGCGTGGCTCAAAAGCGAGATCCTCGCCGGCGCGATCGGCGAACTCCGGGCGATCCGCGTCTTCGGGCTGTGGCCTCGCCCGGCGTCGTATTTTACCCGCAACGGCTGGGCGGGCCGCCTCGTCGTCGACGGCGTGCCGGTGCTCGATTCGCCGCTCAACAACGCCTTCGCGCACTTCGTCAACCTCGCGCTGTTCCTTGCCGGGCCGGAACTCGGCGTCTCCTCCCGCGCCGGGGCGGTCGAGGCCGATCTGTATCGCGCGCACGCGATCGAGAGCTTCGACACCGTGACCGCGCGCGCGCGCACGGCGGCGGGCGTCTTGCTCTGGTTCGGCTTCTCGCATTCGTGCCGCAACCAGCACGACCCGGTGGTGGAGATCGAGGGCAGCCAGGGCTCGGCACGCTGGCGCTACGAGGTCGATTGCAGCCTGACCGCCGACGCCGAGGAGCCGCGCCTGCGGCGCCTCCCCGACGCCCAGGACTCGCGCCGCGCGATGTTTTCCAAGGTGCTGCGGCGTCTTGCCGGCGACCCGGTGCTGATCGGCGACACCGCGCAGGCCGCCTGCCACACCGCACTCATCGAGGCGGTCCATGCCGCCGCGCCCATCCGCCAGATTTCCCCGGACTGCATCGAAAGGTATGCTCCGGTCGAAGGCGCCTCGCCGATCCCGGTCGTGTGCGGACTGGAGGACGCCCTGCGCCGCGCGGCGGCGAGCGGACGTTTGTTGCGCGAAGTCGATTTTCCCGCGACTTGAACTGCCTATGATCCGAAAAGCCTTCGTGATGAGCGTGCACCCTGGCCAGGAGGCCGAATACGAGCGGCGTCACCGGCCGATCTGGGACGAACTCGCCGCCGTGCTCAAAGCCCACGGCGTGCACAACTACTCCATCTTCCACGATCCCGCGACGAACGCCCTCTTCGGCTACGTCGAGATCGAGGACGAGGCGCGTTGGGCCGCCATCGCCGGCACTGAGGTGTGCCAGCGCTGGTGGGCGCACATGCGCGACGTCATGCCCGGCAATCCCGACAACAGCCCCGTCTCGCGCGAACTGCGCGAAGTGTTTCACCTCGCCTGAATTTGCGCCGCCACCGCGGCGGCTCTATCTCGTTCTTCTCTATCTTTCCCCCGCATCCATCCCGTTCCCTTCACGGAGGCGAAGGAGAACGAGTACGTGGCAAAAGAAAGATTGAACACCCGAGTCCGCCCTCGGCCCTCCGTCATCCGCCATCTGCTTCTCCGCCATGCCCTCGCACCCGCTCTCCCGTCGTGATTTCGTGAAAAGCACCGCGTTCGCCGCCGCGGCCCTGCAACTGCCGGCAACGATGCGAGGGCAGGCGGGGGGCGGCGGCTCCGGTGTATCCACCACGCCAGCACAGCCTGCCGTCGAGGTGCCGCCCGGCGGAGTCGCCCTGCGCTGGCTGGAGGGCCGGCCCGCACTGACGACCGGCGCCACCTGGGGTGTGCCCTGGCCGCGCGGCGCCATGCGGCCGGACCAGTCGTTTGCCTTGTCCACCGCGGAGGGCGCGGGTGTTGCCGTGCAGAGCTGGCCGCTCGGCTACTGGCCCGATGGCTCGTTGAAGTGGTCCGCTCACGCGATCGGCGCCGATGCGGGCCGGGCGGAGACTCTCGTTCTGGCCCCCGGAACGTCCGCGGCGCCCGCCGCGGCCGTGAGCGTGCGCGAGAGCGGCGATGCGATCGAGATCGACACGGGCGTCGTGCGCTGTGTCGTCGCCCGCACGGGCCGCGCGCTCATCCGCAGCCTCGTCCGCGACGGGCGGGAGATCGCGCGCGACGGGCGCCTCGTGTGCCTGCGTCAGGATCGCGTCGAGCCGGACGCCGACGGCGTGGTGCGCCAGGAGCCCTTCACCGGCGAGATCGAGGCCGTGGAGGTCGAGCAGCGCGGGCCGATTCGCGCCGTCGTGAAGCTCACCGGCAGGCACGCCAATGAAGCGGGTCGCGCCTGGCTGCCGTTCACCATCCGCCTCTATTTTTACGCGGGCGGCGAAGCGGTGCGCATGACGCACACGTTTCTCTACGACGGCGTGGACGGCCAGGATTTCATCCGCGGCCTGGGCGTCCGCTTTGCGGTGCCGCTGCGCGACGCACCGCACGACCGGCACGTGCGCTTCGCCGGCGAGGGCCCTGGCGTCTGGGGCGAGGGCGTGCGCAATCTCACCGGGCTGCGTCGCGATCCGGGCGAGGCCGTCACCTCGGCCCAGGTCGCCGGCCGCGCGTGCCCGCCGATCGCCGAGTTCCCGGAAAACGTCCGCAAGCGTCTCGAGCTGATTCCAGTCTGGGGCGACTACACGCTCGCGCAGCTCTCGGCGGACGGTTTTCAGATCCGCAAGCGCACCAAGCCGGGCCACGGCTGGATCGACGCCGACGGCGGCCGCCGCGCCGCCGGCCTCGGCTACATCGGAGGCGCGACCGGCGGCGTGGCCTTCGGTTTGCGCAATTTCTGGCAGCTCCACCCGACGCAGCTTGATATCCGCGGAGCGAATACGGAGGCGGCCGAGGTCACCGTGTGGCTGTGGTCGCCCGACGCGCCGGCGATGGACATCCGTTTTTACCACGACGGCATGGGCATGGACACGCATGCCGGGGAGCTCGAGGGACTCGAGATCACCTACGAGGACTACGAGAAGGGCTGGGGTTCCCCCTATGGGGTGGGCCGCTCGAGCGAGCTGACCCTGTGGGCGCTCGCCGCCACCCCGCCGCGGGAGCGCTTCGCGGCGCTGGCCGACGCCCTGCGCACCCCGCCGCAGCCCGCCTGCCTGCCGCCGCGCTTCACCGAGGCAAAGGTCTTTGGCCCGCTCTGGTCGCTGCCGGACCGCTCCACGCCGGCGAAGGCGGCGATCGAGGACCGTCTCGACTGGCAGTTCGCCTTTTACAAGGGCCAGGTGGAGCAGCGCCGCTGGTATGGGTTTTGGAACTACGGCGACGTCATGCACACCTACGACGCCGACCGCCACGTATGGCGCTACGACGTCGGCGGCTTTGCGTGGGACAATTCCGAGCTCTCGCCCGACTTGTGGCTCTGGTACAGCTTCCTGCGCACGGGCCGCGCCGACATCTTCCGTTTTGGCGAGGCGATGGTGCGGCACACGACCGACGTCGACGTACACCACATCGGCCGTTTTGCCGGGCTCGGCTCGCGGCACAACGTCCAGCACTGGGGCTGCAGCGCGAAGCAGGTCCGCATCAGCACCTCCGCGTATCGACGTTTCTATTACTTTCTGACGGCCGACGAGCGGGTGGGGGACGTGATGCGCGAGACCCTCGACGCGGACCACAAGACCGCCGACGTCGATCCCGTGCGCAAGCTGCCCGGGCAGGTGCCGAAGGACTACCCGGCGCGCGTCAGCGTGGGGACCGACTGGTGTTCGTTTGCGATCAACTGGCTCACGGAGTGGGAGCGGACCGGCGGCGGGAAATACCGCGACAAGCTCCTTATCGGCATGAAGGACATCGGCGCGGCCAGATACGGCTTTTTCTCCGGCGATCGGTTTGGCTACGACCCCGAGACCGGGCATCTCTACAACGTCCTTGGCGACAAGGTCCATGCTTCGCATCTTTCGGCGGTGTTCGGGGCGCTGGAAACCTGCGCGGAGCTGATCCAGCTGGTCGACGACCCGGCGTTCGAGCGCGCGTGGCTGCAGTATTGCGAACTCTACAACGCGACCGAGGCGGAGCAGCGCAAGGCGCTGGGCGGCCAGCGCCACGGCGGCGGCGACGTGCTGCGCACCGGGCATTCGCGGCTCACCGCCTACGCGGCGTGGCGCAAGCGCGACCCCGCGCTCGCCGCGCGCGCGTGGACCGAATTCTACCAGGGCGAAGCCCGCCGGGGTCGTCAGCCCGCGCTGGAACTTCGCCGCATCGAGGGGCCGGCGGTGCTCAATCCGGTCGACGAAGCCCGCTGGGTTTCGACCAACGGTGCGGCGCAATGGGGCCTGGCCGCGATTCAGAACCTCGCGCTGGT
>DASWVO010000033.1:0-1589 GCA_036406235.1 Opitutaceae bacterium
CGTCGCCCGTCGTGAGCGGCAGATTCACGGCGGCGCTTTCCCAGTTGCGCTCGCCGTCGCGGCGGATCGCGACCTCGCCCTGCACCGCGGACAGGCGACCCGTACGGGACGGGGGATCGGCCAAGACCGCGCCGCTCGTCCCGAGCAGGACGAGGGCCAGCGGCAGCGCGATCATCAGTCGCAGGAGATGCATGAATTCGAGGACCATTTCGGTATCACTCCGGCAAAACCCCTCCCGGGGCGGACGGACGCCCTGTCCCGTGCCCGCGATGCGCGCGAGATCGAGGGATCCTGCGAGAATCAACGGGTCGCGCGCCCCGGAGTGCACATTTCACACACTCGTTTTCAATTTTATTGCGGACGAGCCGTTTCCGCTGCGCCCGGCGGCGCGCCCTCGGCCGGCACCAGCGGACGGACTTCTCCGGTCGTCATGCCGGCATCGCCATTGCCCCGCGCGCCCTCCTCGACTGCGCCTTCGCCGTTCGGCTCCGGCTCGCGCACCGTCGCCGGCACCGCGGCGGGCTCGACGTCCGTCACCGGCAGGCTCAGGTAGGGCAGCAGCGTCGGCGCCATCGACTTCAGGATCTGCACCGGCAGGCCCGACGTGAACTTGAACGATGCGGCGTCCGCTCCGATCACATACGCGGTCAGGGTGCCGAAATGGCGCGGGCCAAGGTAGAAGACGAAGGTGGCGGTGCGGTTCATCGCGATCGCGCCCTTCACCTGGCCGCGCGCGCCCGAGATCACGATGCGGTTGTCGCCGGTGCCGGTCTTGCCGCCGACCACGATCGGCGTGCCGTCGGGCGCGGTGAAGGCACCGGAGAGACGGCGCGCGGTGCCGCCCTCGACGACTTCGGACAGGGCGCCGCGCAGCGCCGCCGCGACCTCGGAAGACATCACGCGCTCACCCTCGCTCGGCCGGCGCGCGAACACCGTCTCGTACGGCGTGTCCGGCGCGAAGTGCATGCGGTCGATGCGCGCGCTCGGCAGACGCACGCCGTCGTTGACGATGATGCCCATCAGCTCGGCCAGCGCCGCGGGGCGGTCGCCGGCGCTGCCCAGTGCCGTCGCGAGCGAGGGCACGAGGCGGTTGAAGGGATAGCCCAGGCGCACCCAGCGGCGGTGGATGTCGAGGAAGGCTTCGACCTCCAGGATCGTGTAGATGCGCGTGTCCTGGGCGCCCTTGTAGCGGGTGCGGAACAGCCAGCGGTACACGGCCTGACGCTCGGCCTTGCTCGCCGCAACCGCCTCGTCGAAGCTCGCCTCGGGATGGGTCGCGAGGTAGCCGGCAAGCCACAGTTCCAGCGGATGCACACGCGCGATGAAACCCTGGTCGGGCAGGTCGAAGGAGCCCGGCGCGTAGCGCTTGTACAACGCACTCAGCCGCTCTTCGCCGAGCTCGGCGGCCGGCAGGCGCTCCGCCACGAAGGCCGAGAAGGTCTTCAGGCCGGCCTCCGGGTTGAGGTAGCGGTAGGTCGCCGCGAGGCGGTCGGCGCTCGGGCGCAGGCCGTCCATGAAGGTCGCGCGGATCTTCTCCGGGCTCTGCCCCTTGTACTTGCGCCAGAAGCGCCGCATGAAGACCTGCGCCT
>DASWVO010000034.1:0-5541 GCA_036406235.1 Opitutaceae bacterium
CGTGGCTCGCGGCGGCGTTGGCGGGCGCGATGACTTCTGGTTGCCCGGGACCGGCCCGGCCTGTGAAGGCCCCTCCGGCGAGGAATGCCGCGGAAAGCAAACACCGCAGGCGATGGGAGGACGGGAGGAGATGAATGAGACGGGAGCTGCGCATGGAAAAATGACGAGGGTGCCGGGTCAGTCCTTATAGCCCTTTTTTTTGCGCCGCTCCACGAAGGCACGGGTGCGCTCAAAGAGCGCCATGTCGCCGGTGATACGCGGGTCCTTTGTCTGGCGCTGGTAGGCTTCGAGGAGGGCGCGGAGCCGCGCCTTCACGTCGGCGTGCGCAGCCGAATCCGCGAGGTTGTGGAGCTGCCAGGGATCCGTTTCGCAATCGTAAAGCTCCTC
Organism: Opitutaceae bacterium; assembly: GCA_036406235.1. Taxonomy (GTDB): domain Bacteria; phylum Verrucomicrobiota; class Verrucomicrobiia; order Opitutales; family Opitutaceae; genus DASWVO01. The sequence continues at coordinate 388 of DASWVO010000034.1, forward strand.
GCGCGGCCGGTGGGCCTGGAACAGCGGCACGAAACGCGCCACCGCCGGGTGCTCGGGATGAACCTCGAGCAGCCTCACCGCATCGGCGGTCTGCGCCGTGTGCTCATACTCGGCATCCGGCCGGCGTTTCTTCGCGGCTGGGTTTCCGTAAATGGAGCCCATGCCGTAGTTGACGATGTACTGATACTGCCCGTCGCGAATCATGCGCGCGGCGCGACTGGCGGGGCTTTGCTCGCCGTGCCATTCGAGACCGGCGGCGGTCCACGTACGGCTGGGATCCACCTGACCGGAGGCGCCGGCGAAAAGCGTGGTCAGAAAGCTGCGACCGCTCATCCCGCCTGGGATCGGCAGCCGGGCGGCGTCGAGAACGGTGGGCGCGAGGTCGATGAAATTGACGAAGTCATCGATGTGACGATGCGGCTTGATCCTGGCGGGCCACATCATCGCCAGCGGCACGCGTACGCCCCAGTCGTAGACGTTGGCCTTCGAGCGGGGGATTTGCGTGCCGTTGTCCGAGGTCACGATGAGCAACGTGTTCTCGAGCGCACCGCGGTCCTCCAGAATTTTCAAGATGCGCCCCAGATCTTCGTCGGCGTGGCAGATCTCGTAGAGGATGTCAGCGCGATGGCGGCGCACCCCCGGGGTGTCGGGTAGGAAACCGGGAACCTTGATCGCGTCGGGACCGACGCCATACTGCTCAGCGAGCTTCTGATGGTTTTGTGGTCCGAGGGGAGTATGGGGCTCGATGCATCCGACCCAGAAGAAAAACGGTTTGTCGTCGGGACGGGCGGCGAGGAAGGCGCTGAAATTCGCCGCGTAGTCGATGTCGCTGATACCGTCCTCAGCGTGGGTGCGTTTAATGCGGTTGAAGGGCGTGCCGGCCGGATTGCGCGTGCGGCCGCCTTGCGTCACCAGGCCCGGGCCCCAACCTTTGCCGGTGTAGCCGGCGTGATAGCCCCCCGCCTCCAGCAGATCGGGAAGTACGGGAAATTTCGAAGGCAGCCACGCTTGGATGAAAGCGCCCTCCTCCAACTCCCAGAAGTTTCTCCCGGTCAGGAGCGAGGCGCGGGAGGGGGCACAGGAGGGCGCCGACGTGTAGCCGTGCTTGAACAGCGCGCCCTCGCGCGCCACGCGATCGAAGCTCGGCGTGGGCAGGGTCGACCAGCCGTAGACGCTCCGCTCCCGCCAGCTTTCATCGTCGGTGATGTAGATGACGACGTTGGGCCTCGCCGCGGGCGGGTCACCGGCCGCGACGTCGAGCGCGATCAGGCGACTCGACCAGAGAACACCGATGGCAAGCAATGCTTCGATTCTCATGGGTGCGTGAGCAGGGGCGGGCAGTTCAGACCGGAGGCCGCGACGCGGCGGAATTGGCGCGTAGGTAGAATGTGGTGACGGCTTGGGTTCGTCGCAGGGGGAGGAAGGGACGTGCCCGGGCTGGGGCGGAGGCGCTCAAAGTCGTCCTGCGCCAGACGACGGAGGTTGCATGGGATGCAGCAGGAGTCGCAAGTGTGCAGGCGGTCACGCGTTGACCGGCTTTGCTGGGGAAGTCGACGGGCCCGGTGTCACGAGCGCGCGTCAACGGTTGACCGAGAAACTCGTTTTCTTCGGAAGACAGCCCGGGCGATGCGTAAGCTTGTCCGTTGCTTTGTGCGACCCTCTTCGCGTCCGACTCTGTTCAACCCCAACCTTGTGATGTCATTCTGTCTCTGCCCCGTGCGCGTGTTCGCTGTATGCTGGCTCGGGCTCACTGCGGGTGCCTGGGCGGTTTCGCCCGTGATCGTGCGTCCCCCCGGAGGCGAGGCCGACGCCGTGCCCGTCATCCGTGCCGCCCTCGAGCAGGCGGCCCGCGAAGGCGCGACCGAGGTGCGTTTCGAACCCGGAACGTATCACCTTTTTCGTGACAAGGCGCTGGAGAAGTTTCTGCACGTCAGCAACCACGACGACGGGCTGCGCCGGCTGGCGTTTCCGCTCGTCGGCGTGCGCGACCTGCGGATCGACGGGGGCGGCGCGCGTTTCGTGTGCCACGGCCACCTCATTCCCTTCCTTATCGAGGACAGCCGCAACGTCGTGATCGAGAACCTCTCGCTCGACTGGGTCGCCCCGTTCTTCCTGCAGGCGCGCGTCACGGCGGTCGATGCCGCGGCCGACGCGTTTGAAATCGAGCCGCTTCCCGAATGCCGCGCCCGACTCGTCGACGGCCAGTTGCTCTTCGGTGAGGGCAACCCGCGCAACCGCGAGGGCTGGTGGCAGAACATCGAGTGGGCTTACTGGATCGACCCGGCGACCCGCGCCGCCGCCCGCGTGCAGCCCCGCGTCGCGCTCTGGAATGCGAAGCGCGGCGTCGCCGCGACCGCCGCGCCGGCATCCGCCCCGGGCCGCTTCCGCCTCGTGCACGCCGCCACACCGCTGCCCGAGCCCGGCTCGGTGCTCATCAGCAAGGGCGCCCGCGAAGACAATCGCGTTTCCCCGGCCTTTCACCTCCTGCGCAGCGACGCCGTGCGGCTCGAAAACATCCGCGTGCACCACGCCGGCGGCATGGGCCTGATCGCCGAGCGCTGCGACGGCGTCACGCTGCGCCGCTTCGATGTCGCGCTCCCGCCCGACAGCGCGCGCCTCGTGAGCACGACCGCCGACGCCACGCACTTCATCCTCTGCCGCGGCGAGATCCTCGTCGAAGACTGCCTCTTCGAAAACATGCTGGACGACGCGATCAACGTGCACGGCGTCTACGGCGTCGTGCGCGACACGAGCGGTCCGGCTACGGCCGGCATCGGCCTCGTGCATTTTCAACAGCTCGGACTCGACTTCGCCCGCCCCGGCGACGTGCTGCGCTTCTGCCCGCGCGACACGCTCATTCCGTATGGCGAGCGCACCGTGCGCAGCGTCCGCCGCCTCAATCAAAACCGCCTCGAGATTGAATTCACCGAGCCGCTCGAGGGCTTTCTCCGCCCCGACAGTTGCGTGGACAACCTCACGTGGCAGGCGCGCCTGGTGTTCCGCCGCAATCACGTGCGCAACAATCGCGCGCGCTCCGTGCTCGTCACGACCAGCGCTCCCGCGCTGATTGAGGACAACCGCTTCGAGCGTCCGTCGATGATGAGCATCCTCGTCGAGGGCGATGCCGACTTCTGGCACGAGTCCGGCCCCATCGGCGACCTCACGATCCGGCGCAACACGTTCATCGGCCACCATCCCTCGGCCGCGCTGCTCCGGCTGCGTCCGCAGCAGCCCGGTGAAACACGCCTCCTGCCGCCGTATCACCGCAACCTTGCGATCACCGACAATACGTTCCGGGTCGTGCATCCGCTCGTGCTTGAGGCGTCGCGCGTGGGCGGCCTGCTCTTCGCCGGCAATCGCGTGGAGCTGCTGGAGGACGCGGTGCTCAAGCCCGGCCCGAGCGTGAGCCTGCGGGCGTGCGAGGAGGTCGTCCTGCGGGCAAATGTTTTTGCGCTTCCTGCGCCGGCGAGCCTCGAGGTGGTGCCGGCGGACGTCCCCGTCGCGCTCGAGGGCAATTCGGGCCTGGCTTCGCCGCGGTAGGAGCGCGCTTGCGGGCGATTTTCCGGAAGCGCGGGCCTCCGGCCCGCAATGGGAGGGATGCGGGCGGGACGCCCGCGCTCCCCAGACAAGCGGCTGCACCCTGGGAAACGGCGGCTGCTGTCCGGGTGGGGGCGGCGGGCCGGCCGATGAGGCAGGCTTGCCGCCGAAAGTGGCAATCGCCCCAGGCTGAGCGCCGGGCTGAACTGAAAATGCGGCCGTCGCGCCGGCCGTGACGCGCCTCTCACCGGTCAAAACGCGCCGCTGACACGTGAAGTTGCCCCGCTGACATTCGAGATTGCTCCGCTGACACGCGAGTTTGCCCCTCTGACGCGCGTGAGAACGCCGCTGACATGCGTGGGAAGCGCCCTTCGCCCTACCTGCGCCCACCCGTCAGCGAAGCGTATTTTCCTCCCGTAATCCGGCCCCGACGGCATGGGCAATCGCGAGCGAGCTCGCTTCCCACGATACGCGCACCGCGCTTGGGCGCATGCGAGTCGGCGCAATCTCGCATGCTGCTGCGACTCGCTGGCGCGAAGATGCAGAACCAGTCAACTGTTGACCCGCCGCGGACTTTCCAGCCGCGCGCCGCTCTGCGACCCATAAGGGGCATCCCCTAACCGGCGCTTCATCCGCCCGGTCCTCACCCCAAACGCGCCCGCTCCTCCCGTCCTCGCTATCATCCCCATGAAGTTGTCCCGCTTCATTTCCCTCGCCGCCGCGCTCTCCGCGGCCTCGCTGTCCGCTCAGGTCTCGCTCTCGTCGCTGACGAACCTCACCTATTCAGAAGATTTCAACTCGCTGCCGTTTCAAACGACAACGAACCCAACGCCGGCTGACACGTTTACGAAGACGACCTTCAACGAGAAACTCCCCGGCTGGTTCGTCTCACTCGGCTCAACCACAGGATCGGACGTTGCTTACAACGGCCTCACGGGCGACGGGGTTCAATCGTCCAGCACCATCCCGACGCTGCGCAATTACGGCAATACGAATTCCTCCGACCGGGCGCTTGGATTGTACGTCGGTACGTCGACCCTGCTGGCCTCTGGCGCTCTCGGCCTCGTATTCGAAAACGACACGGGACTGGACGTGACCTCATTTAGCCTAGGCTACACCGGCGAGGAGTGGCGGCGGGCCACCGACGGACGCTTGGAGTTTCAGTATCAGATTGTCAGCTCTTTCGATGGGGGAACCTATAATTTCCGAACCGCCACCGGCTGGATCGATGGGGATTCGCTGGATTTTGCCGCGCCGGTGACGGGGACGGGCTCGGGACTGGATGGCAACGCCAGTGCCAATCGCTCTCCCTTCTCTCCAGTGACCTTCAATGTCGACTTGGCGGCGAATGAATTCCTGCTGATCCGGTGGTACGACAACACCCGGGCTGGTATGGCAATTGACGACCTCACCGTGTCGTTTACGGCCGTTTCCGCCATCCCCGAGCCTTCCACCTACGCGGCGATTGCCGGCGTCCTTGCGCTCGGGGCGGTGGTCGTCATCCGCCGCCGCCGGCAGAGCTGAGCTTCCGGCTTCCCAAAATTTATCCCCTGCATTGATCAACTCACCCGCTGTCCGAGTCCAGACGATGTGCCGGGCAGCGGGTGATTTTACTCC
>DASWVO010000035.1:0-2575 GCA_036406235.1 Opitutaceae bacterium
GAGCATCTCCGCCAGCGGGAAGACGCACACTTCGTAGGCGGGGGCGAAGAGCGAGTCGGGATTGAGCTGCTTGTAAAACAACAGGTGCGGCTCGGCGTCGAGCTGCGTGTAGAAGCTACCTTCGCCGCCGCCGCCGCGAACGAGGGCGCGGGTGACGTCGCGCAGCACCGCGGCTCGCGCCGTCTCGCCGAGCGACGGCAGGTGCAGCCGGCCCTCGAGCCAGATGCCGCTCCGCAGGCCCGTTTCCGGCCGCTCGCCGCGCAGCTGGATCGCGGGGAAGCCGAGCACCAGGGCCGCGAGGACTTCGCCGGTTTCGTTCGAAATGATCGGCGTCGCGATCAGCTCGGTCACCGCCGGCACGGCAGCGCCCGTTTCGTCCACGGCGCCGCTCGCGCGGTTCGATAGGTATCCAATTTGTGGGCGCACCGGTGCCTCGGGCAGCGCGAGCTGCGCCTCCTCGTCCGCCTGCAGCGCGCCGGCGACTTCGTCCGACAGCGGTGAGATCACTGCGCCTTGTGCGTCGAGAAACCGATAGAAGCGGGCGCGCAACGTGGAGACTTCCTGCGCCTCGGCGGAGTCGCGGCGATTCACCAGCACGTCGCGCAACTCGTCGTTGGCGCTGGGGTAGAGAAGATCGAGCGCGCCGTCCTCGAGCGCGGCATGGATGCGCGCGCGGCGGGCGAGCGCCCGGCTGCGCTCGACCAGCGCGGTGTGGCGCAGTTGTTGCACGTTGTGCAGGGTGGCGAGCGCGGCCCGAAACTCGCGCTGACGGCTCCGCTCTTCGTCGGCGGCGACATTGCGCCGCGCCAGGGCAAGTCCGGCGGTGGTGATCGCCGCGATGACGAGCATCATCGCGACCAGCAGCCGGGTGCGGAAGCGCGCGACTTCGGGGGACGTCGTGGCGCGCCGCGTCTTCATCGCAGATCGGCCTGCAGCGTGGCGCCGTCGTGCAGCTCGACGGGGCGTTCGAGCGTTGTCCGGCTGTTGACCCAGGCCTTGAGCACGTAGCGCCCGGCCGGCAGTCCGGTAAGGCGGAATGTGCCGTCGGTCTCGGTGATGACGAAGTGGGGCGTATCCAGCACGAGGATCACCGCGCGCATGTGCTCGTGGATGTCGCAGCGCAGGGTCACGAGGCCAGGGGTGTCGAAAACCTGCGAGGGCACCGGGCGTTCGTCGGCACGGTAGCGCCCGAGATCGAAGCGCTTCGGGGGCGAGTAGGAGAAGATGTTGTGATAGGCGTCGTCGAGATTGGGGAACTCGACCTTGGTGCCCACGCGCACCGGCAGCAGCCGTGGGAGGAAAGCGAGGTCCTTTTGCGTCATCTGCGCGACCGGAGGCGTGGCCGCGGGCGGAAACCCACCCTCGAGATAGACGACGGCGACCGGGGGATTTGTCGCGATGATGCCGCCCTTCGAAACGATTTCGTAACGCTTGTTGACGACCGGTGTGGTGCGCGATGCGGGCAGGGCAACCCGCCCCTCGATCGTCGCCTCCGCGTGGATACAGGGGGTAATCAGGCTTCCGGCGACGACCAACAGCAGCAGGCGGAGAATCGTGGGGCGCATGTCAGGCTGAATTCCGGCGTGGGATGGGACAGAAGGGAACGAAAGGGGGCCCGGTGAGATATGAAACCTGTGACCTGGAGGTTGGAACCTGAGGGGAAGTCAGCTCCTGCGGTTTGGGGTTCCTTCGCAGGCGGGGCGAAAACCAGATTTCCGGTCTCATCCCTCTCCTAAGCCCGGCGGGCGAATCGTGTAGCCGACGGCGCGCAGCGTGTGGATGAGCGACGGGCCGAAGCCGGCGTCGACCTTCTTGCGCAGGCGGGTGATGAAGATCTCCACGGTACGCGTGTCGTATTCGTAATCACGCTGCCACACGCGCTCGCACAGTTCGGTGCGGGAAAACACCCGGCCCGGCTCCTGCATGAGCACTTGCAGCACCTCGAATTCGCGGGGGGACAGCGCGATGAGCTTGCCGGCGCGCGTGACCCGCCGGTGATAAATGTCCATGTGCAGATCGGCGACCGTGAGCAGGTCCGTCGCGGTGGGCGTCGCCCCGCGGCGCCCCAGCGCTTCGACGCGCGCGACGAGTTCATCCATCGAGAACGGCTTGCCGAGATAGTCGTCCGCGCCGGCCTTGAGGCCCTTGATTCGGTGCTCGACCTCGCTGCGGGCCGTGAGGATGAGCACGCGCGCGGGGCAGTTCGCGGCGCGCAGGCGCGCGAGGACAGACAGGCCGTCCAGATCGGGGAGGTTGAGATCCAGGACAATCAGGTCGGGCGAGTCGTCGATGGCCCCGTGCAGGCCGTCCGTGCCATCGTGGCGGGCCTCCGCCAGATGCCCGTGGCGGGTCAACGCCCCGACGATGTGGCGGGCGAGCTGGCGTTCGTCTTCGATCACAAGGATGCGCATGCCGGCATCCTAATGAAGCGTCACCGCTGCCCGACGCAAGACGCCCGAGAGACAAGGCGCGAACCCTGAGCGGAGGCCGAACCGCTGCGGTTTCTCCTTTCGCCGCCTGGCTCGATACCCAGATTTCGAGTTTCAGACCTCGGAAATCTGTGCACGGTCACTCC
>DASWVO010000036.1:0-2128 GCA_036406235.1 Opitutaceae bacterium
TGCCGGCCCAGCTGCTCGCCGCGCCGCAGCGGGATGCGCAGCTCCGTGAACTCCTCCGGCGAGCCCAGCCCGTAGATGCACGACACGCTCGCGACCACGATCACGTCGCGCCGCGAAACCAACGAGCTCGTCGCCGCGATCCGCAGTCGCTCGATCTCCTCGTTGATCGACGAGTCCTTCTCGATGTAGGTGTCGCTCGACGCGATGTACGCCTCGGGCTGATAGTAGTCGTAGTAGCTGACGAAATACTCGACCGCGTTCTCCGGGAAGAAATTCTTGAACTCCGAATAGAGCTGCGCGGCCAGGGTCTTGTTGTGCGAGATGATCAGCGTCGGCCGTTCGCACCGCGCGATCACGTTGGCCATGGTGAACGTCTTGCCCGACCCGGTCACGCCGAGCAGCGTCTGGTAGCGGTTGCCCGCGCGGAGCGAGTCGACCAGCGTCTCGATGGCCTGCGGCTGGTCGCCCGTGGGCTGGTAGTCGGCGTGGAGTTTGAACAGCATGCGAACCGACAACTCAGCGCAACCCGCGGCGGTTTTCAACCTGCGGATTGTCTCCGGCTGTGCCCGCGAGAACGAATGCGGGGTGTGGCCGCCCGCCCTCCGGCCGCTCTCCGCGCCGTTTCGTAGCTGCACGGTCGTAGCTGCACGGCTTCGCCGTGCGGATCTCCGCGCCGTCACCGGCGCGGCTAGATGGCGCCGGGACGCCGTCCGCTCGCTCATTGCTAAACCCACCCGTTTACCCCAACGTCCGCGCAAACGACTCGTTACTTCGTCCCAACGACCCTTCTCTCTTCATGTCCAAAGTCATCGTCTCGACGCTTTACGACTCCGACGTGTTCAAGATGGCCTGCCGCCAGTTCGACAAGGCCGCCGACGCGATCAATCTCCCGGAAAACCTGCGCGATCGGACAAAATATCCCAAGCGGTGCCTCGCCGTCGCGCTGCCGATTCGTCGCGACGATGGCACCATCACGGTGTTCGAGGGCTATCGCGTGCAGCACAACCTCTCGACCGGACCCTCGAAGGGCGGCATTCGCTTCCATCAAAACGTCACGATCGGCGAGGTGGCGGCGCTCGCGATGTGGATGAGCTGGAAATGCTCGCTCGTCGGACTGCCCTACGGCGGCGCGAAGGGCGGCGTGGTCGTCGATCCGCGGCTGCTGTCCGACGGTGAACTCGAGCGTCTGTCGCGCCGGTACATGCAGGAGATGGTGAATTTCCTCGGACCCAACATCGACGTGCCCGCGCCCGACGTCGGCACCAACGAGCGCGTCATGGCGTGGATGATGGACACCTATTCCAATCACGTCGGACACATCGAGCCCTCGATCGTGACCGGCAAACCCATTTCGATCGGCGGCTCCCAGGGCCGACGCGAGGCGACCGGCGCCGGCGTCGCGTATCTCGCCAAGCGTTATCTCGAAGATCTGGGCCTCTCGCCGTCGTCGTCCACCGCGGCGATCCAGGGCTTCGGCAACGTCGGCAGCGAGGCCGCGGCCGCGCTGGAGAGCTACGGCGTGAAGATCATCGCGCTCTCCGACTACACCGGCGGCGTGTACAATCCGAACGGCATCAACGTGCGCAAAGCCATGGCGTACGTCCGCTCGCAGAAAGTCCTGCGCGATTTCCCCGAGGCCGAGCCGATCACCAACGAGCAACTGCTCGAGCTGCCCTGCACGATTCTCGCGCCCTGCGCGCTCGAGCGCGTCATCACGCCCGCCAACGCCGCCAAGCTCCGCTGCCGCATCCTCGCCGAAGGCGCCAACGGTCCCACGACGAACGCCGCCGATCGCATCCTCGACGAGCGCGACGACGTGGAGGTCATCCCTGACGTGCTCTGCAATGCCGGCGGTGTGGTCGTCTCATACTTCGAGTGGATTCAGAACCTGCAGAACTACTACTGGGACCGCGATGAAGTGATGCGAAAGCTCTTCGCCATTCTCGACAAGGCGCGTGAGTCCGTCGAATACCAGAAGCGGAAGCTGAAGTTCAGCCGTCGACTCGCCGCGCTCACGCTGGGCATCCAGCGCGTCGCCGAAGCCAAAGCCGCCCGCGGATTGTTCCCGTAACCGCAGCGGTCGGATCGTCCCTGTAGCCGCCCACGTCCACGAACCCTGCAGGTCCTC
>DASWVO010000037.1:0-3133 GCA_036406235.1 Opitutaceae bacterium
AGCGCGGCAGCCGCCACGGCCAGCGCGCCGCCGGCGATGCCCAGCCAGCGGCCGGCGTCCCAGGGACGCTCGAGCCACGCCTTCACGGCTTCCGCCCATGCGTCGAGACGTTCGCGCAGGCGCCGGCCGGTGCTCTCGATGGCGTCGCGCGCGGAATCGGTGAGTTTCACTTGGGCCGAGCGGTCGAAACTCACGATGCGGCGGTACCAGAAGACGCGAAGGCTTTCGATGCGGGCGTTCCAGCTGCGGTCGATGAGGCGTTGCAGGGCGTCTTCTCCGTTGTCGGCGCCACCTGAAGTGGTCGTGGTGCCGCCGGGAGTCGGATCGACCCGCAGCCATGCGCGGCTGTGATCATCGAAGACCTCGGCCCAGGCGTGAGCGTGGGAGTTGCGCACCGTGAAGCTGTTGCTGTAGCCGTTCCAGGTGCCGCCCTTGAAGCCGACGACCAGCCGCGCGGGCAATCCGGCGCGCCGCGCGAGCACCACGAGACTGCCGGCAAAATACTCGCAGTGTCCCGGAGTGTCGGAGGTGAGCCAGCGCACAAGCGGGTCGGCCTCGCCCGGCGGCAGCGTGCTCGACAACGAGTAAGCATGATGCCGGGCAAGCCAGGCGCTGGCCCGCGCCGCGAAATCGGCGGCGTTGCGGGGCGCGTCGCCCGCGATCTCGGTCACCACGTCGCGCAGGCGGGCGAGATCGGCCGCACCGAACGGAAGGGCGGTAAAATCGGGTTGCGTCGGATCCGGCGCCAGGCGGCGGTCTGCGAAATCCGGATCGGGGACGCTTTCGGCCGCGTCCATCGAGCGCGCGCGATAGGCCAGCATCTTGGGCGGATCGTTGCGCAGTGCCACGACCCGCAGCGCGGGGCTGCGGCCCACTGTCTGCGCTTCGGTGAAATGGAGGGCGGTGAAGCCGCCGAGCAGCGGGAGGAAGCGGCTCACGCCGGGCTCCAGGTAGAACGTCCAGTCGGTGGCCAGACGGCCGCGCCGCGGCACGTACATGGGCGGCACGATCCCGGTGGTCCGGTTGTGGTTCTGCAGCTCGTTGCGGAAACGGGCCGACATCCGGAAGCCGTCCCGGCTGTATTCGTCGAGCACGATCATGCGCCAGTAGGGCGAGGCGGGCACGCGGTTGGGATCCGACACGTCGACGTTGAGCGCGATGCTCGTGTCCTGCTGGATCCGGGTGACCTCGCCGAACTGGACGCTGTCGGAGAAGCCGGTGCGGGTCTTCCGGTTGATGAGCCGGTCGATGAAGAGCGAGTTGTTGAGTTCGAAGCGGGGGATTGCGAGGAACAGCAGGCCCGATACGGCGACGACGCCGGCGAACAGCAGGCCGCCGAACAGGAGTATCCGCCAGTCGGTGACAGCGCGCACCCGTCCGAAGAGCGTCCGCCAGTGCACGTGGGTCCAGTGCGGCGGGACTCCGGGCGCGGGTGGCGTGGTGGAGGCGAGGCCGACCTCCGCCGCGTCGGTGAGCGTGATGAGCAGCAGGAAGGCGAGCGCGCAGGCGGTGAAGGCGAGGATCTGCACCGCGAAGGCCAGGGAGACGGTGAGCACGCCGGCGAGGATCACGAGAAACAAGCCGAGCACGATGACCTGCAGATCGTCGCGCCGCTTGCGGTGGGTGACGACGCGATACAGCAGGAGCATCAGGTCGAGGCGGATGAGGGCCGGCAGAGGCTCGCGGTGGACATAGAGGTCGTAGGCGAAGAGCGAGACGAAGAGCGGAAACGCGAGCCGGTGCGCCCAGGCGGGGAGGCTGGCCGGCCAGGCCGGCCGCACGATCGCGGCGACGCTGGCGAGCGTGATGAGCCCGAGGTGCGCCCAGGCATCCACCTCCATGAAGAACAACGTCCAGGCCGACAGCACGGCGAGCGCCGTGCCGAGCAGCCACTTGAGCTGGTGCAGCTCCTCGAGGGTGAGCTGCGGCCTTGTCCGCTTCGGCTCGGCATCTTGCTTCATCTCTCAACCTCCGAACTAGGCTGTGGCCGCTTTTTGACCATCGACATAGGCGGCGACTCCGCGCGCCCCGTCGGGCGCGAAGGTGAGCAGGTTGCGACGCGGGCGGGGGGCGGAGGCGGCTGCGCCGCCCCCGAGATGAGAGTTGAGAGAGGAGAGTTGAGCGATGAGGACCGGCTGCAGGGCGGCGACGCGGTCGAAGAAAGCCTCGAGGTCGCGCAGGCGACGCACGGGGTGCGGGGCCTCGGCGTTGATCGCAACGGTGCCGAGGCGGCCCGCCTTGAACAGGTCCTCGGCGAGCGTGACGGCGAAGCTGCACAGCAGCTCGAACTGCTCCGGCCGTATCCAGACATCGGCGACCGCCTCGAGCCACAGCGAATAGCCCTCCTGGCTTTCGGCCGAATACTGGCGCACCATCAGCTGGCCGAGGCGGGCGCTGGCCTTCCAGTGGATCAGCCGGTGCGAGTCGCCGGCGGTGTATTTGCGCAGCGCCAGCAGGTCGCCGCCCTGGCCGAGGCGGGCAACGCTTTCGCCGCCGTGCGGCCGAGAAAGACCGGCGACTCCAAATTTCTGATACGCGACGGGCGCGGGCCACACGATCACGTCGCACGCGAGGTTGCTGCCGATTTTCTTCCGCAGGAAGCCGAAGGGGAACAGCGAGCCGACGTGCACGAGCTCGATCCGCTCGACGCCGCGGCGCGCCGGTCGCAGCACCCATTCGAGTTGCGCGGAGCCCTCGAGCGGGTCGAGCCGCTCCCGCAGGGCGAGCGTCGTGCCCTTGGGCTCGCTCGTGCTGTGCAGCTCGAACCACAGGCCGTAGGTGGGCAGGAGCCGCTTCCGGTTGCGCAGTTCGAGGGTGACCGTGGCCGACTGGCCGGCGCGCCAGGGCGGCGTGACCTGCAGGCGCCAGGCGATGCCGAGGAAGTTGAACCAGGAAAGAAAGCCGCTGAGGATGAGGCACGCGAGGAGCAGCGAGAGCGTGATGAAAAGGATGTTATTGGCGGCGTTGTAGGCGGCGGTGCCGATGCCCAGCGAAAGGCTGATGAGGATCACGCCCGAGAGCGTGGGCAGGGTGCGTTCGCCGCGACGCGGGAACACGAGCGCCCACAGGAGCGTCCGCCAGGAGAGGCGCCACCGCCGGCCGCGGCCGCGCGGGGCGCCCGGGCCGTGCCAGG
>DASWVO010000038.1:0-7265 GCA_036406235.1 Opitutaceae bacterium
GACGTAGATCATGCCGAGGCCCACGCTCAGGCCCTTGAAGGCGCCGTCGCGGAACTTGTAGGTGTTCCACATCGTCGCCTTGTGCATCGGCACGTTGCCGATGCGGCCGTTCGGCTCGGAGCCGTTCACGAGCACGCCGTCCGTATACGAGTAGCCGGCGAGCACGCGCCACGAGTTGATCAGGCGCAGGCTCACGGTCGTGTCCACGCCCTTCACCTTCGTGAGGCCTTCCGAGATGTTGAAGCCGGGGTTGTCGATGTCCGGGATGAGCGTGTTCTCGCGGTCAATCTCGTAGCCGGTGACGTTGCCCGAGATGCGGCCTTCCAAGAGGTCAAACTTGACGCCGTAGTCGACGCCCTTGCCCGTCGAGGGCGGGAACGTGCGGCCCTGCGCGTCAGTGACGGAACCCTGCAGGTTGACCGGAAGATAGGACTCGCTGTAGCTCGCGAAGACCGTGAGATCGGAGCGGAGCTTGTACGAGACGCCGTAATTCGGCACGGACGTCGTGTCCTGGTTGATGACCTTCAGGTAGTTGTTCAGCCGCTTGCGCTCGTCGTCCGTCTCGGAAACGCGGATACCCTGGAGCAGGAGCAGGCGGTCGTCGAGGAGCGTGAAGAGATTGCTTACGCTGTAGGCCGATTGCTCGCCATACGTGCGGCGCAGGTCGTAGGGGTTGTAGCCGACGCCGTCGGCCAGGTCGTAGTTGGGCGCCGCCGGGTTGAGGGCGGTGAAGGTGCGGCGGTAGACGTCGTTGCTCGTCCGCTCGTAGTAATACTCGTAGCCCATGATCAGGCGGTGCTTGATCTCGCCGTATTTAAACGAACCCAGCAGGTTCACCGAGGGATTGAGCGCGAAGCTCTCGGCATGGGGCTCGTATTCGCCCGTGCGGGCGAGCAGCCCGGCCGCCGTCTGCACCGAGGACCCCACGTCACGCAGCCGCTCGAGCGACTGGTAACGGTAGTAGAGGCCGGCGCGCAGCGAGAACATGTCGTTGAACCGGTGGTTTGCGTCGATCGTGCCGGAGTACTGCGTCGTGTTGCTGTAGGCCTGCGGGCCGTTGCGGTTGAACGTATCCGGAATCGTAGTGACGTAGCCGGTACGCGCATTGTTCACGATGCGGGCGGTGGCGACCGGCTCGCTGCGGTTGTTCACGAACTGGCCCTCGAAGACCACGTTGGTCTTGTCGGAGATCTTCCAGCTCAGCCCGCCGCCCACGACCTGCTTGTCCAGGCCCGAGAAGTCATACTGGTAGCCGGTGTGGCTGATCGCCGTCGCGAGGCGGTAGGCCACCGTGCGCGAGTCGTTGAGCGGACCCGTCGCCGTCGCTTCCACGCGGCGCGTGTCGTAGGTGGCGTAGCGGAAGGCGAGCGAGGCGGAGGGCTTCATCGACGGGCGCTTCGTGATCACGTTGATCGTGCCGCCCGGCTCGATCGGACCGGAGAAGACGGACGACGGGCCCTTGATGATCTCGATGCGGTCGATGTTGATCGGGTCGATGATCCCGAACTGGCGGAAGCCGTTGCGATACGTGGTGAAGGTATTGAACCCGCGCACGTTGAAATTGCTGCCCGTGATGTCGTCGTTGGCCGACGCGTTGGCCTGCGTGATCGAGCCGGAGTAGGCAACCGCCTCGCTCAGGTCGATCGCGCCGATGTCGGCGATGAACTCCGAGGTGATCACGTCGACCGGCTTCGGCAGATCGATCAGCGCGGTGTTGAAGCGCGTTCCGGAGAGCGCATTCGAGGCTCGGTATCCGTCGTCTGGCGACGAGGTGACCTGGAACTCGGACAATGTGACGGTCTCCTCTTCGGAATACGGCGCGGGTTCGCGCTGGGCACGACCGGCGCGGCTCAACAGGAGGGCGGCGGCAGCGAGGGACAGAAGGGTGCGGAAGCTCGATGATCTCACGGTTTGCAGGGGCTTAGGGTAAGATTAAACCGGCCTGGGCTCCCTAAGGGCTCCACAGGCCGGGTCGTCAGGATTGCTCGACGCGCCGGATGCAAAGCCCCGCCCCGCGTCGCTTCGAGCTTCGGCGGTTCGCTTAACTCAAAAAAACTTAGTATTTTGCATCGTCAGCAGGGTTGAAGTGCCGTGGAAAGCGTGCGTGCCTGCGGCTGCCTCGGCAAATCGCGAGCACGCTCGCTTCCCACAACGTTCCTCAGACCGCTCCCCCGCTCTTCTTGTAGAGCTGACGATACTTACGGGGCGGAACGCCCTCGGCGCGGCGAAACCACGCCGAAAAATCCGACAGCCGCGCGAAGCCCAGATTGAGTGCGATCTCCTTAATCGGAGTTTCCGAGCCAGTTAGCATTTTACGGCAGGCGGTGCGGCGAAGCTCGTCGAAATAGCGCTTTGGCGTGCGGCCCACCTGCTCTCGGAACGTGCGCACGAAGTGTCCGACCTGCAGGCCCACCGATTTCGCCAGCGGCCCCTCCCGCAGCCGCGCATCGAGCGGAAGGTGGTCGAGCTCGCGCACCACTTTCACGATCCGCTCGTCGTGCAGCAGCGTACGCGTCGCCGCCACCCCTTCGACTGCCAGCGCTTCGTGCAGCTCGACGAGCCAGCTCCAGAAGGCGCGACGGATGCCGACGAAATCCGCAAACGACATCGCCTGCCGGTGCAGCATATTCGTGTGTTCTGGGATGTGCGGACGCGCCCGGCTCACGAGCGTGCGCGCCGCCGCTTCGAGCTTCGGGTGGTGCCCGCCCTTCAGCATGCGGCTCAGCCCTTCGTCGTAAAAGGGCTTCCGATCCGGCCACTCAGCCGTGAACCGCACCGAGAGGATTTTCGCATCGTCGCTGAAATGCTGATGCCCCGACGCCTGGCGGATGATCAGCCACTCGCCAGGCCGCGCCGTCAGCGTGCGCCCCTGCTGCGTCAGCCGAGCTGCGCCATCGAGCACGAGCCAGGCGCCGAGCAGATCCGGGCGATAGGGGGCGTCGCGATGTACCGGCTCCACCGCGCCTTCGTAGACCCAGGAAAGATCGGCGTGGAGGTTCGACCAGTCTTGAAGCTGCAGTCGCGTGGAAGACATCGGAGCAAACCGAGGTGCTACCCGGAACACGTCGTCGCGCAACCGGAAAACCCCCGGGCGCTGCGCGGCAACCTTCGCTTGATAATCCGAAATCCGAAGCTCGAAATCCGAAACAAATCCAAATGAGCCAAGCCCGAAGGTTTCGGATTTCGAGCTTCGGATTTCGGATTTCCGGCCGGCTGTATCCTCCGTTTCACGACATTCCTTACGCTCCGGCGCGATGCGAAAACCTAACACTTTCTCGAAAACGCTACCTGCGGAAAATTGCCTCGAGAGCGCGCGTCGCCACGGTGGTGGCCCTCAACCCCACCCCTCCATGAACGCTTCGTCTCTTCGGCGCCGGCGACTGCCGTCCGCCCTGCCATTCCCCGCCGTCATCCTCGTGCTCGCCTGCTGCGGCTTCTGCCCCCGGCTCGCCGCCGATCCGATCATCGTCGACAACACTGATCCGGGCTTCACTTACACGCCAACCAGTGCCTGGACGACCAGCACCAGCACGAGCGGCTACTACGGCGCCAACTACCGGATCGACACCACGACCGGCGCAGACACCGGCCTCGCCGCCAAGTGGACGCCCGCCATCACCGTCGCCGGCTACTATCACGTCTACCTGCGCTGGACCGCCGCCCCGAACCGCCCCGCCGCCGCTCCGCTCGAGATCGCCTGGCAGGGCGGCGCAAAGCTCGACGCGACGCGCACCGTCGACCAGCAGATCAACGGCGGCCAGTGGGTCTTCCTCGGCACTTACTATTTCTCCGCCGGCACGGGCAACTACGTCAAAATCCGCGGCACCTCGCCCGGCCAGACCGTCGCCGACGCCGCGCTGTTCGAGCTGTCCTACGCCACGGATACACCGCCCACCTACGCGGCGCACGCGCCGGCCCAGGGCGTCAACGGCACCGGCTCGCGCGTCGCCATCACCCGCGACGACGCCGGCAACTTCAGCCTGAGCGACGCCGGCACGCCGTTTCTCGTCAAAGGCATCTGCGCCTACCAGAACCTCGACCTCATGGCCGCGGCGGGCGCGAACAGCTTCCGCACTTACAGCGCGGACGTGCTCGCGAACGATCCTTCGATCCTCGCCACTGCGCGCGCCAACAACCTCAAGGTCCTCATCGGCCTCAACCTCCGCCACGAGAGCTCGTCTTTCACGTATTGGGATAATCCCGACACCGTCGCGCAGGACATCGCCCGCTTCAAAGCGCAGATCGAGCAGTTCAAGAACGAGCCGGCTCTCCTCGGCTGGGCCATCGGCAACGAGGTCGATTCGCTCGCCAGCGCCACGCCGGTCGCGATCTACGAGGCGATCCAGGCCATCGCCCGCGCCGCACACGAGGCCGATCCGTTTCACCCGACCGTCGCCGTCCACGCCGGCTCGAGTCCGACGAAGATCCAGAACATCCGGCGCTACGCCCCGGACATCGATATCGTCGCCTGCAACAGCTACCGCGCCTTCGGCAACGTTCACGCCAACGTCACCGGCGAATCCACCGGGGGCTGGAAGGGCGGCTATCTGGTCACCGAGTTCTCGATCGACCAGCCGAGCGAGGCGACGAAAACCTCCTGGGGCGCTCCGCTCGAGCCCGTCAGCGCCGAGAAGGCCACGATCATCCAGGACCGCTACCGCCAGCTCGTCACCGACCAGCCCACGCCAAACCGCTGCCTCGGCACGTTCTACTTCGCCGGCCAGAGCACGTTCCGCGTCAGCCACTCGTGGTACAACATGCTCATGCCAAACCTCGCCGGGACGTTCGCCCCCACGCCGATCTACGACGCGATGTCCGAGGCCTGGACCGGCAATGCCCCCGCCACACCCGCCCCGCAGGTGCAAGGCCTCACGCTCAACGGCAGCGGCACCGAGGTGACGCTGCCGCTCGGCGCCACCGTCACCGCCGAGGCAACCGCCACCTCCGCATCATCGCTCACCTACACCTTCGAGCTGCGGCGCGAGGTGCCGGTCTCGTCCAACGTCCAGGCGCCCGGCACGCCGATCGCGTCGGGCACTTCGGCGCAGGCCTCGTTCACCCTGCCCGCGGATCCCGCCACCGGTTTTGGCAACTACCGCCTGTATTGCTACGTTGAGGACACCAATGGCCGCGTCGGCACCGCCAGCCTGCCCTTCCGCATCGCCACCGCCGCGAACGCGAACGTCTCTAGGGTGGCGATCACCACCGAGCCGATCAACAAGGCGGCGAAGCAGGGCGACAGCAACATCCAGTTCACCGTCACCGCGACCGGCTCCGGCCCGCTCAGCTATCAGTGGCTGCACCTGAGCCGAAGCCTGTATGGAGATTACGACTACCACGCGATTCCCGGCGCCACGGCCGCCAGCCATACGCTCTCAAACGTCGACGTTGCCACCCACACCGGCACCTACGCCGTCGCCGTAAGCGACGCCAACGGCACGCGCCTCAGCAAGGACGTGACGCTGCAGGTGCTCGTGCAGGCCCGCATCGCCCTCCAGCCCGTCGCCGTCAACGCCGCCGTCGGCGAGATCGCCACGTTCAGCGTCGGCATCGACACCGCCGCGCCCAAAGTGACCTATCCGCTCGACTACCAGTGGACACACAACGGCACCGACCTGTCCGTCGCGAGCGTGCCCAGCGCCGTCGCCCGCACGCTCGCTTTCGGTCCGGTGCAGGCCGCCGACGACGGCGCGAGCTTCGCCGTCAAGATCACCAACTCCGTCGCCACCGCGACCCACCAGATCACGCGCACCACGACGAGCGACCCGGCCACGCTCACCGTGCTCACGCAGTCGCTCGCGCCGGCCGCCGACACCACCATCCGCAACGGCACCTATGGCGACACGAACTATGGCGGCACCGACGTTCTCACCGTGCGCCAGCTGTCGACGTCGACCTCCGACGACCGCCGCGCGTATCTCCGCTTCGATCTCTCGGCGCTCACCGCGCCGGTGGCGAAGGCCGTGCTCTACCTGTATCCGAAAGCTATTACGGAGCTCACGGGCGCCTCGGCCAGTCACGGCGTCGCCCAGGTGGCCGGCGACACCTGGACCGAGACCGGCCTCACCTGGAACAACCGCGGCACCTACGGCCCGGACTACGCCGCCTTCGCGACGTGGACGGTTTCTCCCACGCAAATCGGCGAGCCGATCAAGATCGACGTCACCTCGCGGCTGAACAACGCGATCGCGACCGATCACCAATTCTCGCTTCGCGTTTTCTCGCTCGTCGATGACGGTCTCGTGGAGTACGGCGCACGCGAAGCCGATGCATCCTTCCGCCCGGCAATCTGGGTCCAGCCATAAAGCGGGCGGCCCACGTTCCCGTCTGGCGTAGCTTTCCCCTCCAACTTCAGATCGCCGCCGGTCCCCCGAAAACGGATGCAGGACTTCCCTTGATCCGCATCAATCCCTTCAATCTGCCGGCTTGAGCGGCCGCGAGCGCCGTGCTTTCTCCCCTTCGATGCCGCGTCGCTTGTCCCTCATCCTCACGCTGACCGCGTGGCTCCTGGCCACGGGCAGCCATTGGGATTTGGTGCAGACGTTCGGCTGGGGACGGATGATCCTTCGCAATTCGGAGCTCATGCCCTTTTCCCAGGCGGTGAACCGCACGTTCAGCGGCGAGATGTGCGGCATTTGCCGGGCCGTCAGTCAGGCGAAGCAGCAAGAGCAGCAAGCCCCGCTCCCGCCGGAAGGGGGGGCCAAGGCGAAAATGGTCATGCTCTGTCCGCCCGCACCGCAATTCGTCGTTTTTGCGCCTGAGCACGCGCCGTGGCCGCCTGGCGACCAGGCACTGCTGAGCGTCGGACGTCCGGCGCCGCCCACGCCTCCGCCCCGCCTCGCTTGAGGCGTTAGTTGGACCCTTCGGCCCAACGCGGCCGCACCTCCACGGGCCATCCCGCCCGCCTTCGGCCCCGTCGCATCTCCGCGCCCCGGTGCCGTGCGCTCCACTGACGAGCGCGCACGAGACGCCGAGATCCCGCTCATCCCAACGTCAGGCAGTCCGCCCTCTACATGAAACCGTCCACAGTATCCTCTTTCTCACTCCGGTTGGTTATTCCCGGTGTGCTTTTCGCCCAAGCCGCCGATCCCGGTTCCGCATCGGCAAAGCCGGATCGAATGAAACTCGAGCCGCTGGTCGTCACCAGCGCTCGAATACAGCAGCCCTTGGTTGTCGCCGCCGACCCGCGTGCACCCGCTCAGCCGGTCCCCGCACACGACGGAGCCGACGTCCTGAAGAGCATCCCCGGCTTTTCCGTCGTCCGC
>DASWVO010000039.1:0-11645 GCA_036406235.1 Opitutaceae bacterium
TAGTCGAAGCGACTGCTGATCTTCAACTCGTCCCTTCTCCACTTGCGCTCCAGATGCGCCTCCAGAGTCGTGCTGTTGCGGTCGTTCCCATCGTTCAGCACTTCCGTTCCGAAGCTCAGCCGGCCATGCCAAGAACCGAAAAGCTCCTTCAACGCCTGCGTCATGGCCCATGGCGAGAACGGCGCCCGTTCGACCGCCGGTTCATCGGTTCTGGTTCGGCCGGCCATTCGCGATGGGGCGGAGGGGATGGGTGTCGCCAGAATTACCTCCGCTTCGTCTGCGGGCACCTGCACGATCCCGAAACGGTTGGCCTGAAATATCACCATTCCCCCGATCCGCTCCACGAGACGCCCTCGCAGCCGATCGCCATCGCGGTAGACGAGTTCATCCCAGGCGGGCGCCGGTTCCGGCGGGGATGCCGGACCCGCAGGCGCGGGCCTTGTCCCGGACGCTTCGTCCAGCGCCGCAGCGATAGGCAGCCCGACGCTGCCACCGACCAGAAGCATCGTCACCAATAGCCGCGGCGAACGACCGCCAGTCCGAAGGATCACCGCTGCCAAGCGGTGCGCGATTCCGTTCGACGGAACGGCGCACCCGGCGTTTCGAGTCATACCGGATGATCCTTCATACGAATTGGACAGGCCTCATCCGTCCGCTGCGGAGAATATCGCTTGTCGATCCGGCATGTCCAGCCACCCGCCGTGGTCGACTGCACGGGTGGCTGGATGCCGGGTCGTTGCCCGGATTCCGCGTGGTATGTCCAGCTTCGTCAGCCACCGGAAATTAAGAGCAGGCAAAAGAGGGTTTTCATCTAGCGATAAATTCCCCCGATCATCGCGCAATCGTGCGCCGGATTGCTCCGCAATTTCGCTGAAATATTGTGCAAGTTTGCAGATCCGGTGCGCCAGAATTCC
Organism: Opitutaceae bacterium; assembly: GCA_036406235.1. Taxonomy (GTDB): domain Bacteria; phylum Verrucomicrobiota; class Verrucomicrobiia; order Opitutales; family Opitutaceae; genus DASWVO01. The sequence goes on from DASWVO010000039.1 coordinate 915, forward strand.
ACGCGACCGAGGGCCACGTCCAGCGCAGGGAATCTCCGGTTCGATGCCGCTTTGATTGGCTCGGGTCCGGTGACGAAATCTCCCGTGGTCACAGCGGGCCGTGCGGTCGCGGAGGATCGTCGCTGCATTGACTGGATTGTTGTCTGTGTTGACGACCATTCAACGAACGCTCACCGACCAGACGCACCGACGGACCGAAGATTCCATCCCACGGGGCGGCTGCGTCTGGCGGGCTTGGCGGCGATGAATTCACGCACGACAGCCCTGAGCCGGCGATGGCGCTCGTCGAGCGCGATTTCCTCGCACGTGCGGATCCTCTCGCGAAAAGCCCAGGCGTTACGCACATTCTGCAGCGCCCTCCGTTCCAACTGGCGGACCCGCTCGCGCGTAATGCCGAACCGGAGACTCACGGTGTGAAGCGTCTGCGGCTCGTCACCGTCCAGACCAAAGCGAAACCGGAGGATGGTGGCCTCACGCGCGTCCAATCCCGCGACGATCGCGCGCAGGTCGCGCGCAGCCGTGGCGTCCCGCAACTGAGTGAAGGCTGTTGGCGCTCGTTCGTCACAAATCGTCTCGGCCAGCGATCTCGAATCGCCCTCGGGGCCGACCGCAGCGTCGAGGGAAAGCAGCGCGTTGCCGGAGGACCTCCAGAGCGCGATCTTCGACGCAGGAACCTGCAACTCGGCCGCAAGCTCGTCGTTGGTGGCCTCCCGACCGAGTTGCTCGCCCAAGGACGCCTCGGCCCGGCGCAACCGTGCGATTCGATCGAGCATGTGGACGGGCAACCGGATCGTCCTGGCGTGATGCGCGAACGCGTGCCGGATGGCCTGTCGAATCCACCATGCGGCGTAAGTGGACAGCTTGCCGCCGATTCGCGGGTCGAAGCGATCAACAGCGCGGATGAGCCCGATGTTGCCCTCGCTGATGAGGTCTGCGAGCGGCAGGCCATACTGCACATAGTCCTTGGCGATCCTGACCACGAGCCGCAGGTTGGCCCGAATCATATGATCGCGCGCGTCGGCATCACCCTGGCGGACGCGTTTGGCGAGCGCGAATTCCTCGCCCGCAGAGAGCAGCGGGGTCCGGCCAATTTCCTGGAGGTAGATCTGAAGACTGGAGCGCCCGTCGGATTCTCCGACCTTTTGGACCGTGTCATTGGCGCTTGGCCGTCGAGAAGCGAATTCGCGGGTCGACGGCCCGATCGTTTCGTTGTCGATAAGGTTCATCGGGCGGTGCTGGGTGGATATGCGGCCGCATCATGGACGGGTTCTCGACGACGGTGGAGGCGGCGGAGTGCTGATGGGCGTGCGGACTATGCCTGACATCCGCCTGCCAGCAGGTCTTCGAGCGGATCACTCTCGGTGTTGATATCCGCGAACAGCCACGACGAGAGGTAGCGTTCGCTCGATGATGGCATGATGGCGACGATCAGCTTGCCCTTGTTCTCCGGGCGTTGCGCCAGTTGCAGCGCGGCCCACGCGATGGCGCCGGACGAAATCCCGACGGGAATGCCGTCGAGTTGGTTGATCTGCTTCGAGATCGGACCGGCATCGGTCTCTTTCACGCAAATGATTTCATCGTAGATCGTCGTGTTGAGAACCTGGGGCACGAAACCGGCGCCGATGCCTTGGAGCTTGTGCGGTCCCGGCTGGCCACCGGAAAGTACGGGGGAGCCATCAGGTTCCACCGCCACGACCGTTACGCCGGGCTTGCGCGCTTTGAGCACCTCGCCGACGCCGGTGATCGTACCGCCGGTGCCAACGCCGGCCACGACGATGTCGACCTTGCCATACGTGTCGCTCCAGATTTCTTCCGCCGTCGTCCGGCGGTGAATGGCCGGATTCGCCGGGTTAGCGAACTGCTGAAGGATAACAGCATTCGGGATTTTTCTGGCGAGTTCCTCCGCTTTGGCGATCGCGCCTTTCATTCCCTTCGCTCCTTCCGTCAGCACGAGGCGTGCGCCAAGGATTTTCAGCATCTTTCGCCGCTCGTAAGACATCGTCTCCGGCATGGTAAGAACCAGTTCGATTCCCTTCGCTGCGGCGACGAACGCCAGCGCGATGCCGGTGTTGCCGCTGGTGGGTTCGATCAGAACAGTGTTGCTCGTGATCCGGCCGGACGCGAGCCCGTCCTCGATCATCGCCCAGCCGATGCGATCCTTAACGCTTGAGAGCGGATTGAAGAACTCGAGCTTGAGCGCGATTTCGGCCTGCGCGTGATGCGCGAGCGCAGTGCGATTGAGCCGCACGAGAGGGGTGTTGCCGATGGTCTCGGTGATGTCGTTGAATATTTTGGCCATGGTGGAAATTCGCGACGCGATCGAAGCGCGTAGCTGAACCTGTAAACAGCTTGCCCGCGGAAAATGAACGAACTGCGGAGGCGTAGTCCGCCGATGTTAGTGGTGGTGTCCTGACGACGGCGCCGCATACGGCGACCGAGATGGAGAAGAAGGCATCGATTGGCAGCCGGCGGAAAAGAGCAACGCGGCCAGGAGCCCAAGCGCGGCAATTATCCGAATGAACCCATTGGGGCGTGAGATGTTTTTCATAAGCTAAAGCAAAGGAATTCAACGCGCGGCTTGTTCGAGCCCGTCGGCTTCGCTGGCGATCGGCGTGCGCTCGCGGCGCGAAGGCGCGGGCCCGACGATCGCGGCGCCGCTGCGCCATTTCTCGATCGGCAGCGCCGCAATCATCATCACTGCCAGCTGGCTCAACGTGAACGCCACCAGCCAGAACGCCGCCGAGTTGGTGAAGCCGTAGCTGTGCAGCCCAACTCCGAGCATGTTCACGCCGAACCAGCTGGCCGCCGTAACGACGTTGCCGAACACGGCGAGGTTCATCAGCCCGCGCTGGCGCACCATGCCGGCCCAGCGCGCGTGCAGGATGAGCGAATACCACAGCACGATCACGAGCGCGCCGTTCTCCTTCGGGTCCCAGCCCCAGAAGCGCCCCCAAGACTGATCCGCCCAGATGCCACCGAGGACGGTGCCCGCGAGGTTAAACAACGTCGCGAAGCACACGACGCCGTAAACCATCCGCACGAGTCCGTCGGCGGTGCGGCGATCGAGCGATTTCGTGAACGCGCCGCGAACGATGTAGATGATCGCCAGGAATCCGGCGAGGAACGCCGCGCCGTAGCCCATGGCCATCGTGACGACGTGCGTCGCGAGCCAGAAATTCGAGTCGAGAACCGCGCGCATCATTTCCATCGTGTCGCCACCCATCGAGAGATGATGGGCGATCACAAGGGCGCAGAAACCCACGGCCGCCGCCGCCACGCTCGCCACCGCATTTTTGTAGATCGCTTCGATGACGAGGCACAACGCCACCGCCACCCAGCCGACGAAAAGCGCCGACGAGTAGAGATTCGTGACGGGTGGCCGGCCTTCGATCCACATGCGCGTGGCGATGCCGGCAGTCGTCAGGACAAACGCGAGCGCCACGAGCCAGAACGCGATGCGGCGCAGCCCGTCGGGCCACGCGAGCCACGAGACCAGCGCCGCGATCGCCGCCATCACAAACAACACCATGCTGGTGTAGAAAGGCTGCGCGGAGTTGAAGCGGGTCTCCACGCCCGCCTTGGCGAGGGCGGTGGCATACCGCTCGTCAAATCGCTCGTGCAGTGTCGCCACGGCGACGTTGAATCCTGCTGCTTTCGTCCCGCCCGGGCCGGCCGACCCCCAATTTTTGCCCGCTTGCGCATACGCAAGGACGGTCAAATTCACTTTGCCGGCCTCGATCGAATCGACCAGTGCCTGCCCGGGCGTTTTCCAGTTGTTCATGTCTGCATCCGCTCCGGCGGACGGAACAGCGATCAGATAGCCGGCCGATGCCATGAAGTCGAACTGCCGAACAAATGCAGCCATCCGCGCGACCGCGGCTTCGTCATGGGGTTGGCCGCGCTGTCGCGCGCGCACCGCCGCGAGGTTCGCCGGCAGCGCCGCCTCAAGCGCCACGACATCCGAAAAAAAGCCGGGCGTGGCATCGGGCTGCATTGTGTATTTCAGTCGCTGGTAAAGGATCAGACGATTGCGCAACTGGAGAACCTGCGCTTGGAATGGCGTCCGGCGGGCCGGCTCGACCTCGTCCGCCAGCTTCGCCTGTCGCTCCACTTCGGAAACACCCGCTGCGAGCTGCGCATACGAGAAGCGCTTTCCGCCGTCGCCGTCGGCCGGCCGCAATTTGAACAGCTCGAGCACCTCCGGATTCTCGATCAGGAAATGCCGGTAGGTATCGGCGGCGGCTGGTGCGTAGAGCACGTCGAGCAGCCACTCGATCGGTTGCAGCGCGCGGCCTTCGGGCGTGGCCACACGCTGGCGCCCCTGCAACATGAGGAGCGACGTGCGTGCGACGGTGTCGAACGGCTTCAGCCGGCCGTTGAGCAGCACTGGAAGCCGACCGAACGACGCGACATCGAAGTCGGATTTGGCGCGCGGCGGCAGCAACGTGCTGGCGACGCCGATCACCACGATCAGCACGACGGAGAGCGGGAGGTATTTTTTCATGTGGCGAGCGCCCGGCGATTCCCGGCCGGGCGGCGGCGAACGAAACCGATGAGGTGTAAACCGAATTGGACGGCGAGCCCGAGGCCCATCATCGCTGACGAGACATACGGCAGGACCCAACTCGGGTTGCGCACCACCTGCAGTCCCGTGAAACCCTCGGCCTTGTTCATCTGGTGCTGGTAAAACGTGAGCCCGCGGTAGCGCAGCGGATTGTTCATGAAGATCGTCACCTCACGATCGTCACGACGGTCGTCGCTGCGCACGCGTACGCGGCTCGCGAAGTTTTTCGGAATGTCCGAACCGGGATAGGTGTCGTGCGTGACCTGCAGCAGCGTGACGCTGTAGGGCACGTAGTAGCGTTTCGCCCGCATTCCGATCTGGTATGTGCGTCCCTCGTGCGTGAAGGACTGCGGTTCCGCGAGACCCGGGGAGACGAGCCATGTGCCGAGCGAGCGACCGGCGGCGGAAATCTCGACGAACGCCGCGGGCAGGTTGCGCTCGTCGGACTTCGAAACGGGATTCAGCCGCTGCACTGCAATCCGCGGACCGACGCCCGCCGTTGCGGGACTCGCCGGTGCGTGAGGCGACTGGCTGCGCATCTGCAGTCCGACGTTAATCGAGTAATCGCTGACGCGAACCTGAAACGGCAGCGCCGGATCCTGAATCACGCCGCGGTCGGCGAGCAGCGCCTCGGGAATCGAAACGACGCGATCGGTCTTCTCGCCGCTCGTGTCGATGATGACGAGTTCGTTGCGGTGGAAGTCCTCCATATACCGACGCGTTTCGCCCTCGCGAAGCTGCAACAGACTCTCGCGCTGCCAGAGGCCGGTCAGCAATTCGCCGAAAAGCAATAGGATTAACCCGGCATGCGTGAGCTGCACGCCCGCGCTTCGCCACGAAAAGCGGAAGCGGTAAACGTGCGCCGCAATCAGGTTGAGCAGCAGCAGCCCTCCGATGAGATAGCCGCCGGGAAAAAGCGGCACGGCAATGTTAGTGCCGGGCAGCCGGCCGAACACGATGAACGCGCGCAGGTATTTTTCCTGCACGGCGAGCAGACCTAGGTTCACCTGGTCGAGCGTCGCCGCGACCACCAGCAATATCGACAGCACGATCAGCACGACCGTGAGGCGAAGCGAGGTGAAGAGCGCGATCGGGGAAGAGAGAAATCGGCGCATGGATCAGCGGGTTTTAACGGAACGCAGAAACGCGGCGAATGCGGGCTTCTCCATGCCGATGCAGTGATCGTGCCCGGTCAGTTTGAAGAACCAGGTTTGCCCTTCAAACCCGGCCACAGCGGCAAGCATGCGCGCCTCTGTGCCGTTCGCCTTCCCGGCGAGATCGAAGAGTGTAAATGTAATACCGCTGGCGGGTATCGTCTCTGCCATGCGCGCGATTTCGTCCGCGCCCAGCTCCGGCAAGCCGAGCTGAGCGCGCCACCGGTTCACGTTGGCCGTCAGCCCGCCCGCCGTGCCGCCGAGCACGGAAATCGCAAGGTCGGCCTCAGTGCCATCGGTCATCGGCACGCCGAAACTCGCCACTCGCATCGCGGACGGCGGCTTCGCTTTCCAGTGCGACTGCGGTACCCATATGAGCGGACCAGCCGCCTCGGCTGCCGCGGCTGGCGCAGCGTGATCGCGGGCGTGTCCCGCCTGACTCGCTGCGGCGGCAGGCACAGACTCTTTCGCGATCTCGTAACTTCCGATCTCGCGCTCCTGGCAACCGGAAAGAAGCCCAACCGCAAACGCGGCTCCGACATACCCCGTCACAGCGACCCTGCGGCCACCGGTATAACCACTGGCTTGTTTCATGAGCTTCCAGCATCGCAGAACGGACGGCTCTCGTTCTCCGCAATATCCGCGAAAGACTGTGCATTTCTACAGGCAGCGTCGCCGCGCGCGCAGGACGTCGCCCGACAGGAGAGTCAGAACCGTTTCACTCACTGCGCCAGAGCGACTGGCGTCTCCGCCATATCGTCGCGGGGCACCAACAGGGTGCGTTCCACTTCACCCCGTCCGCCCGCGCTTACGTTCGGAGCAGCGACGCTTTGACCTCTGTTCTGCGGCAGATTTCAGCTCCGCCCGGGATGGAACAAGTATCAAGCGTCGCCGGAACTCATTTCGCTCCCGAGTGCGGCACGCAATTTCGCTTTCGCATGATAAACCCGCGTCTCGACGGCCTTCGGCGATATGCTCAGGAACTCGGCGATTTCGTTCTGGCTGCGTCCTTCGAGCGAAAAGAGTACCAACGCTTCCTTCAGTTTTCTTGGCAGCCGGTCGATCGCCGCCTGCAACCGGCTGAACCGGTCGGCATTCGCAGCCCTGACGGAGGGGGCGGGCGCGCCGTCGGCGACCTCGAAGCGCGGACCGTCGTCATGCACCGGCGCATCCAGGGAGACATCGGCGCGCCGGCGTCCGAGCCGGCGGCCGTAATCGCGGCAGAGATTGAGCCCGATCGTGTAAATCCAGGTTTTGACCGACGATTTGGGAGCGAACTTTCCGGCTTTGAAATATACCCGCACGAACGTTTCCTGCACCACATCGCCGGCGGCGGTTTCGTTTCGCAAATAGCGGAAAACAAATCGGTGGAGCGGTTCGCGGTGGCGGTTGATCAGCTCGTTGAGCGCCGAATCATCGCCGGCCTGAAGCGCTTCGATAAGCGGCAGGTCCGGATCCACGGCGTCTTAAGGTTCCTGATCCAGGGCGCGCTGCGCTAAACTCAGGAGCTTGTCCCCCTGTTTGGGGGTGAGCACCTGTCGCATTTCGAAGACGTGCTCGATCGATGCCTTCTGAAGCTCGCCCATGATATGGTGGATCTTCTCCACGGCGGACGCGACTTCTGGCGAGTAGGCTTTCCCGCGCCCAATCGCCAAGGCCAACTCGTGATTAGCCTCGCGCATCTGCTGGTTCATCAGGCGCTCTTTCGCCGCGAACCTCAATTCGATCGGCTCAATCGCCTTGCGCTGTTCAGGCGTCAGATCGAGCTCTGCGTGCAACCATTCATGCGCGTCGGTGGATAGCGGCGACGGTTGCGCTGCCACCCAGCGCAGCGTGCAGAACGACGAAAGCGCAGCCACGGCGATGACTGCGACGAAGAAACCGACGATGGGCTTCATAGGGATCAACGGTGCGCCACCATGTTCGCCCGTTTGGTCAGGAGCGTCGCGGGCAAACCCGGTGAATACGCCGAGAACACGTCGAAATGAAGTGACGTCTGCGCGAGCTGAGCATCGGCGGAGGCCCGCGCCGCCGCGGCCGGCAGGACTCCGGCGATCAGCGCGACGGCAAGGCCCGCGACTGCAAGCCGTGGTTCGGCGAACAGTTCCTGCCAGCTCAGCGTCGGAAATATCCCCAGCCACCAAGAGCGTCGCCGACGCAGTTCGATTTCGCGCCACACTCCCGAAGTCAACCGGTTCGGCGGAGGCGGCAGGGGTTGCTGCGAATAGGCATGCAGCAATTGATCAAGTGAGTCCGAGTTCATGGTGATTACGGTTTAACGTAGCTACCGACCGATTTCCCTCAATCTTCAAGGGAGAAACTCTCGATCAACCGCAAAACTCGTCGCCCGTGAAATCAGTCTTGCGGCGTATGAGGCTCTGATTCCCACCTCTTCGTGCCGCACCCCATGACAACCCAGTGCGGTGCCCGCTCTGTCTTCCGCAAGGGTCCGACGTTTGAGCTGGTGGCGGACGTTGCGCTGGCGCTGACAAAACTCGGTACTGAACTCGACCTCGCGGCGACAATTGGGGGGGTATCGGCTGCGCGAAGCTACTGATGTCGGTGCGTCTAGCGCCAGAATCGGCGGCGGTTACTGGTCGCTCGCCGCGATCCTGCCCTATCAGATCACGTCGGCGTCGAAGATCCAGATTGGCCTCACTTACTCCGCAGCGTTCGACTCGTACATCCAGCAGACTGCGATGCCGCGGAGCACCCATCCTCTTTCCACGCGGCGCGTCGCGCTCCAACTCGGCTACTCCATTTCATTCTGACCATCTGCGCGCGACAGAACCGATTCACCAGCGGGAGAGGTTCCTCGCGCATCAGCGAAATCTGTGCCCCATAACAGGCCGATGCCCGCCGGCCGCGACGTGATGTGGGCAGTTCTGTGAGAGGAAATGCCGAGGGATTGACCAGCGCCTGGGCGTATAAGGACCGAGGCCGGGTACGTGCCGATCCCGGAACCGCCATGCAACTCAAGACCATTCGGATCGAAAAACCGGACACCGCGAACTTGATTTTCGGCCAATGCCGTAGCGCGAAGACGCTGGAGGCCATTCACGTCGCGCTGGAGCAGATTGGGTCCGAGTTCCCGTTCGGAATCGCGTTCTGCGAGGCTTCCGGCAAACGTCTCGTACTTTGCGCAGGAACGGACGATGTGATGATCGAACTCGCGAAGAAGAACGCCGCCGCAATCGGCGCAGGGGACACGTTTCTCGTCTTTTTCGGCGCGGTGCCTCCCTTCGGCGAAATCCTCGCCGCAATCAAGTCCCTGCCCGACGTGTGCGGCATCTATTGCGCCACCGCCAATCCCCTAGAAGTCATTTTGGCTGAAACGTCGCAAGGCCACGGTGTGGTCGCTGTCGTGGATGGCTACAGCCCTCAGGGAGTCGAACCGCGTGAAGAGACTACGTGGCGAGAAAACTACCTTCATCATGTCACTGGATTCGGCAAGCTGGGCGATCGGCCGCGGGAACCGAAGCCGAGTGAAACCCAATGATGAGGCCGGCGCCCTTGGCGGCACGGCGTACACGCAGGGCGGATTGTCCCGCCACGGGCGCGTTGGCACCTGCCGGTGGATCAAGGTGATTACCTCCACCCACTGTTCGGCAAGCCGCGGCGCTGGCGCTCGTACGATGCCCACCGCGAGGCGGCTCGATGAACTTGAAACATTCCTGCTTCGCCAGTCTGTCTCTTCCGCTCGACCCGGCGATACCTACGGACTGGATCCCCGCGTTTCGAATCGAGCGAGGGCGGCTTTCATTTCGGCAATCTCGCGCTCCTGGGACTCAATAATGGCCTTGGCCAGCTCCTGAGTTTTCGGATCCCTCAACGTTGCGTTTCGGCTCACCATGATCGCCGACGAATGATGCGGGATCATTGCCTTCATGTATTGGGCATCGGAAATCGGCGTCTGGGTTCGCAGCAAAACCAAGCTGCCGACGAACACCACCACGGATCCGATCAGAATAGCCAGGTTCGCCGTGCGGCTGGGGTACATCGATCGCATCAGCAGCAGCATCGTGATGGCCATCGCCGACACCATCAACAACGTCATGTACACTCTGCTTAGGCTCAACGCGACGTGGTCCCAGCGGTCGACGTTGAGGAACATCACTCCATACATCGTGAAGAAGGAGATGGTCATGATCACAGCGAATCTGAGGTAAGCGCGTGAGTGCATCTTCGGTGTGGCTGCGATGAGCTGATTGGCGGATGACGGATTTTGGGGGTGGACAGGGCCCGTTCCAAGCCGGAGTTCACCCCGGCTTGGGACGGAATAGAGCCTCACTCGGTCGCCATCGTCTGGTAACGTTTCAGTTGGTCGATGTCCTGTTCCTGCTCCTTCGCCGCCTTCTCGGCGAACTCCTTCACCTCATCGCTGCTCGCGCGCTTCCCGGCCAGTTGAGCCATCTCCGCACCCATGCGGTGGTGCTGGATCATCTGCTCGACAAAAACACGGTCGAACTCAGCCCCGGAGGCCGTCTGGAGCCGGCTCATCATCGAGTCCTTCATGGACTCGTGCATGCCGGGCATAGCGGCGTGAGAACCGCTCGCGTCGTGCATGCTCCCACTCTCATGGCCGGTCGCGGGAGCCGCCGCGGAGTGACTGGTCTCGGCCTGCCTGGCCGTCTCTCCGTGCACGCTCGAGTGACCGCTCTCGGAGGTGGCATGGTCGCTGACTTTTTCGCCCAGCATGGTTTTCATTTCCTTGATATCCTTCTCCTGCATGCGCGCAGTGTTCTCCGCCTGCCGCTTCAGGCCCGGTTGCTGCGCCCGCCCGGCGGCGAGCTTCGCCATTTCCAGCCCTTGTTGGTGATGCTGGAGCATGTGGCTCAAGAACCGCTGATCGAACTCCTTGCCGCTCTTCTTCTCCAGGTCCTTGGTCATCGGATCAGCGGCAAGCGCCGCGCTCAGCATAAACGCCAGCCCTAGGCCGACGACCCCCGTCTTCGTGATCTTTTTCATGATTTGGATATTTGGTTTTAGATTCAGCCGAAAAGAAGGTGCGGT
>DASWVO010000040.1:0-8489 GCA_036406235.1 Opitutaceae bacterium
CGTGTCCCGATCCATTGAGCCCCTGCGTCGTATCGTCGTCCTGCTCGTGCTCACCGCGCTCGTGTCGTCCGTGGCCGCCGCCGGCGCGGCGGCCAGGCGGCTTTACGACATCGCCGCCGGCGACGCCACAGTCGCGCTGAAACATTTCGTCGCGCAGTCCGGCGAGCAGGTTGTCTACCTCACGCCCAAGGTCCGCGGCGTGAAAACCAATCCGGTCCGTGGCGAGTTCACCGCGCGCGAGGCGATCGACCGCATGGTCGCAGGCACCGTGCTCGTCGTGATGCAGGACGAGAAGACCGGCGCATTGATGATCAGCCGTTCCCGCGCGTCGCAACCGCAGCCCGACGCACCGGCGGGCGGCACCGATGAAAATTCCTCCAACCCCATGCAAACAAAGACCAGAAAAAGGACGTTCGCACGCATCGCCTCCGCCCTGTTCGCCGTTACGGCCCCAGGCGTGGCGCAAGAGACCGCGCCGGCGCCCGCGGACGAGACGATCCAGTTGTCGCCGTTCGAGGTGAACACGGATCGCGACACCGGCTACACCGCCGCCAGTTCGCTCGCGGGCGGCCGCGTGGAAATGGGCCTCAAGCAGACGCCCGTCGCCGTCTCCGTGCTCACGCGCGAGTTTCTCGATGACATCGCCGGCACCAACCTGCGCGATATCACCGAGTGGGCGCCCAACGTCGTCCCCGAATACGACAAGAACCAGTCGCCCTTCGGCGACTTCAACTATCGCATGCGCGGCCTCGGCAGCAGCTTTCCCTCGCGCAACTACTTCCTGTGGTTCGTCGACAGCGACAGCTACAACACCGAGCGCTTCGAGTTTTCCCGCGGTCCCAACGGCGTGCTCTTCGGCGATGGCAACGCCGGCGGCATCGTGACGACGTTCACGAAACGCCCCCGCTTCGACAGGGCCTTCGCCACCGTGCAGGGGCGCATCGACACCTACGGCGGCTGGCGCACGACCGTCGACGTCAACCAGCCGCTCAATGAAACCGTGACGCTCCGCCTCAACGGGCTCAGCCAGAAGCTCCAGAGCTGGCGCGACAACAGCGACGACGAACGCCAGGGCGCGCACCTCGCCGGCGTCGTCAAGCTCACCGAGCGCACGCGCCTTCGCTTCGAAGGCGAGTGGGGTCACGGCGACCGCCTGCTTTACCGGACAAACTACCTCGACAACGCCTCGTATTGGGACCGCGTCACCACCAACGCGTCGACGTCACCGGTGGCCCCACCCGCCGGCACCGGCGTGGAGCGCATGTCCGCCAACGCGTATCCGCTCTTTGTTCCCGCGCTGGCCGGAGCCGGCATTATGGACTGGAAAGGCTTTTACCGCAGCACCGGCACCGGCCTGGGGATCATGCCCGACGGCCGCACGGAGTTTCCGCGCTCGCCGGTGCTGTCCTCGCGTGAGTTCAACCTCCAGCCTGTCGACTCGGTTGGCCGCCTCGATTACCACACGGTGTCCGCCTATCTCGAGCACCGCTTCTCGGACGACCTGTTTGTCGAAGCGGCCTTCAACTGGCTCACCAACGAGCGCTGGGCTTACAACGAGACGCTCTACTTCAACCACTGGATCGACCTGAACCGCGTGCTGCCCAACGGACAGCCCAACCCGAAGTTCGGCGTGCCGTTCGCCGACGCCGGCCTGAGCCGGCAGATGCAGCGCAACGACGTGCCCGAGGGCCGCGTGCTCGCCAACTACAAGCTCGACGTGGACCGCATCGGCCTGAAGCAGAACATCAGCGCCATCGTCGGCACCCGTCGCGGTGGCTTCGATCTTCGCCATAATGCGTTTCGTCGCATCAACACCACGACGCGCTGGGCCGACTCTCCCGAGAACATCATCCGCGTTCGCATGTATTGGGACGAGCCCGGCCGCTACCTGCAGGACCCCAAGGCGATCGCCGCGGCCAATCCCGACTGGGACTTCGGCTGGGTGCGCGGCAACTACAACCACGCGAGCGTGCAGCTCAACTACGTGCAGGTGGCAACCGTGAGCAAGCTGCTCGATGACCGCCTGACCGTGATCCTCGGCGGACGGCACGACGACCATCACTCCGCCAGCAGCGCCAATCTCGGCGCCAACTTCCGCGACCCGGTGACCGGCGAGCAGGCCATCGGCGCCCTGCCCGACAAAGGCCAGCCCGCGATCATCGGCGGCTCCAACGTCGTCGACGTCACCAACACCAGCGGCAATGCCGGGGTCGTCTTTTATCCGCTCAAGTGGCTCGGCCTTTTCGGCAACTGGTCCCAGACCTACGCCCCGCCCACCTCCGGCTCCAATCTCTTCGGCGGCGAGGTTCCGGGCCTGGCGAAGAGCGGCGGCTATGACCTCGGCGTGAAGCTCGATCTCTTCGGCAGCCGCATCAACGGCGTCATCAACTACTACGAGACGAAGCAGACCGACCGCCCCGTCGGCGCCCAGCGCGTCGGCGAAATCAACCGCATCTGGGAAAACCTCGGCCGGCTGCAGGAGCAGATCTCCGTGCGCGACACCGAGACGTGGCGCGGCACGGGTTGGGAGTTCGAGGTCACCGCGAATCTCACGCGTTCGTGGCGCCTGATGGCCAACTTCTCGCTGCCGGAAACCGAGCAGATCGACCTGTATCCCGGACTCCGCGGCTACGTCGCCCAGCACCTCGCGACCTGGCAGGCCGGCGCCGCCGGCAACCCCAACCAGACCGTGATCGAGCAGGACATCGCCGCGATCCAGACCACGCTTTCCAACATCGCCGAAGGCCGTTCGCTCAACGACACCTACGACTACACCGCGAACGTCTACACGACCTACGATTTCCGCGAGGGCGGGCTCAAGGGCTTCCAGATCGGCGGCGGCGCCAACCTCCGCGGCAACTCCGTGATCGGCAACCGCCCCGACAACGCGTTCGATTACGTGTATTCACAGGAATATTACGTGGCCGGCATGCACGTGGCCTACGATCACCGGATCAACGACCGCGTGCGCGCCCGCTATCAGGTCAATGTCAGCAATCTCTTCGACAACGACGAGCTGATCCGCACGAGCTACGGCAGCTTCAGCCCCGGCAACTCCACCGCCGCAAAGATCTTCGTGCCCGACCGCTTCCGCTACCTCGACCCGCGGCGGGTCACGTTCAGCGCGACGTTCAGCTTCTGATCAGGGAGCGGCGGCGCCCCGACCAGCACGGCGTCGTCGTGGCTGCCCATGTGGGTCGGGCTTTACGCCCGCCACGGCGGCGACAAACCCCGACCCACCGCACGGCAGGCGCAGCGGTCTCCGACGTGCTGTATCGCTTTACTGAGGACGGACAGCCATGTCCGTCCTCTTTTTTTGGCCGGGAGCGCCGGCGTTCCCGCCCGCTTCAGGTGCGGCGACCGGCTCGCTCGCGACCGTGCCGCCTGAAAATCGGCTCGCCATGACCCGGCATTTCCCGAACCTTCGCCCCCGAGGATTCTTTTCACCCCATGAATCCACCGCCCCCGGCCTCGTTCCCCGACCCCGCGATGCCGCCGCCGCCCGCGGACGGCGTGGCTTCCGCCATGGAGCAGGCCCGCTGGTTCCTGAAGGAAGTGCATCCGCACGAGGCCGCCGTCCGCGGCTATCTGCGCAACCACTTCCCGCGCGTGGACGCCGACGACGTCGTGCAGGAGTCCTACTTGAAGCTTTTGCGGGCGAAGACCGCGGGGAAGATCGCCTCGGTGAAGGCCTACCTGTTCGCGGTGGCGCGCAACACCGCGGTCACGCTCGGGCGCCGGCAGACGATTTATGCGGAGACTCCGTTGAACGAATTGCCCCCGTTGCGCGTCTTGGATAATGGACCCGACGCGGCCAACGCCGCCGACGCCAGCCAACGCTTCGCCCTGATGCGAGAAGCCATCGATCAACTTCCTCCCCGCTGCCGCGACGTGATGCGACTCGCCGCCCTGCGCGGCCTGGCCAACGCCGAGATCGCGGCCGAGCTCGGCCTCGCCGAAAACACCGTGCGCGTCCACCTCGGCCGCGCCATCAAGAAGTGCGCCGACTACCTGCGCGAGCGCGGCGAACACCCATGAATCCCAAGGAGCCCAAGGGCCGCAACCCGGAGCCGGCGGACGCGAGGGACGCGTTCGAGTCGATCGCCGCCGACTGGATCGCGCGGCGCAACGGCGGCCCGCTCACCCCGGCCGAGCAGGCCGAGTTCGACGCCTGGCTCGCGGCGGACCCCCATCACGTGAAAGCCTTCGCGGAAATGGAGGGTTGGTGGGCGGCATTCAACGCGCCCCGCAAGATCGCCGAGGCCAGGGAAGTGCCGCCCGCTTGCCGCGCATCAGAAACGACGGCGGCAGGAGTGCCGCCCCTCCTCGCCGCTGGGGACGCGACGCCCTCGTCGCGTTTGCCCGACCGCGGCGCGGCCCCATCCGTTTCGCGCCGCCGCAAAACGACGGTCTTCGCGGCCGTCGGGCTGGCGGCGGCGGCCGCCGTGGCGATCGCGTTCCTCCAGGTTTTCGCGCCGAACCCGGCACCGCCCGCCACCGACTCCCCGGAGATCAGGTCGATCGCGATTCGCCCCGACCGCCAGCATCTTCCCGACGGCTCCACCGCCGAGCTCAACGCGGGAGCCCGCATCGAGGTTGTATTCACGCCTGAACGACGCGACGTCCGCCTCGTCAAAGGCGAGGCGCTCTTCCAGGTGACAAGCGATCCCGCCCGCCCCTTCGTCGTGACCGCGGGCGGCATCGAGGTCCGCGCCGTCGGCACCGCCTTCAGCGTGCGCTACCACCCCGCGCAGGTGAACGTCGTCGTGACCGAGGGCCGCGTGGCCGTTGGACGCAGCGCCCCCGCGGTGCCGGCCGACGTGCCTGGACCGGAAAGGTCCGTCACGGAGCCGGTCTTCCTCGATGCGGGCTCGGGTGTGGCCCTGCCCGCGGATGCATCCGCGCTCGCGGCCCCGCCGGCCGTGGAGCGGCTGTCTCCGGCCCGCCTCGCCGCCGCGCTCGCCTGGCGCGAGCGTCGAATCGAATTTTCGGATACGCCGCTGACCGAGGCGGTGAAGATCTTCAACCGGCAGAACCCGTTGCAGATCATGCTCGGGGAGACCTCGCTGCAGAAGCGCTCCATCACCGGCATTTTCTGGTCTGACGATCCCGAGACGTTTGCCCGCCTGCTCGAGACCGGCTTCGAACTGAAGACCGAGCGGCGGAACGACCGGATCGTCCTGTACGACGGCAAGCGCGCGCGCTGATGAGCCCCCCAGGCGTAGCGCGGTGCTTCAGCCCGCGCTGCGAACACGTTGAATGTTCTGAGTGCGGGCTGAAGCACCGCACTACGCCTGGCTGCAATCGGCGAATGTAGGACCGGCCCTCGTCGCCGGGCCGCCCGTCGAAAGCGGGCGCGCGTCACTCGCAATCCGGCCTGCCCATGAAGAGCAGCCCTACATGCGGCCGTATCGCCCGAGCGAAAAAACCCGGAAAATTTTCGCGTCCGGTTAATCAGAATCGGGGGTTCGTTAGTCTTCGCTTGATGTTCCACGTGCGCACACCCCGCGCGCCGGGATCCCCTGTCACTATGCATACCCCGTATCCTGTCCATCGTCGCGCGTCCGCCGGACGCTTCGTCAGCACCCTCCTTCTTTTCCTGCTCGCGCTCACCGTTGCCGGCCTGTCTTCGCCGGCTCAGGCGCAGGAGCCACGACGCCCGTTCGACCTGCCCGGCGACGCGGCGACCAAAACACTCAAGCTCTTTTCCGAGCAGTCGGGACGCGCGCTGATCGCGGACACCGACCTCGTGCGCGGCGTCAAAACCAATCCGGTCCGCGGAGAGTTCACGCCCGAGGAGGCGGCGCACCGGATGTTTTTCGGCACCGGCCTCGTGGCCGCCAAGGACGAACAATCCGGCGCCTTCACCGTGCGCCGCGAAACGCCCGACGAAGCAAAAAACGTCGCAAGCCGTCCGGTCCCTGACCGGACGGCTGCCCGCGAACCCCCGGCGGCCACCTCCGGTGACGGGACGATCGAACTTTCGCCCTTCGAAGTGAACACCGACCGCGACACCGGCTACACCGCCGCGAGTTCGCTGGCCGGCGGCCGGGTGGAACTGCCCCTCAAGTTCACGCCTGCCGCCGTCTCCGTGCTCACCCGCGAGTTTCTCGACGACATCGGCGGCACCAACCTGCGCGACGTGACCGAATGGGCGCCCAACGTCGTGCCCGAGTACAACAAGAACGAGGCGGCCTTCGGCGACTTCAACTACTTCGTGCGCGGCATGGGCAGCAGTTTTCCCTCGCGCAACTACTTCCTGTGGTACGTCGACAGCGACAGCTACAACACCGAGCGCTTCGAGTTCTCCCGCGGCCCCAACGGCGTGCTCTTCGGCGACGGCAACGCCGGCGGCATCGTCACCACCTGGACCAAACGTCCGCGCTTCGACCGGCCGGCCTACACCGTACAGGCGCGGGCCGATTCCTACGGCGGCTGGCGCACGACGATCGATCTGAACCAACCCCTCAACGATCGTCTCGCCCTGCGCTTCAACGGCCTCGCCCAGAACCTCGAAAGCTGGCGCGACAACAGCGACAACAAGCGCCACGGCGCGCACCTTGCCGGCATCGTCAAGCTCACCGATCGCACCCGCCTCCGCTTCGAAGGCGAATGGGGCGATGGCGAGCGCACACTCTACAGCTCGATGTATTTCGACCAGGCGTCCTACTGGGACGGCGCCACCACCTACGACGGCAGCGGCACTCCGATCCCGAACGCGACGGCCACCGCCGCCGGCCTCACCCGCATGAGCACGGTCGACTACAACGTCTTCATTCCCGCCCTGCCGGACCTCGGTATCCAAAATTGGTCTACGTTCTACAAGACCACCGGCACGGGCGCGGCCATCCGCCCCGAAGGCCGCGGGGACATCGCGAACCTGCCGCGCCTGCCCTCGCGCGAATTCAACAACCAGCCGGTCGACTCCCTCGCCACGCTCGACTATCACACCTACTCCGGCTTCCTCGAGCACCGCTTCACGCCCGACCTGTTCATCGAGGCGGCGTTCAACGTGTTTTCGCAGGACCGCTGGGCCCGCAACGAGCCGCTCTACAACACCTATGCCGTCGACGTGAACCGGCTGCTGCCGAACGGGCAGCCCAATCCGAAATTCGGCGTGCCGTTCACCGACGTGAATCCGATTCACCACTTCCAGGGCAGCCGGGTGACCGACTACCGCCTGCTCGCCAACTACCGCTTCGACATCGAGCGGATCGCCCTCGAGCAGCGGCTGACCGTCATCGC
The DNA here is from genome assembly GCA_036406235.1 of Opitutaceae bacterium. GTDB lineage: Bacteria > Verrucomicrobiota > Verrucomicrobiia > Opitutales > Opitutaceae > DASWVO01. The sequence goes on from DASWVO010000040.1 coordinate 7,246, forward strand.
CGGCACGCGCAAGGACCGCTACAGCCGGATCACGCGCCATCTTCGCCGCATCAACACGCCCACCCCCTGGACCACCACGCAGGGCAACATCCTCCGCGTTCGCATGTACTGGGACGAACCCGGCAGCTATCTCACCGACCCCGACGGGATCCCCGCCCCGGCCGACTGGGACCTCGGCTACGTGCGCGGCACCTATGTGCAGGAACGCAAGGCGATCGACTATCTGCAACTGTCCACCGTCAGCAGCCTGTTCGATGACCGCCTCACGCTGCTCCTCGGCGGACGCCACGACCGCCTTTACCGCACCCAGCGGAGCAACCAGGGCGCCTTCCGCGATCCGGTGACCGGAGAGACCCTGCTCGGCGCGGCGCCAGACAAGGGGCAGCCCCCCGTGATCGGCGGAAAAAACGTCACCGAGGTCTCCAACACCAGCGCCAACGCCGGCGCCGTCTTCTACCCGCTGAAGTGGCTCGGCGTCTACGCCAACTGGTCCGAGACCTTCGCTCCGCCCAATTCCGGCCCCAATCTCTTCGACGGCAGCGTCCCGGGCGTGTCACAGAGCACTGGATACGACTTCGGCCTGAAACTCGACTTCTTCGACGGACGACTCAACGCGGTGCTCAACTATTACGAGGTCGAGGAGGTCGACCGTCTCGTCAACGGCCAGCGCACCACCGAGATCAACCGGATCTGGAACAACCTCAACCGGCCCCTCGATGTCGTCAGCGCCCGCGACCTCGAAACCTGGCGCGGCACGGGCTGGGAGTTCGAGGTGACGGCCAATCTCACCCGCTCCTGGCGCCTGATGGCCAATCTGTCCTTTCCGGAAACCGAACAGATCGACCTGTATCCCGGTTTCCGCGGCTACGTCGCCCAGCACCTCGCCACCTGGCAGGCCGGGGCGAACGACCCGGCCAATGCGAACCGCCTCCAGATCCAGTCCGACATCGACGCCATCCAGAGCACGCTCGGCTCCCTCGCCGAGGGGCGGGCGCTCAACAACACCTACGACTACACCGTGAACGTCTATACGACCTACGAGTTCCGGGACGGCCCGCTCAAGGGCCTGTCGGTCGGCGGCGGCGCGAACGCCCGCGGCGGCTCGGTGATCGGCAACCGGCCGGGCGACCCATTCGCGTATGTGTATTCGCAAGACTACTACGTCGCCAGCGCACACCTCGCCTACGACCACCGGCTCACCAGCCGCGTGCGCGCCCGCTACCAGATCAACGTGAGCAACCTGT
>DASWVO010000041.1:0-7597 GCA_036406235.1 Opitutaceae bacterium
CGGCATCTCCGCCTGGAGCACCGGCAGGAGCGCCTTCACGCTATTGGCGACGTCGAGCAGGTTCGACTGCGCTTGCCGCAGGATCTGCACGCCGACCGTCTGCCGGCCTTTGAAATAGGTCTCGCTGCGGTAGTCCTGCGAGCCGAGCTCGACGCGGCCGACATCGGAGAACTTGACCTGGTAGTCGCCGACAGTGGCGAGCACGAGATTCTCGTAGTCCGGCACCTCGGCCATGTTGCCCTGCAGACGGATTGGAAACTCGCGCGCCACCGATTCGATGCGACCACTCGGCAGATCCACGTTCTGCTGTCGCAGCGCGCGTTCGACATCGGCCACGGTGAGGTTGTAGGCGGCGAGGCGGTCGCTGTTGACCCACAGGCGCATGGCGTAGCGCTTGCCGCGGATGTTGACCGAGGCCACGCCCGGGATCGCCTGCAGTCGCTGCAGCGCGATGAGCTCGACCATTTCGGTGATTTCCAGCCGCGAATAACGGTCGGAATTGAAGGCGAGCGACATGATCGGGCTCGAATCCGCCTCGGTCTTCGAGACGCGCACGTTGTCGACTTCCTGCGGCAGGCGGCCCTGGGCCCGGCTCACGCGGTCGCGCACGTCGTTGGCCGCCTCATCGATGTCGCGGCTGAGCAAAAACTCGATGGAGATATTCGAGCGCTCCTCCGCGGAGGTGGAGCGAATGACGCGGATGCCGTCGATCGAGGAGATTTCCTTTTCGAGCGGCTCGGTGATCTTGGACTCGACGACCTCGGCCGACGCACCCGGATAATCGGTTTCGACTGAGATGATCGGTGAGTCGATGTTGGGATACTCGCGCACCGCGAGCCGACTGAACGACAGCAGGCCGATCAGCACGATGAGGATCGAGGCGACGAGGCAGACGACCGGCCGCTTGATCGAAAGGTCGGAGAGAATCATGAGTCCTCGCCTCCGCCGTTGAGAAACTCCGCGCGCAGCGGACGCGGCTCGACTTTCGCGCCGGGAAACAAGACGAGCGCTCCCACGCCCGAGGCGACGATCGGCTGGCGCTCGGCCAGCACGCCGCTGAGCGGCCGCACTTCGACGACGCCCTTCGCACGCAGCCCGAGCGCCACCGGCACGAACTGCACGACCTTTCCGCCCTCGCCATCGGTGACGACCACGATCTGCGGGCCGCCCGAGGACGTGAGGATTGAGCCTTCCGGCACCGTGAGCACGTTGCGCCGGACGTCGAGGACGAGCTCAACGTTGGCAAACATGCCGGGCCGCAGCGCCTCGGGGGGATCGGCCAGCAGGCCCTTCACCTCGCTCGAACGCGTGGCCCGCTCGATCACCGAACTCACGAAATAGACGGAACCGGTGACGTTCTGGTCGGTGGAGAGGCTCTTCGATTTCACACTGAACGAGGTGCCGTTGTGCACCTTGCCAAGGAAACGCTCCGGCACCTGGAACGTGATTTTCATCCGGCTCAAATCGTTGATCGTCGTCAGCACGGTGCTGGCCGTCACGTAGTCGCCGGGCGAGAGCGCACGCGAGCCGACAACGCCGTCGAACGGCGCTTTCACCTCGGTCTTCTCAAGCCGCAGCTTGAGGAGCGCCAGCTCGGCCTTGGCAGCCGCGAACTCGCTGCGCGCGCGATCGAATTCCGACTGCGGAATCGTGCGCGATTCGCTGAGATTTTCGCTGCGGGTGACGTTGAGCTCGGCGAGCTTGTAGCGCGCCTCCACTTGGGCGTATTGGGCAAGAAGCTCGGCGTCATCGATCTTCATGAGCATCTGCCCCTGCTTCACTTCCTGGCCCTCGTCGAAAAAGATGCCCTTCACCAAGCCGACGATTTCGGGACGAATCTCCGCCGATTCGTTGGGCGCGAGCGAGCCGACGACCGTGAGGGTCTCTTCGAGATCGCGCCGGACGACCGGCGTCACCTCCACCGGTTGTTTCTCCGGGCCGCGCCCGGCGGTCGCAGCCGCAGCTGCGCCGTCTTTTTTTGCACAACCGCCAACGAGGGCGGCCGCAAACGCGACAACCAAGGACAAGGATCGAGTGATGGCCATTTCGACTGAGAGGAGAAACGCCGTGCGAAGGGCGCTGGTTACAAAGGATATGCCTTACGCACAAAAAACGGTATAGAGTAAATGCAGAAGCGGAGGTGCAGCGAGCCCCGCCACCATTTTAGGGGGATTACGCATCAGCGGTCGTCGAAACGGCTTGGGCGCCGCAGGACTCACCGCGCCATCCCGTTGCCCTTTTCAAGCGCCTTCCCGCAGTGCCAGCACTTCAGCCCGCACTCGCTGCGGCCCCAAGCACGGGCGGAAGCACCGCGCTGCTATGATGGCGCCGCGCAAAGTCCCTCGCAGCCTCCCCGCATGCTGACAGAGTCGGCCCGGGCCGTTACAGAGTCGGCCCGCGCGATTTCAAAGCCCGCCCGCGCCGTTACGGGGTCGGCCCGGGCAATTACGAAGTCCGCCCGCGGCGTTTCAAGGTCGGCCCGCGCCTTTACGGAGTGCGTCCGAGCGTTTACGCAGTCCACCCGGGCGATTACGAACCCCGCCCGGGCGTTTACCGAGTCCGCCCGCGCCGGGGCAGGCGCCGGAATCAGTGATTAACCGAGCAGCTTGCCGTAGGCCCCGGCGTCGAGCAGCGACTCGACCTCGCTCGGGTTGGCGAGCTTGAGCTTCAGCATCCAACCGCCCGTGTAGGGCTCGCGATTGACGGTTTCCGGGGCAGTGTCGAGGGCCGGGTTGACCTCGACCACCGTGCCGGCGACCGGCGCGTAGAGATCGGAGGCGGTCTTGACCGACTCGACGACGCCGAACGACTGGCCGGCGGCCAAGGTGGCGCCCACCTTGGGCAACTGCACGTAGGTGATGTCGCCCAAGCTGTTCTGCGCGTAATCGGTGATGCCGACGAGCGCCGTGCCATCGGCGGCAGGTTTCAGCCATTCGTGGGACTTGGCGTAGCGGAGATCGGACGGGACGTTACTCATGGGAAAAAATCAAATGTTCCCCGGGGAGCGCGGGCCGCTGGCCCGCAATCTGAAACATGCGGGCGGGCCGCCCGCGCTCCCAGGGCAAACGCTACCCTTTCTTCAATGCCACAAAGGGCGGTTTGACCAGATGCAAGTTGAGCCGGGTGCCGCGAATGTCCACCGCCAGGGGAGCGGCGGCGGCGGGCGTCGCCACGAGCGCCGAGCCGATCGCTTCGTTGAGGAGCGGCGAGAGCGTGCCGGAGAGCACGCGGCCCACCGTGGCGCCCGCGGCATCGAGGACGGGGGTCTCCGCGCGCACGATGCGGCGATCGCCCGTTTTGAAAAAGACGACCTTGTGCGCCGCCCCACCCTGCTTTTCCGCGAGCAGCGCCGCGCGTCCGACGAAATCGGCGCCCTTGTCGAGCTTCACCGTCCAGCCCAGTCCGGCCGTGAGGGGCGAGATGTCCTGCGTGATTTCGTGCCCATAAAGCGGATACCCCGCCTCGAGGCGCAGGCTGTCGCGCGCGCCGAGACCGGCCAGCACCAGCCCCTGCGGTGCGCCGGCGGCGAGCAGCGCGTCGGCCAGCGCCGGGGCGTCACCGGCGGCATGATACAGCTCGAAGCCGTCCTCGCCGGTGTAACCGGTGCGACTGATCAGGCAGTGAACGCCGGCCACCGTGCCTTCGACGAAATGGTAATATTTCACCATCTCGAGTTTCGCTCCGGTGAGCGACTGGACGATCGCCGCCGCCCGCGGACCCTGCACGGCGAGGAGCGCGTAATCGGCGGAACGGTCGGTGATTGTGACCTCAAATGCGGCCGCCTGCGCGCGAATCCACGCGAGGTCCTTGTCGATGTTGCCGGCGTTGATGCACAGAAAATAATCGTCCGGCGCCCTCATGTACACCAGCAGGTCGTCGACGACGCCGCCGGTCGGGTAGCACATGGGCGAGTAAAGGACGCGGCCCGGAAAGAGCTTGGCGACGTCGTTCGCGACCAGATGGTTCAGGAATGCCCCCGCCTGGGGGCCGCGCACGTCGACTTCGCCCATGTGGCTCACATCAAAGAGGCCGGCCGTCGTGCGCACAGCTTTGTGCTCCTCGAGAATGCTGCGGTACTGGACCGGCATCTCCCAGCCGGCGAAATCCACCAAACGGCCTCCGTGCGCGACATGGAACGCGTGGAGGGGGGTGCGTTTAAGCATAGACATGCGAGCCACTACGGCGCCCGCGCGCGACGCGGGCAAGAGGTTTTCGCTTCGCGAAAATCTTAATCCCGGGACGCGTCCCCAGCGAGGTGACGAGGCGGCCGAGCCGGTAAGCCTCAGTTCGATCTTTGCGGAGCAAAAAACTCGACGATCTGCGCCACGACGTAGCGATGGTCGCCCGGCGTGAGTTCGCCCGCCGCCAGCATGGCGTCCGCCTGCGTGAGGTTGGCCGTCATCTCGGAAAACGGATCGAGGGGCTTGCTCGTCGGCACGACCGAAGGGTGCAGACTCACCGTCAGATCCCCCGGCACCAGGTCGTTCGACGCGCCCGTGGCGTAATCGACGCCCCATTTGAGCAGGCGCTTGTCATAGGTGCGCGAACTCGGGAGCAACACCGCGTAGCCGTTGGCGAAGCCGGATTTCTTCAGCTCGATCGAGTAGCCGTTCTTGCGCTCGAACTCGATGCGCAGCGGCGTGTGCCCGACCGGCACGCTGTTAATCACGACCTCGGCACCGGAAGGGACCGAGCGTAGCATCACTTTTTGCGTGCGGCCGTTTTCAATAGTGGCGCAGCCGGCCAGTAGCGAAATACCGGCAGCCGCCATCAGCGCCTGACAGACGGGGCGATTCTTCATGGGGGGATGTAATCGGGCCCGAGGTAACGGCCGCCTGACTCGCCGGTCAAGGTTCAATGCCGAAGCTCGCGCGTGAGTTGCACTTTTGAGTCGTAAACCCCCGCCGCGCATTACACTGACCCCATGCACTGGCTCGTCATCGCGATCGTCTCCACGCTGGGAATCTCCTTCCTGTGCTCGTTGATGGAGGCGCTCATCCTGAGCACGACCGTCTCCGAGATCGAGTCGCTCAAGCGCACGCGGCCCCGCCGCGGCGCACTGCTGGAGCAACTGAAACTCGGCCTGGACGAGACCATCTCGACGATCCTGACCCTCAACACGATCGCGAACACCCTCGGCTCAGTGATCATCGGCGGTCTCGCCACCCGCCTCTTCGGCGACGCGGTACTGGGCATTGTCTCCGGCGGCATGACGCTCGGCATTCTCGTGTTCTCCGAGGTGATCCCCAAAAACATCGGGGTGGTGTATCGCCGCGGCCTGCAGCCACACGTTGTTCTCCCGCTCAGCGCGATGCGCAGCGTTTTGCGGCCGGTCACCTGGCTCTGCAATGTCGTCGTCCGCCTCGTCGTCCGCCAGCGGCCGGAGAATCAGCGCTCTGACGAGGAGATCATCCTGCTCGCCGAACGCGGCGCCCAACAGGGGACGCTGACGAAGAGTGAATCCAGCATCATCGCCAACGCCCTCTCGCTCGACGATGTGCGGGTGAGCGAAATCATGACCCCGCGCACCGTGGTCACCGCGTTGCGCAAGTCCGCCACCGTCGGCGAGGTGTTTCGCGAGTTTCCCAACCTCCCTTTCGGTCGCATGCCCGTTTTCGGCAAGTCGCTCGACGACGTCGTCGGCCTCGCCCGCCGTCGCGACCTCCTCAAGGCCAAGGCCAACGACCAGGATCTCGAGCTCGTGGAAAGAATCATGCAGGAGGTGCACTTCATCCCCGAGACAGTGACGGTCGCCAACGCCCTCCAGGTCTTCCTCAAGACCCACCAGCAGCTCCTCGTCGTCGTCGACGAATTCGGCTCCACCGCCGGCGTGGTGACGATGGAGGACGTGATGGAGCACCTGCTCGGCCGCGAAATCTTCGAAAAGGACGACGTCGCCGTCGATATGCGTGAGCTCGCCCGCGCACAGCTCCAGAAACAAGGTCGCGTGCGCCGCGCCGGCGACGGCACCAACCCGCCCTTCCCTTCCTCGAAGAACTGAAACCGTGCACCGGACGCGTGCGTCCGATGTGGGAAATTTCTCCCGTCCAAATCCTAGCAAACCTTGAAAATGCCCCTGGCGTATTGGCTCCACGACCTCAGCCCGATCCTCATTCCTTTTAACAAAGCCGGGACGATCGGCATCCGTTACTACGGACTCGCCTACGTGCTCGGCTTCGTCGGCGGGGCGTGGTTGCTCAGTCGATACGCGAAAGCCGGGCGCTCACAATTGCCCGCCGGCAAGGTCTCGGACCTGATCATCGCGCTCGTCCTGGGCGTGCTGCTGGGCGGCCGCCTCGGTTACTTCCTGCTCTACGGGCTCGACAGCGTGCGCCACGACCCGCTGGTGCTCTTCCGGGTATGGGAGGGCGGCATGGCCAGCCACGGTGGCTTCGTCGGCGTGACGATCGCCCTGTGGTGGTTTGGCCGTCACCTGCGGATTCCGTTTCTGCACCTGAGCGACCTCGTCGTCAGCGTCGCTCCGCTCGGACTGTTGCTCGGGCGGATCGCCAATTTCATCAACGGTGAACTCTGGGGCAAACCGGCGACCGTACGGTGGGCGATCGTCTTTCCGCAGAGCGGCGATAATCTTCCGCGGCATCCGTCGCAACTTTACGAAGCGGCGCTGGAAGGCGCGTTGCTGCTCGCGTTCATGCAGTGGCGATTCTGGCGCAGCGACATCGTCCGCACGCAGCCGGGCCGGCTCGCCGGCGAGTTTCTCATCGCCTACGCGGTCGCGCGCGCGATCGGCGAAGCCTTTCGCGAGCCCGACGCGGGCCTCATCCTCGGCCTGAGCCGCGGCACTTTCTACTCGATCTTCCTCGTGGTCGCAGGCGTCGCGTTGATCCTGCGCGGCCGCCGGCATCGCCACGACAAGCCGGCCTAGGCGCGATTCTCTTCGCTTTGGCGGGCAGGCCGTCGTGCCCGCGATTCCGCCCCTGGCTTTGGCGCCTCAGAAGAGCTCCGGCTGGGCGTAGCGCTTCTGCGCCTCGGCGAGCGTGGTCTTCATCTCCATCGTCTCGAGCAGGAGGAAGAGCTCGGCCGGTTGCGGAGCGACCTGCCGCACGGCGACCGGCGGCAGCGAGAGGTTAAGCGTAGTGAGTTTTAAATTACGCCGCAGGTTGTCGGCCTGCGTGCGCACGGCCTCCTGGAAGCGATCGGGTTTCAGCTCGCCCGCGTGGGCGATCACCCCCTCGACGCCGGCGTATTGTTGCAGCCACTTCGCCGCCGTCTTGGGGCCGACGCCGGAGATCCCCGGAATGTTATCCGATGTGTCACCCACAAGCGCGAGGTAGTGCGCAATCTGCGACGGCGGCACGCCGAACTTTTCGGCCACACCGGCCGCGTCCATGAGGCGCCAGCCGAGCTTCGGGTTGGCCGAGGGCGGCGGAAGCATGATCTTGATGCGCTCGTCGACCAGCTGGGCGAAATCCTTGTCGCCGCTCACGATCAGCACGTCGTGCCCGTCGCGCGCAAGGGCGACCGCTTCCGACGCCAGCAAGTCGTCGCTCTCGACGCCATCCTGTTCGATGCCGACCAAGCCCATCAGGCGGGTCAGCGTCTTGATGTAGGGCAGCTGTTTCTCGAGGGCGTCGGG
>DASWVO010000042.1:0-7335 GCA_036406235.1 Opitutaceae bacterium
TCCCAGTATTCAATCAACGGCGGGAGCGCGGCGAAGATCGGAACGGCGACGACGCGCGGACTCTCCATGTCGTTGACCGCCTCGAATGCGTCGCGACGTGACGCGTGTAGGGAGTATCGGCGCGCTTCGTCGTCGGCGTCCCAGTAACTCGCCCTGAACCCAAGACTCGGTTCCACCAGCCCGCTGGCAATCGCATCGACCATCAGCCCTCGCCGTGTTGCCTTCGACAGCCGGTGCAGGTGGAGGGTCCGAAAGCCCCCGGGCTTGGTGAGCAGCCAACGCGCGAAGCCGCCGAGTTTCGCAATCGACAACCACGCTTCGTCCGCGGCTTCCGACGGAGAACACGACAAAAGGCAGCCCTCAAGGCTACTGGACTCCCTCGGCGCGCATCCCGGGCAGTCTAGGTTTCCCCGGTGCCAGAGTTCGTCGAAGTGTGCGAACGGCAGTCGATTCGTTACGCGTCTGTGCAGTGCCTCCGTAGCCTCACGCATTCACCAAAGATAGGAGCACCCGCGCCCTGCGGCTTCGCCTTACCGCTGCTGCTGTCACCTGGCAGCCGCAAGCCGGAGTTGTTCGCCGACCGCGTGCACAAACAGATCAATCGCAATCGCCTCGTGGTCGCAATACCGCGCGATCAGCGCTCTCGTCGCATTCGCTGTGTAGCGGCCATCGTTAATCCCGACGATGACTGGATCACCGTCGAATTGGTCCGCGGTTACATCCGCAATCATCTCAGCGCCCGCCGCGATGCCCTGAACCCAAAAGTGAGGATGGACGCGCCCGTGCCTGTCTCTGAAGCCGCCTGCCGGCGTGCGCTTGGTGGGCCGCCCTCCAACCACGCGCCAACGCAGCGTGGGAGCGGTTATTTGAAGCGCCTGGCAGAGAGCGAAGGAGGACGGGATGCAGGTGTCATGTGACGCCAACCCGTCCGGGGACGGATGGCCTCCCAGCCTCTTCCATAAGGGCCACAGCGGCAGCCACGCCTCGCGCGCGGCATCCGCAGTCGCTCGGGCAATAGCAAGTTCCCACTCGTTCGACTGTCCCTCCGTGACTTCCATCGTGGGAGCTTTTCGCTAGCGAGCGATGGCAGCTTCGGTTGCGGAACCGCATGCGCCAACGCCGCCAGCGAGCGCATCAAGGGTCGCTGCGACTTCGCCGTGGAGCCCCTCTGCTTCAATCGTCTCGAATCTCGGGTGAGCGAAGATCGGCGCTTCTCCGCCCTCGCCCATCATGTCCCGAAGTCCTCCGAAGAAAGGTAAGCGTCGTCTCTGGTGCCTCGTGGTGGCGGGAGGAGCGGGCTGATAGAGTGGCGGGATGGAAAATACGGTAACTACGGAGTTGGTGCATCACGGGGAGCGGCGAGACCGGGCAGGGCGGCAGCATGTGCCGCGGGAGCGGCGCGAGCAATTGGTAGCGGCGTTTCGGGAGAGCGGATTGACGCGTCGAGCGTTCGCACGGCGCGAGGGCATCCGGTATACGACGTTCTGCAACTGGACGCAGCGCGCGGCGAAGCGGGCTGGTGCGGGTTTGCCCGCGGTGGCTTCGGTTCGCTTCGCGGAGGTGGCGTTGCCGACGAGCGCGAGCACGGGCGGCGGTGGGCTCGAAGTGCGTTTGGCCGACGGCACTGTGGTGCGCGGTGGCCGCGTCGAGGAACTCGCCGCGCTGGTGCGGGCGTTGCGGAGTTGAGGCGATGTGGGCCTTCCCACGTTCGGTCCGGATCTTCGTGGCGGTGGAGCCGGTGGACATGCGCAAACAATACGACGGATTGTGGAGTGCAGCGCAGTCGCAGTTGAGCGAGGATCCGAAGCAGGGCGCGGTGTTTTGCTTCACCAATCGCGAGCGCACGCGGCTGAAGCTGTTGTATTGGGACGGCACAGGCGTGTGGGTGCTGGCGAAGCGGCTCGAAAAAGGACGCTTCTCGTGGCCGGAGCCGGCAGAGGCGAAGTGCAAACTCGCACTCGCACCAGAGGCGTTGGCGCTGATCGTCGGCGGAGTGGATTTGAAAATCGCCACGCTCAAGCCGTGGTATGAGCGGGACGAACCCGCCTCCGCCAAGGCTGCGGCGCGGTGAGAAAATAATATAACGCGCGCGGAACTTTTGGCGCGCGGCCTGCACTCAACGCGCGCATGTCCTCCGCCGCGTCGCTCGACGAAGTCGCGCTCCTGAAACAGGAGGTGACGTTGTTGCGCGCGCAGATCGAGTGGTTCAAAAAGCAGCTCTTCGGTGCGGGCAAGAGCGAGAAGCTGGACCGCGCGCAACTGCTCCTGCAACTCAGCGAACTGGAAAAACGCGCCGCGTCCGCCGAAGCGCCGAGGACCGAAACGATCAGCTATGAGCGCACGAAGCCGTCCGCGACGAAGCGGACGTTGCCGGCGGAATCCTTCGCGCACCTGCCGGTGAAGGAGACGATCGTGATCGAGCCCGAGGCGGTGCGCGCCGATCCGAGCCTCTACGAAAGAATCGCCGAGGAGCGCACCTTCGAGGTGGATGTGATCCCGCCGCAGCTGTTCAAGCGCGAGATCGTCCGCCCCAAGTATCGCCACCGCTTGGACCGCAACCGCGCGCCACTGTTGGCGCCGGCGCCGAAGCGGATCGTCGAAGGCGGCTTCGCTTCGGCTGGCCTGATCGCGTGGGCGCTGACGGCGAAGTATGCCGATCACCTGCCGCTCTATCGCCAGGAGAAGATGCTCGCGCGCTGGTCGAACGCTCAGCCGGGCCAGACCCCAATCTCGCGCCAGAACTTGAGCGATTGGGTCGGCGCCGCCACCGCGCAGCTCGAGCCCTTGGTCAAAGCGATGAAACGCGACCTGCAGGCCACCGGCTACGTCGTCGCCGACGAAACTCCGATCCGCTGCAACGATCCGGACCTGCGCGACGGGAAGACGACCACCGGCTGGCTGTGGGCGCTCGCGCGTCCCGGAGGCGATGTCGTCTTCGAGTGGCAACTCTCGCGCCGGCACGACGAGGCTGAAAAGCTCCTCGGCGAGCATTACCGCGGCTTGTTGCAGTCGGACGGCTACGAGGCCTATGCCGCCTACGTGCGCACACGCCCAGAGGTCGAGTGGCTCGGCTGCTGGGCGCACGCGCGGCGACGCTTCTTCGAGGCTGTCGGTGAGCGTCCGCGCACCGCCGAGCGCGTGCTGCGCCTGATCGGTCAACTCTACCAACTCGAACACGAATGGGACGAAGCCGAGGTCGGCGCTCAACGCGCCGCGCTCCGGCAGGAACACTTCGCGCGCCCACTGGCGCGGTTGCACCGGCTCGTCTCGGCGCTGCAAAAGCGTGTGTTGCCCAAATCCGGACTCGGCCAGGCCTGCACCTATTTGCTCGGGCACTGGCAGCCGCTCACCGCGCACCTGCGCCACAGCCACACCCGTCTCGACACCAACGCCGTCGAGAACGCCATCCGCCCGAGCAAACTCGGCGCGAAGAACTGGCTCTTCGTCGGCCACCCCGACGCCGGCGATCGCGCCGCCGTCATCTACTCGCTGGTCGTCAGCTGCCAACGCCACGGTCACGACCCGCACGCTTATCTTCGCGACGTGCTCACCCGCCTGCCCGCGATGACCACCAAGGACGATCTGCGTCCGCTTCTACCCGCACACTGGAAACCGAGCACGACTGCGCTCGCATCAGAGTTACCGTAACTACGCAACGTCCACTCCCCGCATCGGAGTTACCGTATTTACCTCTCCGTCAAGAGGCACTCCGGGCGACGCTTACGAAGAAAGCGGCGAGGCATCGATTCCAGTCCTCGCACTCGTTCGCGAGGTCCGACTGATCGCGCTTCGTCCAATACCTTCCCTCGTCATGCACTTGGGTCAGAAACCCCATCGTCCGGGCCAAGTCGAGAATTCGCACCAAACTGACATGGCTGCGCAGGAAATTCTCCATCCCGTGGTTCGATGCATACTGCGTTTTGCAGAAGTCGTCCGAATACCAACCGGACAGCTCCGTGCGCACCCGGCGGCTCCGCAGCCCGGGGACCCAGACAGTTGCAGGGTAGCGGGCCAACCAAAAGCATGCCGTCTCGCATCCCTCGCCTGGTTCGACATCGAAACCAAGAATCTCGATGGGCGCGACTTCGATCCGCTCGCCGGCGACGAAGATGGACCGCTGCGCCCCACTCCACACCCAGCCGGCAATCGTGCCGCGCTCAGGCTCCCTCGAAATCCGATACATCTCGGACACGCCCGCGAATCCCAAGTCCAATGCGGCGGAACGGAGTGCGGAGAGTGCGTCCTCCGCACTCGCCACTGGGACTTCGGATTCCACCGGCGGCAATTCGAAAAGCATGAGCGAATCGTCGTGTTCGGCGGGCGCTGCGTTCTTGGCCTCAGCCGGGAGGTGAAAACTCCAGTGAATCGTCAGTCCCATAGTGCTCAAAAGATAGGACTCGGCTGGTGTCACGCTGACGCCAGGCGGCATTGTGCAGCGCGCCTGCTCACCGACCGCTAGCGTGGTCTCTCCCGCGCTCAGAAATCGCGCCAAGTGAAGCGGAGCGGCGAACCGAGTTCCGGGTGTGCCCATTTCCACAGCTGCCCATCCGGCCCGGTGATGACAAAGCGCTCGCCGCGCGTCGCCGACCCGCCGAAAAAGGCCCGCGCCTTGGTCTTGCAATGGTCGCCGCTGTTCCCCGGGCGCAGTTCCGAATAACGACCATTGACGATCACCCAGAGCGTCCAGCCACGCGGGCGGTCAGGGATGTTGAGGACGATCTGCCGTAGCTCGGAAGCGTTGTCCGAAACAACCCCTCCGGGTACCGGGGCACGTGGCGAGGTGCTGGGTCGAGCGGACGTTTGCATTGTGCGACTTAAGCTAAAGATAGCTGCTGGCTCAACCCCCCCCGCATACCAGCGCGATGGGGGAATCGGGCGCGGGTTTCATTCCTCGCAACGAATCTTCCATGCGGCGGCTTTAATTTCCGTAGCACGAAGCTTCGCCAATGCCTCCTCAAGGAAATCCGTTTCGATTTCGGCCGGAATCGCACGCAGCAATTCGTCCACAACCGTTCGCAAGGCTGCGATCTCGTCGTCGTTGCCAGTGGCGCTGCCGATGTTGTTCAGCAGTGCGTCGAACCGCTCGCTCGGGGAGAGAGCCGCGGACGCAGCCACCTCAACAAGTGCGAGTGCCTTGACGCCGTGCGCGGTCCTGGATGACCGGACGAACTCGACCGCCGCATCATCGGTCGGGAACAAATCCGCTTCGTCGTCACGCTGGATTTCGGGAGAAGTTTCGACGTTGAAAAGATTCCAGCCCTCCTTGTCGGCCGCGGCGGAATCCGCGGGCGTCCATTCGATGTCCGGCGCAGTAGGCGCACGATGTGAGTCGCCCGAAGCCACGGCGTCCAACGAAGGCGAACGGCGCAAATTTTTGGAGAGTGTCGACGTGCTCATGGTGTCAGGTGTGCGGGGCTTGCCTCCGGCAATCATCCGCAAAGCGGGACTTCCGCCGTCTTCGTCATTCCTCGAACATTGCTATCATCGCTGTCTCCGAAGTGGACGATGACGATCTCTCGACCGTCCGCGAGATGCTCATGGACGTAGCTGTTGTCATCACCAAGAACGCCGACATCCAGCCCTTGGGTGAATGCCGCCGCCTCCCCGTCAGTATCCGCAATGAAAACCAAGAGGTCAGCCCCTGGATCGTCCATGTTCACAGGATGCCGATGAACATCGTCCGGGATGCCGCTGACGTTCTCGACCGAGAAGATGGAGCCGTCGGCATTCGAGCAGTAGAGAGGTAAGACCTGCGCGGTGATCTCATCGCTCGATTCCGGTTCGATCTCCGCTCGGCACTTGGGGCAACGGTCATTGCACGCACAGTCGTGCGTGTCCGTCCACGACGTATCGCAGGCCGTGCAGTGGTAGCTATTCCGAAAGCGAACCTTCTCAGTCACCCCGGTCGAAATGGTAGTTGTTTCCATGCCGGAAAGATAGGCTTCGTGTGCGCGGCGCGTCGTCGTCAGTCGACGTCGATCAGGATGCGCGTAACTCCATCCCGGCTCACCCAGTATTTCTCGCCGCCGGAATCGTGGTAAGGGAGTCCAAGTTCGACGAACTCGCCTCTCGACCGAAACACCCAGCACAACCGCGCATTTTCGATATGGAGAGCCTGGTCTGGATTTGAGCGACAGAACGCGACTGCAACCTTTTGCCATGGCCGGAGCGAGGTCCGGTGCGTGCGAATGAACGACTCCATCGGGACCTGCTCGCCGACAAGGTAACTACGTCCGCTTTCCAGAATATTGTCCCATTTCCGAAACGGATCGTCCATCCGATCAGGCCGGGCATATTCGTTCGGCGAGACGTCAACCTGATAGCAGTCCCCGCGGTTTCCGCGTAGGACGGCCGCGCGCACATCTGCGATTGCGACCGGCATGATCGGAAGCGTCGCGTGTTCAGCTACGCCCGGGCCGCAAACAGGGGCCTCTTCAAGTTCGGGCAGACCAAGAGTGAGAGTTTCCATGCGATCAAAGATAGGTGCGGGCAGTGCCCGTTCCCCCGTTCCCCTCGCTGCGATTAAGCCGCCGCTCGAATCGAGAGGTCCAGCCGCGCGAGTTCGGCTTCCCAGTCGAGGCTCGCGAAGATCAGCCCGTGCCACTTCCCGTTTTCGAATATCTCCACGGAATCGCGCCGGCAATCGTCGTCATTTTCGGACACACGGCGCAGCAAATGACCCTCGTGAAGGAACGCATCGAGGTCACTGGCCAGAATCTTCTCTTGTTCCGTTTGCGAACGCGGCGTGCTCATGTGCGGAAAGATAGGGTCTCGTCCCGCGTGCCGATTCCGACGCCAATGCCTCCGCCCGATCACGCAACCGCAGCGCGAAGAGCGCAGCCAAGAGCAAACGACAACTGCTCCCATACCTTCCGGGTCGTTCCATTGCCGAGCGCGGTATGCGCCAAGCTATTCCACGGAATGGCTCGAACCAGAGTCTCGGGCTGCCCTTTCAACCGCGCATGTTCCTCAGGCAGGGGCAACCGCGATCGCGTGGGGTCCGTGGGATGGCGGAACTTCGGGTCTTCGGGCCGCTGCTTGAAGCACTCGCTCGAAAGGGGCGGTGTCGTTGTCGCAGAGTCCTCCACGATATTATTGGGACGGCGCTTCGCCGCCTTCAGCGCGAGACACCGACCCTTCCCGTATTCCTCCCGGGGAACCTGTTCCTCCGGAACGCGAATCTCGGAAACGGCACGGGCATTCATCCGGCGTTCCATCCTCGACCAATCGAGGAACGGAGCGATCTCGGGAGGAAATGCCAAAAGCGCCATCCGCTTACGGCGCTCGAAGTCGCCAAAATCCGCGCCGTTGAACCCGCGATACTTCCCATCGTCC
>DASWVO010000043.1:0-6511 GCA_036406235.1 Opitutaceae bacterium
ATCAAGGAACTCGAAACCTATAAGTCCAAAGTCGCCGACCTCGAGAAGTCGATTGCCACCCAGCTTGACGCTGAGCTTTCGGCTTTGCCCGGTAAATACGGCTTTGATTCCGTGCAGGACTTCCTGCTCGCGGTGAAGAAGGCGGCCGGCAGCAAAAGCGCCACGAAGAAGAAGGGCAAGCGTGGGCGTCCGGCCGCGGCGGCGCCTGCGGGCAAGCGCAAGCGCGCGAAGATCACGCCGGAACTCAAGGCAGAGGTGAAGTCGGCGGTTGAGGCGGGCAAGACGGGAGCCGCCATCGCCAAGGAGTTCGGCATCTCCCTGCCCAGCGTCCAGAACATCAAGAAAGAGTTCGGCCTCGTCAAAGCGCGCGGCTGATTCTGCCATCGCTTTGTCATTAGTCGCGCCTCCGGACTGGCCTCCGGAGGCGCTTCTGTTTTCTCGCTTGCGGTGCTGGGCCGTTGTGGTGGCGTCCCGAGTTGCCATGTCTGCGCCTTACATACAGGCCAACACCAACGGGCGACTTCACGCCGCGCACGAACCATCCCTTGCTCCGCTCAATCGCGGCTTTCTCTACGGAGACGCGATCTACGAAGTGTGGCGCACATACCACGGCGTGATTTTCGCGTGGGAGGAGCACTGGCGTCGGCTCGAGCAGTCGGCCGAGGCGCTTCACCTGCCGTTACCGTTTACGGCGACGGAGATGCTGGTTGAGATCAAGCGCGCCACGGAGGCATTTCGGGCTACGACGGGAGAGCGGGGCGAGCTGTACATTCGACTGCAGATCGCGCGCGGCGCCGGGCCCATCGGCCTCGACGTCGCCCTGGCGGATCAGCCCGATTTCGTCCTGCTGATCCAGAAGCTGACGCTTCCCACGCCTGACGTCGTTCGGGGCGGGTTGCGGCTGTCTCTGGCCACCTCGCTGCGGCGCAATCCACCTGCCGCCCTCAATCCGGCGTGGAAGACCGGCAATTACCTGAACAACATTCTCTGCCTTCGCGAGGCCCGCGCCCGCGGTGCGGATGAGGTGGTGATCATCAATCTCGCGGGGGAGGTAACGGAGGCGGCGGTCTGCAACATAGCCTTTGTCCGCGGAGGCGAAGTGCTGACCCCGCCGTTTGCATCCGGTATCCTGGCTGGCATTACACGTCAGTTGCTTTTCGACAAGATAGGCCCTGCGTGCGGGGTCGCCGTGCGGGAGGCGATCATCCATCCCCAGGACTTTTCCGCGATGGAGGAGTGTTTTCTACTGTCGACGACGAAGGATGTGCAACCGGTCCGCGCGATCGATGAGGTCACCTTCCGGACAGGCGAGCTCACGACGGCGATGCGGCTGAAGCGAGGCTTTGCCGACTACGCTGCCGTGAATGCGTTGGTCCATCCGGATCGTCTCGTATAGATACCGCGAAAGCGCGTGAATCGTCGCATTCCGCCCGAGGTGATCGTCTGCCGAGGGTGCGCGGCGCATCGTTATCTCGGGTGGGGATCGATATACTAATGCATCTATTCCGCCCAGTTCAGGATGATTTTTCCGCTTCGTCCCGAGCGCATCAAGTCGAAGGCTTCCTGAAATTCCGTGGAGGGGAAGCGGTGAGTGATCACCGGTGAAATATCGAGCCCGCTCTGGATCAGGGCGGTCATCTTATACCACGTCTCGTACATTTCCCGGCCGTAGATGCCCCGGATGGTGAGCATATTAAAAACGACCTTGTTCCAGTCGACGGCGGCTTTCTCCGGCATGATTCCGAGCAGGGCGATGCGTCCGCCATGGGTCATGTTGTCGATCATATCGTTCAACGCCAGGGGATTGCCGGACATCTCCAAGCCGACATCGAAACCTTCCTTCATGCCGATCTCACGCTGCACATCGGGCAGTTTTTCGCGGGAAACATCAACGGTGCGGCTCGCTCCCATGCGGGCGGCCAGGGCTAGCCTCGCCGGATTCACATCGGTGATGACCACGTTGCGGGCGCCCGATTTTTTCGCGATCGCCACCGCCATGCACCCGATTGGACCGGCGCCGGTGATGAGTACATCCTCACCTACGAGATCCCACTGCAAGGTGGTGTGCGTGGCATTTCCCAACGGGTCGAAGCAGGAGAGGACGTCCAGCGGTATGGTCGGGTCAACGTGCACGGCGTTGCTTGCGGGGAGGCAGAGATACTCGGCGAACGCGCCGTCGCGGTTCACGCCCACGCCCTTCGTGTCCTTGCAGAGGTGACGTCGTCCGGCGAGGCAGTTGCGGCATTGCCCGCACACGATGTGGCCTTCGCCGTCGACGAGATCACCCGGGGCGAAGCCCTGGACGTTGCTGCCGACCTCGACGATTTCGCCGACGAACTCGTGGCCGATGACCATCGGCGGCTTGATCGTGTGCTCGGCCCAATGGTCCCAATTGTAGATGTGCACGTCAGTGCCGCAGATGGACGTCTTTTTGATTTTGATCAGGACGTCGTTGATGCCCGGCGTGGGAACCGGAACCTCGGTGAGCTCAAGCCCCGGACCGGGACGGAGCTTGGCGATGGCGCGCATCGTGCGATTGGGCATGAGGGGGGTGGTTGCCCGGCAGGTTAACCCGCAGTGCGGCCGAAACAACCTCGAAGCGGCAATGGGATATGCGCGCCGACAGGCTTCGCCTCACATCCGAAGCTCGAAACCCGAATTCCGAAACACTCCGGCGTTTTGGCGTTCTGTTTTTTTCGGAATTCGAACTTCGGATTTCCCGGCTTTGCCGGGCTAGAGCAGCCACCACGTCGCCAGCCCGAGGAAACAGCCCATGCTGGCGACGTCCGTAGCCGTGGTCAGAAAGATGCTCGAGGCGGTCGCGGGGTCGGCGCCGAGCCGCTTGAGCGCGAGTGGCGTCAGCACGCCACAGATGCCGCTTACCACGCAGGCGCCGATCATCGCCACGCATACGACGGTGGCCAGAAGGAGTGGCGACTGGGCGGTGTGTTGCAGCGTGGCGTAGACAAACATGCCCGCGCCCGCCGTGAGGCCCACGAACAGGCCGTTGAGGGCGCCGAGCAGTGCTTCTTTGCGAATGAGCCCACGTTCGCGTCCGGGCTTGAGCTCTCCGAGTGTCATGCCGCGGAGCGCCACCGCGAGCGCCTGACAGCCGGTGTTGCCCGATTGCCCCGCGAGCACGGGGAGAAAGACGGCGAGGACGACGATTTGCTCGATGGTGGTTTCGAAAATGCCAACCACGGCCGCGGCGACGAACGCCGTGAGCAGGTTCAACTGCAGCCAGGGATGGCGAAACCGAAAGCTGCGCCACCAATGCGTGGCGGTGCGTTCCTCCTTGTCGACACCGACCATCGAGCCCGCTTGCGCGCTGATCTCGATCGCCTGCGCCTCGAAGAGCTTCTGGCCCCATACGAGGCCGACGAGCCGGCCGTCCGAATCGGTAACGGGGTAGGAGGGGTAATGCTTGTCGAGCGTCAGCTTCATCGCGTCGATGAGCGGCAGCGTCGGCTTGAGCGAGAAGGGATTCCTCAACATCACCGCGCCGAGCGCCTGCTCCGGCTGCGCCAGGAGTAGATCGCGCATCGCCGCGACGCCGAGCAACCGCTGGTCTTCGTCGACGATGTAGGCATAGGTGACGAAATGCGTCCGGACGATTTCCCGGATAGCCTCGGTGGCCGCGCGAACCGGCGTCTCGGGACGAAAGACCGCTGCGGGCACTTCCATCAGGCGGCCAATTGTCTGTTCGGGGTAAAGCTCCGCGACCGAGCGTGGGAGCGCAAGCGACGGTGCGACCGTCGGAGTGGGCGCAAGCGGAGATGTTTCCGCTGGCGAGGGCGGCTGAAGCGTGTGCATGGGAGCGAAGCGACCCTCAGTTAGCTCCCGCGGCGGCTGTGTGACAATGCAGGGCCTGTCAGGGAAAAACTGAAAGCGATGCGCTCCTATCGCGCGTGCCCGGACTATTCGGCGAAAAGCTGAGCGCCTTCGAGAGCGAGCAGGCGGAGCTTGGTCTTGATCCCGCCGGGCGCGGAAAATCCGGTCATCCTGCCATCTGCGCCGATGAACCGATGGCAAGGAACCAGCAACGGCCAGGGATTCTGCCCGAGCGCCGTGCCGACGGCACGGGCCACGGCCGGCGGTTCGCCGATGGCGGCGGCGAGCTGGCCGTAACTTTGGGTCTGACCCGACTTCACTCGCAACGCCGCCTCGTAGATGCGACGTTGAAACGCGGATACACGCGTCCAGTCATAGCGAACTTTGCTGAAATCCTGTGTCTCGCCGGCGAGATGCCGCTGCACCCGTGCTACGATGTCGGCCACCCAGGGCGGCGGTTCGCCGTCGGCCGAGGCCGCGGCCAGCCGGTCGGCCGGCGGGAGGGCGAAGGCGATGATCCCGGCGTCATTCCACGCGATCGCGCAGCGACCGAGCGGGGTGTCGAAGACGAGGTGAGCTTCGGGCATCAGCGTATTCACGTTCGAAGTCTAGTTCGTTGCCGGCGGCGCGCCAAGGTAGCGTTGAAAAAACTCATCGAAGCGCACGAGACGGTCGAGACGCTGGAGTGGTTCGCCGCTGCGGCTGAGCTCGTGGGTGGCGCGTGGATATCGCGCATATTCCACCTCGCGCCCGAGGATTTTAAGACTCTTGTAAAGCATCTCGCTCTGGACGACGCCGGTCCGGAAATCGACGTCGCCATGCTTGATCAGCAGCGGCGTCCTGATTGCTTCCACGTGCCGGGTCGGAGACTGCGCATCGAGGATCGCGCGAATGTCTTTTTGCCACGGATACCCGCCGAAGTGATCGGGCACGAGCGTCCAGGCGTTGCCTTCGCCGAGGAACGTCGCGAGGTCGTAGACGCCGCGCACCGCCACGGCGGCTTTGAAGCGCTGATCCTGCGAAATGATCCACGCCGTCAGATAGCCGCCATAGCTGCCGCCGGTGATGACCTGGCGGTCGCGGTCGACCCAGGCTTCGGCGGCGAGCGCATCGGCGACGGCGAGCACGTCGCCGCCGGGGCCGGGGCCCCAGTTTTGAAAGTTCGCTCGTTGAAACCGGTAGCCATAGCCGCCGGATCCGCGCGGATTGCAGAACACGATCGCATAACCGCGAGCCGCGAAATACTGGAACTCGTGCCAGGTCGTCGCCTCGCCGGGGCCCCACATCGCGGCCGGGCCGCCGTGGATCTCGACGAGCAGCGGATATTTTGCGCCGCCCTCGAAGAAGGGCGGGCGCAGGAACCAATACTCGACTTTGAGGCCATCGGGACGCTGGAGCTCGCGACGCGTGAGTGTGGCCAGGGTTTTATCGCGCAACCATTCGCTGTTGTGGGTGGTGAGGAAACGCAGGTCGGCGCCTTTGAGATCGGTGTGGTAGAGCTCGTAGGGATTGCTGGCTCGCGTGACGATGAGGGCGAGGCCCGCGGGGCCGACGTCGTAGGCCCGGATGCCGCCGTCGAGTCCGGTCAGGCGCCCCGCGTTGCCGCCGGAGGCGGCGATCCGGTAGAGCGGGAAGCCGCCGTTCGTGGGGGCGACGAAATAGAGGTAGTTGGAATCTGGAGACCAGCGGACGTTGCCAGCGCTGCGGTCGAGTTTCTCGGTGAGCAACTTCGCTGTTCCCCCGGCTGCCGGCACGACGCCGACGAGCGTCTGACCATAGCTCAGGTCGCCCGGCCGTTTCGCCGGCTGCGCGGTGAACGCCACCTGTCGGCCGTCGGGCGAGGGCGTAGGGCTCCCGAGCGAGTAGCCGTCGAGCTGAAAGAACGGGCGTACGTTCTGATCGTCGACGTCGACGGCGTACACTGAACTGATCCGCTCGCGGTCGGGATGAGCGTCACGGCGGGCAGGACCGGTCATGAGCACCGTTTTGCCGTCGGGCATCCACGCGGCCTCGGTGTAATCGACATAGCCGGGCGTCAGTGGAACCGGCGTTGCGGCGTCGCGTGCGTCGATAACGTAAAGTTGCGTGAATCTGGGCGCCGGCGCGAGATCGCCCTCGTCGAGAAAGTTGAGGCGCGCCGTCACCCGTGGGTTGTTTTCCGCTTCCTGGCGAGCGAGCCATTCGCGGCGCTCGGCGAGCGTGCCGTCGGGATTCGCCGCTGGCGAGTCGGACGGGGTATGATTGCCATCCGCGGATGTGTTGGGCTGGTCGGTCTTGTCGGTCTTTTTGGCGGGCCAGTTGAACGCGTCATTTGCCTGCCGCCGGGGCCGCTCGTCCGGCCAGGGCGGCGGCGCTGCTTTGGCGTCGGCTTTCTCGAGCGCTTCACGCACTTCGCGCTGGGTGAGTTCGCTGGTGAAGAGGAGGCGCCGGCCGTCGGGTGACCAGCGGGGGTTTTGTGCGCCGCTCGGCAGCTTGGTGAGCTGCCAGGCTTCGCCGCCGTTTGCCGGCAGGATCCAGAGTTGCGGCTTTTTTTTCGCATCGTTGCGCACGAACGCGAGCCGGTCGCCGGCCGGGCTCCAGACCGCGGCGCTCGCTCCGGCTTCACCGGCGGTGAGCTGGCGCGGCGCCGGACGCCCGCTGACCGCGGCGAGCCAGAGCTGCGTGCGGTAGGCGTACTCGT
>DASWVO010000044.1:0-5317 GCA_036406235.1 Opitutaceae bacterium
TCCTCGCCAAACCCGACGCCGCCGCGATCCCCGCCCTCGTCGAGGCACTCGAGCGCACGCTCTCCCTTCCGTTGTAAGGCCGGCCCTGGCGGCCGGGCCGCCGGCATAGGCGGGCAAGCAGCCGCGTCGGCCCGACGCGCCTACATCGCTCCTCCACCGGAGCCTTCACTTTTTCCGCCAGGCGCGTTCTGCTGCCCCATTCGCATGTCTTCCGAACCCGTTTTCAACCGCGCCGCCCGCATCCTCCGCAGCGTCTCGCCCGACACGCCAGCCGACGAAGCGCTGCGCCGCGAACTCGGCGCGCAGCGCACGCTGGCGCCGTCCGAAAAGCGTGCCGTCACGCGCGCGGTGTTCGCCTACTACCGCTGGCTGCGGTGGCTCGACTCGAGCGCCTCCCTGCAAGCGCAGCTCGCCGCCGCCGCCGACCTGCAGCGCCGCTTTGACGCCGATCCGGCATCGGTCAAGACGGAGGCGCTCGCCGCGCGCGCCGTGCCCGACTGGCTGCGTGACGAGCTCGCGCTCACGCCCGATTACCTGCGCTCGCTCCAGCGCGACCCCGCACTGTGGATCCGGGTCCAAACCGAGTTCGCCGGCTCCGTGCCCCGCGCGCTCGGTGACTGCACCGCCGCACCCGCCCCGGCCGCCGGCACGGGCTTCCGCTACACCGGCACGAAAGATCTTTTCCGCAGCGAGGAGTTTCAGAAAGGGCTCTTCGAAATTCAGGATCTCGCCTCCCAACTCGTCGGCCACGCCTGCGCGCCCCAGCCGGGAGAGACCTGGTGGGATGCGTGCGCCGGCGAGGGCGGCAAGACGCTACATCTCGCCGACCTGATGCAGAACAAGGGTCTCATCTGGGCCACCGACCGCTCCGCGCGCCGCCTCGCCACGCTGCGCAGACGCGCCGGCCGCGCCCAAGTCTTCAACTACCGCAGCCTCCCTTGGAACGGCGGACCGTTTCTCCCCACGAAAACCAAATTCGACGGCATCCTCGTCGATGCTCCGTGCAGCGGCGTCGGCACCTGGCAGCGCAATCCGCACGCCCGCTGGACCACGACCGCGGACGACGTGCGCGAGCTCGCCGCGCTGCAGCTCCAGTTGCTCAACCACGTGGCCGGCTCGCTCAAGCCCGGTGGCCGTCTCGTGTACGCGGTGTGCACACTCACGCGCAGCGAAACGACGGCGGTCGTCGATCCATTCGCCACCGCGCATCCCGAACTCGAGCCGCTCCCGCTCGCCAGCCTCGGCGCAATGCAGAACACGTTCGTCGTCCAGCCGCACGAATGGAACGCCAATGGAATGTTCATTGCCGCGTGGACGAGAAAGAAATAAGCGCCTGCGCGGCACCCTCGCCTTCCGCCGTTTTCGCCCGTCCTTCTGTGCCCTCTGGTTCGAAAAAAATCTGCTCACAAACCGTCCGCGCCGACTTCAACGACCTCGTCACCGTCGTGCACTACGCGCGCGCCGCGCGCCATGTCGGCCTGTGGAAATCGGAGCGCCTGCTCATTGAGCGCTTCTTTCCCGATCGCGACGCGCCCCTGCTCGAAGCCGGCTGCGGGGCCGGCCGCGTGACGCTCGGCCTCTGGGACCTCGGCTACCGCCGCCTCACCGCCTTCGATTTCGCCGAAGAACTGATCGACCAGGCCCGCGCCTTCGCCGCCGAACGCAACGCCGACGCCATCCACTTCTTCCACGCCGACGCCACCCGCCTCACCCTGCCGCTTTGTCCCCCATCGGATGCCAAGGCTCCGTCGCCTCATCCGCCGGCATCCCCGGAAGTTCGTCCTCCGATGCCGGACAAGGGGTTTGTCGGAGTGCTGTTCATGTTCAACGGGTTGATGCAGATTCCGGGGCGCGAGCACCGGCGTGCGGCGTTGCGGGAATTGCACACGGTGTGCGCCGTCGGGGCGCCGTTGATGTTCACGACGCACGATCGCGACGATTCCCGCACCGAGCGGGCGCTTTGGCGGCTCGAGGCCGCCCGCTGGGAGCGTGGCAAACAGGACCCGCGGCTCGTGGAGTTTGGCGACCGCTATTTCGACGACGACAACGGTGGTCGCACCTTCATGCACCTGCCGGTCCGCGAGGAAATCCTCGAGGATCTCGCCGCAACGGGCTGGCGCCACGCCTTCGATGCCATGCGCCGCGAACTCGCGCGTGAATCCAAGGCCGTCAAGGACTTCTCCGACGAGTGCCGTTTCTGGGTGGCACACCGCAGGTAGAGGGCTGTTGTGCGCTTTGAGCCGCCGCGTAGCGGCGCCTCGAACGTAGCGGTGGGCTTCAGCCCACCGGTTTTCGGAAGGTCCCAACGCGTCGCGTAGCGACGCCTGAGGGCATAGGTTTTCAGGCGTCGCTGACGCGGCGCTCTTTTCCACGTGCCTCCCATCCCATGGGCTAAAGCCCACGCTAATCTCAATCCTCGCTCCGCGAGGATGTCAGGTGCGCTTGCCCCGCCGAGACTGCAATAAAGTCACGCCGGACTAGATACATCTACGCCCTGCGCCACACTTGCCTCCGGGCCCGGGGGCGGCATCTTCTCGACGTTTCCATGTTCGACCTGATCGACCGCACTTGGCTCTGGTTCGCCGCCGCGTGTTATCTCGCGGGCTTCGCCCTCGGCACTTGGTCGCTGCTGCGCGACCGTCGCCACTCGCGCGGCTGGATGTATGCCATCATCTCGGCCGGCTTTGCCTTCCAGACCTTCGGACTCTACCTGCGCGGTCTCGCCGTCAAAGGCTGCCCGCTCGGCAACACCTTTGAGATTTTTCAGTTCACGGCGTGGTCGGCCATCTCGCTCTTCCTGGTCATCGGGCCGACCTTCCGCCTGAGCCTCCTCGGCTTCTTCACGTCGATGCTGACGGCCGCGCTCACGCTCCTTTCCCTCGCCATCCCGGCGTGGGATGCCACGCGGCGCGTCGGGGTCTTCGGCGGCAATGCCTGGATCGAGTTTCACGCCGCGATCGCACTGTTCAGTTACGGCGTCTTCGCCCTGCTCGCGCTCACCTCGGTGATGTTCCTGCTGCGCAACTATTCGCTCAAAAGCAAGCGCTTGAGCGGGGCGTTCGAGTTTTTGCCTTCGATCCTCGACCTCGATCACATCAGCCTGCGCCTGCTCGGCGCCGGGGTCTTTCTTCTGGCCGGCGCGCTCGCGGTCGGCTCGGTCTACTGGTTGCGACATCCGGAGACGGTCAACACGGCCAAGCTGCTCGTCACGGTCGCCGTGTGGCTCGCGTATCTCGGGGCGTTCAGCCTGCGGTTGCGTGGGATGCTCGTCGCCAAACGCCTGGCGTGGACGTGCGTCGCGCTCTTCGGCGCCGCCTTGCTTTCACTCGGCCCCGTGAATTCCAGCCGGCACAGCCTGCCGTCGGCCTCCTCCACGTCCTTGCTCCGATGAGCTCCGGTCAGCCCACGCTCTTTCTCCTTAGCGCCAGCCACCAGCGCACGCCGATCGAGCTGCGCGAAAAACTCGCGCTCACCGCCGACAAAATGGCGGTGTTTCAGCAAAAGCTCCACGCGCTGCCCGGCCTGCGGGAGTTCGCCGTGCTCAACACGTGCAACCGCGTCGAGTTCTACGGCGTCGCCGAAACCCCCGACACGGTCGCCGCGCTGCAGCACGAGTTCTGTGTGTTCCAGGGCTTCGCGCCCGACGATTTCGCGCGCATCCGCCAGCAGGCGGCCGGGCCCGAGACGATCCGCCACCTCATCGAGGTATCCGCCGGCCTGGATTCGCAGATGCTCGGTGAAAACGAGATCTTCGGCCAGGTGAAGGACGCCTACGCCGCCGCCCAGGAGCGGCGCACGGTGGGTCCCGTCCTCAACCGCGTTTTCCAGAAAGCCTTCCAGGCCGCCAAGCACGTGCGCACGAGCACCGCCATCACCGAGGGCCAGATCAGCGTGGCCAACGTGGCCGTCGACCTCGCACTCAAAATCTTCGGCAATCTCTCCGCCGCCCGTGTGCTGCTGCTGGGGGCCGGCGACATCGGCGAAAAAACCGCCAAGGCGTTCCAAAGCCGCGGCGCGTCCACGCTCACCGTCGCCAGCCGCACCCTCGAGCGCGCGATGCAGCTCGCGAGCGAGCTCGATGGCACCGCGCTGCCCTTCGAGCACCTCGACACGCATCTGCATAGCTTCGACGTCGTCGTGTGCTCGACCTCCGCGCCCCACGCCGTCGTCACGAAACCGATCGCGTCCGCCGCGATGAAGCGCCGGCCGGTGCAGCCTCTGTTCTTCATCGACCTCGCCCTGCCGCGCGATGTCGACGCCGGCGTTGCCAATCTCGAAAACGTCTTCGTGTACAATCTCGACGACCTCGCGAAGATCGCCGAGGAGAACCGTGCCGCCCGCGCCGCCGAGGTTGCCCGCGCCCGCGTGATCGTTTCCGAGAAAACCGATGCGCTCTGGCGCCAGGTCGAGCGGCAGTGCAGCGGCGGCCCCTCCGGCACCGGTGGCCAGCTGCCGGCGACGGCGTAACATAGCGCCCACCTCAGGGGCCGTTGAAAGGTAGGGCGCGTTATCCTTGACGCGCCGAGGCGGCATTCGCGTTCTCCACCAAAGCCCTGCGGATTAAGGATAATCCGCCCTACCTAGGACGGCCTTCGATGCCTGCTCAGGCTGGCCCGCGCGCGCCCCAAGCTTGCGACTCCACCTGACGTGGCGAAGCTGTGGGGTTCGCACCGCCTTGAGCTCCCCCACCGCCAGCCCTGCCTCGCTCGCCGCGAGCGTCCGCTCCGTATCCGTCGAAAAATACGCCGGCGGCGCGGTCGTTCCGCTCGCCGACCGCGTGCCCGTCGAGGAACCGCTCGAAATCAAGCTCGCGTTCGACCGCGGCGCGTTGCGCACCGTCCGCAGCGTCGCCGTCACGATGCGCACGCCCGGTCATGACCTCGAGCTCGCCACCGGGTTTCTCACGACCGAGGGCATCCTGCACTCGCGCGACGAGATCGCCGACATGAGTCAGCCGGCCGCCAACGTGGTGCGCATCGATCTCGCTGCCGGCGCCGCTCCCGACCTGCGCGGTCTCGAGCGGAACTTCTACACGACCTCGAGCTGCGGCGTCTGCGGCAAGGCCTCGCTCGCCGCCGTCCGCACGGTCGCCAAAAGTCCACTACCGGCCGGCCGGCCTCGCTTGAGCGCCGCGCTGGTTCCGGAGCTGCCCGAACGCCTGCGCGCCGCGCAGCCCCTTTTCGAGCACACCGGCGGACTCCACGCGGCCGGGCTCTTCGATGCCAGCGGCCGGCTGCTCGTCGCGCGCGAGGACGTCGGCCGTCACAACGCCGTCGACAAGCTCGTCGGCGCACGCCTGCTCGCCGGCACGCTGCCC
>DASWVO010000045.1:0-5165 GCA_036406235.1 Opitutaceae bacterium
TAACTTGGTCGAGGACGAAAACCGCCAATGCCAGCGCCCAAAGCAGGCGGTAGGCATGCATGCGCTGGATTTTCGACTTTCGATGTTCGATTTTCGATTCTACGGGCGTTGGCACAACGGGGGATCGAAAACTCGAGGGAGTCTCTGTCGTCATTCGAAAATCGAAAATCTAGAATCGAAAATCCTCCGTCTCACTCGTCGTCGCCGGACTCTTCGATCTTGGCGCCATCTTCGCCGAGCTCGCCAAACAGACCGGCTTGCGTGCGGGTGCGGTGGCGATTGCGCTCGATCTCCTTCTGGGCTTCGGCCGAGTAGCGGGTGAACGGCACGGCGAGCAGGCGCTCTTTCGCGATTGGCTTCTGCGTGACTTCGCAGATGCCGTAGGTGCCGTTCTTGATTCGTTGAATGGCGGCCTCGATTTCCGACAGCGCTTCCTGTTCGCTCGAAACGAGAGAGAGCGCGAAGTCGCGATCAAACGTGTCGGTGCCGGCGTCGGCCATGTGCTGACCATAAGCCGAGAGATCGCCCGCGTCGTCCTTCGAGGAGCGTTTGAGCGTTTCCTCGGTATGGGCGTCGAGCTGTCCGGTCACGTGGTTGCGGAGCTCGAGCAGGAGCCTGTAGTAGCGGCGGAACTTTTCGGGGATTTCCTCCTCGTCGAGTTCCGTGGCGGGCCGTTTCGTTTTGCCCGGGCTAAACCCGAGGATGTCGGCGAGCGAGGCCGCCTTCACGTGATTGGGCTTCGTGGGCTTGGCGATTTCGACTTTCGAAAGCGCGCCCGCCTTGGCGGTCTTGGCCGGCTTGGCTTCCGCCGATTCGGCGGTCTTGTCGACCACCGTCTTGGCGATTTCGCGCACTTCATCGAGACTGAAGGCGATCGGCTTGCTCGCTTTCTGCCGGCCGAGAATGCGGCTGCGAAGCAGGTCGCGCGCATTGGATTTCTTCACGGCGCCTTCGGGCTTGGCCGGCTTGGGGGCGGGCGAGGGCGTGGGCTTCGCGGCGGCTTTGGGCTCGGGATGCGAGGGAGGTGTAGATTTCTTGTGAGAAGGCTTCACGGATTTGAGAGAGGTCTTCTTCTTCGCCGGGGCAGGCTTGGATTTTTTGGCCATGGTTGTTTGGAGACTAAGAAAAAAAGCGGGTCAGGAGAGGGCTTCGGAACAGCGTGGGCAAACTTCTCCGTGGGCACTCGCAACAAGGCCCGGCACCCAGCGCCAGCAGCGCGGGCAGCGAACATAGTCGAGTTCCTGGCAATGATGGACGCCGGCATGGAGTGCGGTCCCGCTTGAGGCGGAAGCTAGCGCGACATGCGAGACGATGAAAAGTTCAGGGAGGAAATCCCGGTGCTTTTCCAACAAGCGGAAGGTGGGGTCATCAGGCGAGGCCCCGAGGGTGACTGCGGCGTCGAGCGACTTGCCAATCTTGCCGGCTTGCCGGGCGGGCTCGATCGCTTCGTTGACCTGAGCGCGCACTTTCAAGAGCGCGGCAATGTCGGCTTCGATTCCGGGATTTGTCCACTCGGCCGGAACGACGGGCCAGTCTTCCAGGTGGATCGAGAGGTCGGCATATTCCTTTTTCGCTTGGGCGAAGGACCACGCTTCGTCGGCCGTGAAACTGAGGATCGGCGCCAGCACCTTCACCAGTGACTGGAAGATGTGGTGAATCGCGGTCTGCGAGGAGCGTCGCAACGGATTGCTGGTGCCAAGCGTGTAGAGACGGTCTTTGAGGATGTCGTGGTAGATGGCCGACAGCGTCACGGCGCAGAACTGGTTGCACAACTGCTGCACGCGGTGGAATTCGTAGCCGTCGTAGGCCGTGGTGCAGGCACGGACGAGCTCGGCCGCCTGGTGGAGCGCCCAGCGATCGAGCGTGTCCATCTGAGCCAGCGGCACCGCGTCCTTCGCCGGATCAAAATCGCAGAGGACGGAGAGCTGGTAACGAAACGTATTTCGATACAGCCGGTAGGCCTCCGAGGCGTTGTTCAGGATCTTCTCCGATATCGTGATGTCCTGCGTGAAATCCTGCGAACCGATCCAGAGACGGATCACATCGGCCCCATATTGGGCGATGTAATTGTCGGAGGTCGGTGGCTTCTCGTACTGGCCCGACTTGGAGATTTTCTTGCCGTCCTCTCCGACGATGAAGCCGTGGGTGAGCACCGCCTTGTAGGGAGCGCCGCGCTGTGCGATCACCGCCGTCCAGAGCGACGATTGGAACCAGCCCCGGTGCTGGTCGCTGCCTTCGAGATAAAGATCGGCGGGCCAGTGTGTGGCGCCCTGAGCGTGCTTGAGCACGGCGGCGTGCGAGGAGCCCGAGTCGATCCATACGTCGAGCGTGTCGCGGCCGCAGGTGAGCGAGGCCGGCGCGGGCCAGCCGGCAGGGAGCGTCACTCCTTCGAGAATCTCCGCCGGCGTGGCGTCATACCAGAAATTCGTACCGCGCTGCGCGATCTTGTCGGCCACGGCGCGGACAACGCTGGCGTCGAGATACGGCGCTTTTTTCTCGTCGTAAAACGCGATGATCGGGACGCCCCAGGCGCGCTGGCGGCTGATGCACCAGTCGGGCCGGGCCTCGACGGCGCCGCGGATGCGCGCTTCGCCCCACGCGGGGACCCATTGCACGCCACCGATGGCCTTGAGGGCCTCGGCACGCGTGCCGGCCTTGTCGAGCGAGACAAACCACTGGTCGACCGCGCGGAAAATAATCGGCGTCTTCGAGCGCCAGCAATGCGGGTAGCTGTGCGTGTAGCGCTGCTTGGCGAGAAGGGCGCCGGCGGCGTCGAGTTTCTTCAAAACCGCGACATTGGCCGGAGACGTGCGCTTCTTCTCGAGGTCCTCGACGGTCTCGAGCGTCGTCAGCCCGACGAGATCGGCGGGCACACGGCCGTCGTCGATGTAGCGGCCGTCGTCGCTGACGGGGCAATAGATCTCGAGCCCGTTGTCCAGACCGGTGAGATAGTCCTCCGCACCGTGGCCGGGCGCGGTGTGCACGCAGCCCGTGCCGCTCTCGGTCGTCACGTACTCGGCGAGGACAACCGGCGATGCGCGGTCGATGAACGGGTGCCGCGTCGCCAGGCCCTCGAGGGCGGCACCCTTGACCGTTATCACGATTTCCGGGGCGGTCTCGATCTTCGCGGCGGCCAGCACCGAACCGAGCAGGGCCTCGGCGACCACGATGCGTTCGGCCCCAAGGTCGGCGACGACGTAGTTGAACTCCGGATGCACTGCGATCGCGAGATTGGCCGGGATCGTCCAGGGTGTGGTTGTCCAGATGACGACGAACAGCGGTTTGTCGCCGGGCAGGCCGAACTTTTCGGCCTCGGCGGCAGGCACGGCGAACTTCACCCAGATCGAAGGCGAAACGTGTTCCTTGTACTCGATCTCCGCTTCGGCGAGCGCCGTTTCGAAGGGAATCGACCAGTAAACCGGTTTCTTGGAGCGGTAGACGAGACCCTGCTCCACGAAGGCGGAGAAAGTGCGGATGATGTCCGCCTCGTAGGCGGGCGCCTTGGTCTTGTATTCAGATTTCCAATCCGCGAGGACGCCGAGCCGCTGGAACTGCTTCGTCTGTTTCGCGATCCAGTTTTCGGAAAACCGGTCGCAGAGCGAGCGGAGTTCGGCGGTCGAAACCTGTCGGTTCTGCGCCTGGAGCTCCTTCGTCACCTTCTGCTCGATCGGGAGGCCATGGCAGTCCCAGCCGGGAACGTAAGGCGTGCGGAAGCCCCGCATCGACTTGTAGCGGCACACGATGTCCTTGAGGACCTTGTTGAGGGCGGTGCCGATATGCACATCGCCGTTGGTGAAGGGCGGCCCGTCGTGCAGCACGAACGCCGGCTGGCCGGCGCGTTTCTTCTGGATGGCGGCGTAGAGGCCCAGCTTGTCCCAGTGCGCGAGTCGCACCGGTTCGCGGCCCGTGAGGTTCGCCCGCATCGGGAAGTCCGTTTTTGGAAGCTGAAGCGTGTCTTTGAGGTCTTGGGCCATGCCAAAGAAAAGGCGGGAAGGGTATGTCCGCCCGGGGGGTAGTCAAGGGCCGTGCGCGGATTCGTCGCGATCACCGACGTCTAGCGTTCCTCGGGTGGCTTTGTCGTTCGAAATGCCCGCCACAGCGCGAGATCATAAATGACTTTCAACCCGCCGCAGACGTAAAAGGGAGCCGCCGCCCAAGTCGCAACACTGAAGAGCGGGCCGGCCAGGAGCGGCGCCAAAGCGGCCGCAAGTTGCCGGACGGTGCCCGTCACGCCGTTGGCCGCCGCGCGTTCGCCTGGCACCACCATCGCGTTGACGTACGACTGCCGCGTGGGCACATCCATTTGCGATAACGCGTGGCGAAGCAGCAGTACCGTGACGGCGAGACCGAAGGTCGGCATGAGCGGCACAAGCAGCAGCAGCAGGTTGGAGGGCAGGTGGGTCCAGACCATCGTGTTGACCAATCCGATGCGCCGGGCAATCGGCACGGCCGCAAGAGCGGACAGGCCGGAGAGCAGATTCGTGCCAAAGAACAGCGCGCCCAGCGCCGCATCGCTGGCGGCGAAACGTTCGTGGAACCACCACGCCAGGACGCTTTGCAGAATGAAACCACCCGCAAAGGCATCGAGGGCGAACAAGGCACTGAGTTTCGCCACCAAGCCGCGCGACTCGCGCAGGCCGAGCAGGTGAGGGCCGGCACGCGCAGACGCCTGGGGTGGCGCTTCGATCTCCGCGCCCAGTCGGCCCGCGAGCACGCCCAACCCAAGACCGATCGATGCATATCCCACCAGCAGCACGCGGTAGCTCGCGAGCGGAGACCAGCCGCCGGCTTGAAGGGTACTGGACAACGCACCGGCCACCAACGCGCCGGCGGCCGTGGCCAGATACCCGGCGACATTGTACCAAGCGAAGAGGCGGGTGCGATCGCGGTCGCGGACGACTTGAGCCAGGCACGCCTGCTCCACGGCGAGAAAAGGTCCGACCTCGCTGCCCGACGGGCTGATGACGCCGATCGTCGCCGCGATCACGAGCAAAAGGAAATTACCCGTCGCGGCGATCCCGAGGCCTCCGAGGAACATCAGGAGTGCGCCGAGCCAAAGCGTGCGCCGGCGCCCCCAGCGATCTGCTCGGGAGCTGAGGGCCAGCGAAATCGCAGCGTCTCCCAGCAATGTGAGCGTCAGAAGCAGCCCGATCTGCGGCGGCTCA
>DASWVO010000046.1:0-7093 GCA_036406235.1 Opitutaceae bacterium
ACGTGTTTGTGGCCGACACCGGCAACTCGCTCATCCGCGAAATCAGCGGCGGCACCGTCCGCACGCTCGCTGGCCAGCGCCCCGGCATCGCCGGTTTCAAGGACGGCACCGGCACCGCCGCCTGGTTTGATCGCCCGACCGCCATTGTCGTGGCCGAGGGCGGCGACCTCTACGTGGCCGACACCGGCAACGCTGTCATCCGCCGCATCACCTCCGCGGACGAAGTCACGACGCTTCCGGTCGAGGCGCTGACCGGCAATCCCGATCCTTCCAGCAACCCTGGCTCGGGCGGTGGATCGAGTGGAGGCGGGCCCGCCAAAAACGAAGGCGGCGGCGGTGGCGCGCCGGGCTGGTGGTTCGTGGCCGCGTTCGCCGCGCTCCTCGCCACCCGCGCGTTTGCAAGCAGACGGTGATAATCGCCACACAGTTGTGGCCAGGCCGGATCGCCCAAAGAGGGGCGGCACTCTCGCCGCCCGTCTTGGGCGCCGACCGAACCGCGGCAAGAGTGCCGCCGCACCTTGAGGGGAGCCGAACGCCGATTCGTAGCGCGGTGCTACGTCTGACCGCGGCTGCGCAAACAGTTCATGACCGAGTCCAGTCCTTCGCCTGCGTGGCGCGGAGCACGCGCCTTGCACCGTCGGGCGCGAGCGGTTCGCGCGGTGGCACATGGGATTGCGCATTCTGGCGCGAGCGCCGCGCGCACGTGTCAGGGCGCCGCCTCAGCGTGTCAGCGGGCTTCCCCGTCGTGTCAGCGGGGCAAAATGGAGTGTCAACGGAGTTCCGAAGCGTGCGCGCGGGGGTCCGGGGCCTGTGAGCGGAGTTCCGCAGTGTGCGAGTGGGGTTCGTCGGTGTGTTACGGGAGCATCGACGAACGAAAGCGGGGTGTTTTGGTCGGCCAGAGCCGTGCGACGGTCGGTATGGACGTCAACTTTTCCGGTCAGCCCAACGCCTGCCTTCGCGAGACCGCAGCTTGCGTGCATTTTCTGAGACAGTGAACGGGTCACACGGATAAATAGATCGCGAGTTTTGAATCCATGCCTGCAATCCGTGGTTAAATGGCTTGGAGTGAATCGTTCGAAAATCTTCGCGGGGAGAATTCAACTACTCCTCCGCGCACTCCGCGCACTCTGCGTCTAAATCTGATCCCGATCATTTTACTCTCCCGCCACGGCGAGCGCGGAGGCGGGGATGGGCTGCTTCGCGATGCCGGGGCCGGAATAATCAAGCGACAGGCGGCGCTCTCCCATCGCGTGGCGATAGTAGAGCCGCAGCGGATGCCAGCCGGCCGCGAGGCGGATCGTGCCGGAAACAGCGTCTCCCGTGCGGCCGAAATCGTCGTCGATCACGCGCGCGTCGTGCAGGAAGAGCTCGGCGCCGCCGTCGCTCATCACGGTGAAGGTGTACTCTCCATCCACCGGGGCGTGAACATAGCCGGTGAACGCCGCGCCTGTGTAGGCCTTGCCAGAATACGCGGAAAGGTCGATCGCTGGCACGGTCGCGCGGTTCACCGGCTGGAGCGTCGAGAACTCGGGCACCCACGGCCAGTTTCCCTCGTAGACCAGGCAGGCGATTTTTCCTTTGGTGAGTTTTTCCGGAGCCGCCGGCGGCATGAAGGCTTCGTCGTAGGGCCGGGGTGCTGAATCATTCGGGCGACGGACCTGGAGGACTCGCGCTTTCATCCGCTGCTGGAGTGCGGCGAAGCCGGGGTCCGCGGCGAGATTCTTTTCCTGACGCGGATCCTTGGCGACGTCGTAGATCTCAAAGTCGTCGTCGGCGGATTGGATACCGTAGCGGACGCCGGTGAACCCGCCCTCCATCACGAGCTGCATCTGCTGGCGCACCCGCCCGCGGTGCTCGGCGGGGAACTGGGCGTAAGCGGGCGTCTTTTGGTCGTTGAAATACTCCACGTAGATCGTGCTCGGGCGTTGCTCACCCTGGCCGGTCAAGGTCGGCACGAGGGAGACGCCGTCGGAAGCCGCGGGCGGGGGGAGCCCGGCGAGTTCGGCGAAGGTCGGCATCCAGTCCCACATCGCCGAGGGCGTCTGCACCCGGCGTCCGGCGGGGACGCGTCCGGGCCAGCGCACCAGCGTCGGCTCGCGGACGCCGCCTTCGAGCACGTCGCGCTTGATTCCGGTGAACGGGCCGAAGCCCGCGAAGAAGTCCGGATCAAAGTTTACCTTGGGAATGTTTGATTCTTTGGACGGGCCGTTGTCGGAGGTGAAGACGATGAGCGTCTCGCGGTCGATGCCGAGGTCCTTGAGCAGTTGCACGAGATCGCCGACCGCGTCGTCGATGCGGCGGACGCCGTTGACGTAGCGTTTCTGCACGTCGGGCCAGGCGGTTTCGGGCGTGTCCGGATTCCGGTCGTGGTCCCATGTGGCACCGGCCAGCTCCGGATGCATCCAGGAATCCACTACACCGGTGGCCGTGTTGATCATCGCGCCGGGCTTGCCCGTCCACTGGACGCCGCCGCGGAGGCCGCCGCCGTCGGGCCAGGGGCAGGGCGGGTTTTGGAGCCGTGCGTGCGGCGTGTCGTAGGCGAGGTAGAGAAAAAACGGCTGGTCCGGCCGTGCGGCGCGCTGATCGACGATCCATTTTTTCGCGCGGGCCGTGAACAGATCGGTCGTGTAGCAGAGATCGAGATCGGCGGAGACTTCGCGGTCGTTTTCCCAGAGCTGCTTTCCATCCTCCTTCGGGTAGTGGCGGTGGCCGTCGCCGTGCCGCACGTAACCGAAATAGTAGTCGAAGCCGCGCTTGGTCGGATAGGCCGGCCACGTCGCGGGATCGCCGTGTTTGCCGCCCTTGTCCTCTGCGCCTTTGGCGCCGCGGCCCTGCAGGCCCCATTTGCCGAAGGCGGCGGTCGCGTAGCCGGCCTGCTTCAGCACGGTCGCGAGCGTGTGGTTGTTGGCGAGAGCCTTGTCGAACTGGTTGTCGCGCACGTTGGCGTGGCCCTGGTGCACGCCGAGCAGGAGCGAGGCGCGCGATGGCGCGCACACGGGGGCGGGGCAGTAGTGGTTGCGCAGCACGAGTCCCTCGGTGGCGACGCGGTCAAGCTGCGGCGTGGAGAAGGCCGGAAGCGCGGGGTCGTTTTGCGCGGCGCGGGCGTTTTGGAACGTCGAGCCCGTGTCGCCGAAGCCGAGGTCGTCGCAGAGGACAAACACGATGTTGGGCCGCGGAGCCGCGTGAAGCGTGAGGGCGAGCGCGCAGGAAATCAGGGGCAGGCGCAGTTTCGCAATTTTCATGGACGTGAGCAGGTGGGAAAAAGCGGGAGAGGGATGCAAGCGAGACCGTGTCGATTTCCCTTCTGGCGGGGCGGTCGATTGAGGGGGCGCAGCGGGTTGAAGAGCAAACCCGGCCCGATGGTTCATCTTCAGAACCACGATGATCGCCTTGGAGTCCGCGGCGAAGCTCTCCTGTGTCATCAGCTCCTTGGACGCGCGGGCCGCTGGCCTGCTGTCTGCCCTCCCGATGCGTTCACTGCTTTGTGTCCGCGTGCCTGTATGTGCCCGCGCGATACCACACCTATGAAACAGCTCGTCCTTCCCTTCCTGTTGACGTTCATCGCGCCCGCCCTTGCCGCCGCGGACGGACAAAGCTCCCCGTCCCCCGAGGTCGCCAGGCTGCTCCGGCGACCCGCCGATCCCGCCGACGCCGAGTCGCAGGCGCGACAGCTCATCGCCCTCATGACCCCCGAGGAACGTTTCGATCTGGTCAGCGGCGGAAATTCCTTCGGCATCAGCGCCTGCCCCCGACTCGGCATTCCACCCGTCAATTTTGCCGACGCCTCTTCCGGCATTCGCATCATGAAGGACACTCCTTCGGGCGAGTACAAGCAGACGACCGCCTTCCCGGCCACAATCCTCCTCGCCTCCACCTGGTCGCCCGAACTCGCCGCCGAATACGCCGGTGCGATCGGTGAAGAAATGCGCGCCGGCAACATCCATGTTCTCCTCGGCCCGGGGGCCAACATCTACCGGGTTTCCCTCAATGGCCGCAATTTCGAGTACCTGGGCGAGGATCCTTTCCTCAGCTCCCAACTGGTCGGCAGCTACATCCGCGGTCTCCAGGCCCAAGGCGTCGCGGGCACCGTCAAACACTTCCTCTGCAACGAAACCGAGCTCTACCGCCGCAACTCCAACTCCATCGTCGGCGAGCGCGCGCTCCAGGAAATCTACCTGCCGCCCTTCAG
This sequence comes from Opitutaceae bacterium, assembly GCA_036406235.1. Classification (GTDB taxonomy): domain Bacteria; phylum Verrucomicrobiota; class Verrucomicrobiia; order Opitutales; family Opitutaceae; genus DASWVO01. Next base: position 4,190 of record DASWVO010000046.1, read on the forward strand.
GGCCGCCATCGACAACGGTGTTTGGGCGGTGATGACTTCCTACAACCAGTTCAACGGCGAGTGGGCCGGCCAGAGCGCCACCGTCATCAACGGCATCCTCCGCGGCCAGCTCGGTTTCAAGTGGCTGTGCATGACCGATTGGAACTCGGTCTGGCACGGCAAGGAAATCGCCGCCTCCGGCCAGGACCTCGAAAAGCCTGCTGGCTCCGCCCTCAAACGCGACCGCGACGCCCTCCTCGGTTCCCCCGAGGTCGACCGCATGGCCGCCAGCATTCTCAAAACCTGCATCGCCGCCGGCTTCTTCGAGCCCGGTTTTCACCAGCCCGCGCTCATGGCCAACTGGAGCGCCCGCGAAGCCGTTGCCCGCAAGGTCAACGACCGCGGCATCGTGCTGCTCAAAAACGACGGCATTCTCCCGCTCGACCCCGCCAGCCCCGCCAACGGCGACATCCTCGTCCTCGGCACCAATGCCAAACGCGCCGAACTTTCCGGACGCGGCTCCGGCCACGTGAAGGGTTTTAACACCAAAACCTACGCTGCCGCCGTCCAAGCCGCCTTCCCCGGCGACGTCGTGGTCGAGTCCTGGCCGTCCGACGCCCAAATCCGCGCCGCCAAGCTCATCCTCTTTTTCCCTGGCTACCCGTTGGTCGGCGCGCCCGCCGAGTCCGAGGGAAATGACCGCCCATTCTGGACGCCAGACGACAAGCTCATCGAACGGTGTACCCGCCTCAACCCGCGCACGGTCGTGTGCGTCACCGCCGGCGCCGGAATCGAAATGGACTGGGCTCCCCAGGCCGCCGCCATCCTTCAAGTTTACTACGGCGGGCAAACCGCGCCCGACGCCCTCATGGACATCCTTGCTGGCAAAACCAACCCCTCCGGCAAGCTCCCCTTCACGATTGAGAAACACTTCGCCGACTCCCCCGCTTCCGGCTACGACCGCCGCCCTTTCAAGACCAGCTCCACCTGGCCGGCCGAGCAATTCAACCAAGGCCCCGCCCTTCACGGCATCCTCTATTCCAAGGACAAAAAATCCGTCTCCGTCTATGACAACGCCTACGACGAAGGCGTCTTCGTCGGCTACCGCTGGTATGACGCGAAAGCCATCGAGCCGCGCTTTCCCTTCGGGCACGGGCTGTCGTATACGACGTTTGAATACCGCAACCTTTCGATCGGTCGCCCGGCCGGCGGGCGCGTTCGGGTGGCCTTCACGCTGACGAACACCGGACGACGCGCCGGCGAGGAGGTTGCGCAGGTGTATGTCGGTGACGTGCGGTGCAGCGTGCCGCGCCCGCCGCGCGAGCTGAAAGCCTTCCAACGCGCCGCCCTCGCCCCCGGCGAATCCCGGCGGATCGAGATCGAACTCGACACCGCCGCGCTCGGTTTCTGGGACGAGACCACGCACGGCTGGAAGGTGGAGCCCGGTGAGTTCGAGGTGTTCGTCGGCGGTTCGTCCCGCGACCTGCCGCTGCGCGGGAAGTTTGAGCTATAGGTGTGCGGCTTGAGGCGGCAAATCAACCTAAGCCGTGACATTGCAGTTGTAGGAGCGCGCTTGCGCGCGATTGGGAGCGCGGGCGTCCCGCCCGCATCGACTCGATTGCGGGCCAGCCAGCGGCCCGCGCTCCCAGGCCCCTTCGATGAAACGTCCCGGCTGAGGCGGGTGGCCTGCGCACCCGGTGGAGGCCCAAAGCCGGCCTCATGGTTCATTTTCAGAACCACGACGATCGCCTTGGAGTTACGTTCACGTCGGCGAAGCTGCTGGCGATTTTTGCCCGCCCCAAAGCCTCAATCCGGAATCGCTCATGTACCCTCCTCGCTTCTCGTTTCTCCCCTTGCGTGCCGTCGTCCGGGGCCTGTTGATCGCGTTTGTCGTCGCCGTCGGTTGCGGCCGCTTGCCAGCCGTGCCCGAGCGCATGCTCAAGGCGATCGACGCCTACCTCGAACGCGACCGGGTGTCTCCTCCGCCCGGCAACGCCGTCGTGTTTGTCGGCAGTTCCTCCATCGCGCGGTGGAAGACGCTCGAGCAGGATTTTCCCGGGCAGCCTGTGGTCGGCCGCGGTCTCGGTGGATCCACCGTCGCCGAGTGGGTCGACTTCATCGGCCGCTTCGTGCTGCCCTACAAGCCGCGCCAGGTGATCTTCTATGCCGGCGAAAACGACATTGCGCGTGGCCGGACTCCCGCGCAGGTGGCCGATGATTTCTCGCAGTTCTGCCGGCTCGTGCACGAGGCACTGCCGGAGACCCGGATCCTGTTTGTCTCGCTCAAGCCCAGTCCGAAGCGCTGGAAGTTTCAGCCGCTGTTCACCGAAGCCAACGGCCTCATCGCGGCGCTCTGCGCGCAGGACGAGCGCCTGTCCTTTCTCGATCTTGTTCCCGCCATGCTGACTCCGGACGGTCTTCCCCGGCCTGAGCTGTTCGGACCGGATCATCTGCACCTCAGCCCGACCGGCTACCAGCTTTGGACGGAGTTGGTCGCGCCCAGGATCCTGATCGCGCCGGCCGCGATTGCCAGCCGCTGACCTGAACCCGGCTTCGCTCCGTTTGGGCGACAACTCGCCTCGCAAGCGATGGCACCGCGCACGCCGCGGCCTCGAAAACCTTCCTGCGTCCACGACCCAATGAAACGATCCGCGAAAGCGCTCGCCATCATCCCGCTCCTTCTCGGCGCCTCCGCTTTCTCCGCCGCGACGGACGCCGGCCCGCGTCCGGCGTGGGACAATCCCGCCGTCATCCGCGTAGGGACCGAGCCGATACGCGCCACGTCCCTCTCGGGCACTGGCGAAGGTTTGTTTTCCGTCGGCGGGTTCATCGCGTATTCACTTTCCTGCGCCCCTTCGCTCCCCCGGCGTTACCCGGCTTCGCCGCTACTATGAGCGCTCTGACTCCGGCACGATCGGTCAGTCT
>DASWVO010000047.1:0-24417 GCA_036406235.1 Opitutaceae bacterium
CCACACCAGAGGCGCCCAACCTGCAATATAGTTGCCGCTCTCCGCATCCGTCATCATCAACCAGCCTGGCCAGTTCCCCATCAACTCGATCACGGGCCAGGTCGCGGTGAATGAAGTGAACGGCCGCAGCGTCACGCCGAAGGCCACCAGAATCAGCCAGCCGCCGATCCCGGCCAGATGCTCGCTGTTCAGCGGTGGAGGACTGAGTGTGGCGGCCAACCGCCAGCGGTAGAAACCGACCCCCACCCCGCCACCGGCGAAGAGACCCGCCACCCCAAAGGCGATGAGCGACCACACGGGCTTGGACTGCTTCAGCTCGCCATCGAGCCGGATGTTGTGCGTCAGGCGATAACCGAAGAGCGCGCGGACCTCCGCCATCTTGCGCGTCCAGTCCGGCACCTGCGCGGCCGGGACGGAGTCCGCGCGGCTGTTCCAGCGATACGCAATGCGGACGCGATTGTCGCTTCCCTCGGCGTTGAAACTGAATTCAAAGGTGGGGTCGTCGACCGTTTTGGATTCCGATTGCACCGGCCACGCCTCCGGCAGCGTGAGCACGGTTTCCTGCATCAGCGAAAACGGATGAGGGAGGGCGAACGCGAACGCGCGCTCGGTCGTCTCGGCCCGCGGGAGGCGTTCCGAGAGGGCCCAGGGGTACAACTCGGCGACGCGCAGCCGGTTCTGCCCGTCGGCCGGCCAGAACTCCGGCACCTCGAAACGCGTGCGCGCGACGAGCACGTTGCGATCCCGGTCGTCGGTCCATTCGGTTGGACCCAGCGCTTTGATTTTGGGATACAACCGGGCGAGGAGTCCCACGAGCTGCTGGGGATAGCGCTCCGACTCACTGAATCGGCGGAAATAGCGGTAGCCGTCCGCCGTGCCGCCGCGATAGGTCGTCACCACCTCCAGCTGTGCCGGCGCCGACATCTCCGTGATCGTGTAGTTTTCCTTCACATACACGGAGCCGCCGGTTTCAGGCCGCGAGGGCATGCGGGTGAGGCCCTCAGCGGCCTCCTTCAGCACGAGGGCAAAGCCGAAGTCGGAGACGCTTCGTCGTACGAACGCGCCGCCCTGGAGGCTGGAGGTCGGGTCGAGCCAGATTTCGGCAGGCGCATTCAGTGCGGGAAATTCGTCCGGCGCAGCACCGGCGCGCGGAACCAGACCCGCCGAGGTGCCCAGCAGAGTGTTCGCCTGTACGGTGTTTATCTCCCGTTTCGAAGACTCCACCAGTCCCCGGCGCGTCTGATCCGTGAAGCTTGCCGCCCCGCTGCGGCGCATCTCGATGGGCACCGTGACGCGCACGATCGCGTGATCGAAGGAAAGCGGCGAAGGCAGCAAACTCTTCAGCCCGCGCCCCCAACCGCTGTTGACGAGCGCGACGTCCGCCTGAAGCCCCAGGCTGCGCAACAGCGCCACCAGCAGCAGCGACTTGTCCTTGCAGTCGCCGAAGCGCCGGCGCAGGACCTCGTCGGGTGGGTTCGGTCGGTGCGTGCTCTCGTTGAAGTGAATCCCGAGGTACCGCACGTCGTCCTGCACGAAGCGAAGCAGCGCATTGGCCTTTTCCTCACGCGTGGAGAGCGACTCCGTCAGGGTCGTGACGCGGGCGCGCAGTTCAGGGCTCGGTTCCGGCGGAACGGAAAAGAGTTCGCGCGCCCAGGCCGCCACCTCCGCCCACGAGGCGAATTCGGACACCTGGACAAAAGGAAACTGCGGTTCGAAGCCCGGCGCATCGGGCAGCGCGTTCACCGCCTGCAGGTCTGCGCCGGTCCAGGTATGCTCAATCAACGCGCCCGTCGATGCGATCCGGTGCGCCGGTTTGAAGTCTCCCAGCGGAGCGACCTGGAGATCGCGGTTCGGCGTGGTGAGGATGCGATAGAACAGCCGGTCAATCGGAGTCGACGCGGCGCCCGGCAGCGTGGTGCTGAAACGTCCGCCAAACACCGGGTTTACTCCGGTGCGGCTGCAGGCCCACTCAACGATGTCTCCGACCCGCAAATCGTGGAGGATCGCCAGCACGGTCAACTGGCCGTGATAGAGGAACCGATCCGCGTTCTCTTCCTGACGCAGGACCTGCAACGCCTCCGGCGCGAGCACATCGCGCCTCGTGCCATCACGCCAGACGCGCAGGTAATGCCAGCGGAGCTTTTGATAGGCGGGCGCAAAATCGAGGGATATCTGGCCGGCCTGCTGCAGCCCGGCTTCGCTCTCGATGCGAAGCGCATAACGGCGGAATTCCTCCTGCAACGGCACATGATGCTGGTACTCGAACACGAGCATCCGGGTGGATCCGGCGGCCGCCGCGACCGGCACGTCGGGAAGTGCGACCGACGGCGTGATCCAGTCCGGCAGTTCCGGCGCTATAAGCGTGCGCGGGTCGACGTGCTCGGTCGCCGCACGCGCGAGGGAACACCAGAGACCAACAAGGACTGCAAGCAGCAGCCCTCGCGATAGCCGGGGTGGCACCCGGCCGCAGGAAAGAAGGGGAGAACGCATCAGCTGGAATGACGTGCGACCTGGAAAGGCCGCCGAGACTCCAGGAAAAACGGGCCGGACGCCAGCCTTGTCGTCAGACGATAAATCCGGGACGGCGAGCAACAGGGGCAACGAAGCAAACCGGGCGAGATGGCCCACGAAAAAGGCGCGGTCCGAAGACCGCGCCTTTCCCGGTGACCAGACCAGGGACAAAGGATCAAGCCGCGCCGCCGCCGGTGCTCGCCGGCTGCGCCCGGAAGGCCGAGCGGAAGCTCGCCGCGAGGTAATCGCGGTTCATGCGGGCGATGAAGTCGTGCGAGATGAGCTTCGGGCAGGCGGCGCTGCACTCGTATTGGTTCGTGCAGTTGCCGAAGCCCAGCTCGTCCATCGTCGCGACCATCTTGAGCACGCGGGAGTCGCGCTCGGGCTGGCCCTGCGGGAGGAGGGCGAGCTGCGAGACCTTGGCGGAGACGAAGAGCATCGCGGACGCGTTCTTGCACGCGGCGACGCATGCGCCGCAGCCGATGCACTGCGCGGCGTCCATCGCGAGGTCGGCGACGGGCTTCGGGATCGGAATGGCGTTGGCGTCACAGGCGGCGCCGGTGCGCACGCTGATGAAGCCGCCCGCCTGCTGGATCTTGTCGAAGGCCGAGCGATCGGTGATCAGGTCCTTGATGACGGGGAACGGTTTCGCGCGGAACGGCTCGACCGTGATCACGGCGCCGTCGGCGAAGCTGCGCATGTAGGTCTGACAGCTCGCGATGCCGCGGTGCGGCCCGTGCGGTTTGCCGTCGATCACGAGCGAGCAGGTGCCGCAGATGCCCTCGCGACAGTCATGGGCGAAGGCGATCGGATCCTCTCCCCGGGTCTCGAGCTCGTCGTTGATGACGTCGAGCATCTCGAGGAACGACATGTTCGGATTGAGATCCTTGGCGTGGTACTCGACGAACTTGCCGGGCTGGTTCGCCGCCGGCTGACGCCAGACGCGCAGGGTGACGGAGATGTTTTTCGTGGTATTGTCGGCGACCATGAGGAAAAGGAGTGGGAATCGATGAGGGAGGACGAGGAGGATTCAGCGGAAGCGAGGCAGCGGAATCATGCTCGATTCCCGCTCCTCGCTCCTCGCTTCTTTTCTTATTTGTACGAGCGCACGCTCATCTTCACGAACTCGTAGTTGAGGGCCTCGACGTTGCGGAGCGGGGCCTTGCCCTCGCCCTGGAATTCCCAGGCGGCGGCGTGCGCGAACTTCTCGTCGTCGCGTTTGCATTCGCCGTCCGGATACTGGTACTCCTCGCGGAAGTGGCCGCCGCAGCTCTCCTCGCGCGTGAGGGCGTCGAGGCACATCAGCTCGCCGAGCTCGATGAAGTCGGCCACGCGGCCGGCCTTTTCTAGGGCCTGGTTGAGCGATTCGGCCGAGCCAGGCACGTTCACGTTGGCCCAGAACTCTTCGCGCAGCTTCGGGATCTCCTGCAGCGCCTTCTGCAAGCCCTCCTTCGTGCGGGCCATGCCACAATAGGTCCACATGATCTCGCCCAGTCGCTTGTGGAAATGGCTCACAGGCTGCTTGCCCTTGATGGTCATGAGGCGCTTCACCATCGAGGCGACGGCCTCTTCGGCCTGCTTGAACTCAGGCGCATCGGTGGACGGCTTCGAACCGGGCTTCTGCTGGGCGAGGTAATCGCCGATCGTGTAGGGAATGACGAAGTAGCCGTCGGCCAGGCCCTGCATCAGCGCGGAGGCGCCCAAGCGGTTCGCGCCGTGGTCGGAGAAGTTCGCCTCGCCGAGCACGAACAGGCCCGGGACGTTCGACATCAGGTTATAGTCCACCCAGAGGCCGCCCATCGTGTAGTGCACGGCCGGGTAGATGCGCATCGGCGTCTTGTAGGCGTTCTCGTTGGTGATCTCGTGGTAGATGTCGAAGAGGTTGCCGTAGCGTTCGCGGACGGCCGCCTCGCCGAGGCGCTTGATCGCGTCGGAGAAATCCAGATACACGCCGAGACCCGTCTCGCCGATGCCGCGGCCCTCGTCGCACACGCGCTTGGCGGCGCGGGAGGAGACGTCGCGGGGCGCGAGGTTGCCGAAGCTCGGGTAGATGCGCTCGAGGTAGTAGTCGCGGTCCTCCTCGGGGATCGTATTCGGATCCTTCTTACAATCCTCCTTCTTCTTCGGCACCCAGATGCGGCCGTCGTTGCGGAGGGACTCCGACATGAGCGTGAGCTTCGACTGGTAGTCGCCGGTCACGGGGATGCAGGTCGGGTGGATCTGCGTGTAGCAGGGGTTGGCGAAGCACGCGCCGCGCTTGTAGGCGCGCCAGATCGCGGTGGCGTTGGAGCCGCGCGCGTAGGTCGAGAGGTTGAAGACGTTGCCGTAGCCGCCGGTGGCGAGGATCACGGCGTCGCCGGCGTGGCGCACGAGCTCGCCGGTGACGAGATCGCGGGTGATGACGCCCTTGGCGTGGCCGCCGACGACCACGAGGTCGACCATTTCATGCTGGGTGACGAGCTGCACGCCGCCCGCGCCCACCATCTTCGAGAGCGCGGAGTAGGCGCCGAGGAGGAGCTGCTGGCCGGTCTGACCACGGGCGTAGAACGTGCGCGACACCTGCGCGCCGCCGAAGGAACGGTTGGCAAGGAGGCCGCCGTACTCGCGGGCGAACGGCACGCCCTGCGCGACGCACTGGTCGATGATGTTGACGGACACCTCGGCGAGGCGGTGGACGTTGGCCTCGCGGGCGCGATAGTCGCCGCCCTTGATCGTGTCATAAAAAAGCCGATACACGCTGTCGCCGTCGTTCTGGTAGTTCTTGGCGGCGTTGATGCCGCCCTGGGCGGCGATCGAGTGGGCGCGGCGAGGGCTGTCGTGAAACACGATGCACTTCACCTTGTAACCCAGCTCCGCGAGCGTGGCGGCCGCGGAGGCGCCGGCCAGACCGGCGCCGACGACGACGACCTCGTATTTGCGCTTGTTGGCGGGGTTGACGAGTTTGATCTCCGCCTTGTGCTTGCGCCACTTGTCGGCGAGCGGACCGGACGGGACTTTGGAATCGAGCTTGGCCATGGCGGGAAAGGGTTAGCGCTGGACGACGGCGGGGGCGGGGGCGGCGGCCATTTGCTGGGCGGCGACCGTGCCGGCGGCAGGCTTGAGCATGCCGGTGAGGATCGCGCCCGGGATCAGCAGGTTGCCCAGGAAGTAAAGCAGGCAGAGCAGACCGACGACTTTGCGGAGGCCGGCCGACCACGTGGAGTTGCGCCAGCCAAAGGTCTGAAACATCGAATCGGCGCCGTGCCAGAGATGAACGGTGAGCAGCCCGACCGCGACGATGTAGAACAGCGAGATCAGCCAGCCGAACGGGTTGACCGCCGAGTTGGCGAAGCCGAGGTACGTCATGCTGTAGACGTCGTGCACCTCGATTCCGCTCGGCACGACCGGGATGCCGAGGAGGTGATACTCCGAGGTCATCCGATACTCCGGCAGGCTGGTCTTGAACGACTCGCTGCCCGCGACCCCGAGGGTGAAATGCGCGAGGTGGTACACGATGAACGCCAGCACCACGAAGCCAGTGACGCGCATGTAACGCGACGCCACCGTGGCGGCGATCCACTGGTGCACGCCATATTTTTCCGGTCCGCGGGCGGTCTTGTTCTCGAGCGTCAACGCGATCGCCGCCCAGACGTGGAGGACCACGCAGGCAAGAAGAACAAGTCTCACCGCCCATAAGGCCGGCCCAAGGGACTGCAGAAAATGGGCGTAGCCATTGAGCTTGTCCGGCGGCGAGAAGATCTGGAGGTTGCCCACCAGGTGGCCGGCGACGAACCCCGTCAGCACGAGGCCGGTGATCGCCATGATGAATTTGCGCCCGATCGACGAGCGAAAGAGATTACCTAGGAGACTCATCTCGAGTGGTTTAGCTTAGGGTCAACAAGTCCGTTCGGGCTCATTCCTGGCAGGCCCGGTGGGGGGCCGATACTAAGGCGGGCCCCGCACCCCTTGTAAACGCCCCAGCACCGCAGCAGGACAGCATATTAGGCAACCTAACCCCGGAGAGAAGCCGCGGGCGCCAGGGCGCGCCCAACCGCCAGGCGCGCTGCGGTGTTTTCAGCCCCCGCGGTCGGCCCGGCAACGCCCCTTGTCGCTCGGGCAATGCCCGCCGACGCCCCGGCGAAGCCCGCGGTCGTTCGGACAACGCCCGCTGTCGCCCGCGCGATGCCCGCTATCGTCCCGGCAACGCCCCCTGCCACTCAGGCGAAGCCCGCTGTCGCTCGGACAACGCCCGCTGTCGCCCGCGCGAAGCCCGCTATCGTCCCGGCAACGCCCCCTGCCACTCGGCTAAAGCCCGCTGACGCCCGGACGCGCGCCGCTGTCGCCCCGGCAACGCCCGCGGCCGTCCCGCCGAGACCCGCGGTCGCTCGGGCAACGGACCCTGTCGCTCGGACAAGCCACGCTGACGTCCGGGCGAAGCGGACGGTCTACCTTGCAAACCGCCCTGTCGCGCTGGCGATGCCGGCGACAGCGGGTGGCGAGCCTTGTGAAGCCCTCAATCGCGGCGGCGGTGGGACGGGCACCCGCCGCCTCGCGATTCGCGGACCTTCAGGCCGGGGAGAGCGGCTTGAGCAGCGAAAACTTGCCGCTGCCTGCCGGCGCAATGAACCGCCGGCGAAACGCCACCACGCGAGCGCCGTCGCCAAGGGCTCCCGCGACCGCGGCCTCCAGGCCCTCCGGCGCGGCATGATCGGCCACATAGTGAAAATCCCAGCGCGTGGCCGAGGTCTGCACGAGCGTGTAGTGCCAGCACGCAAAACCGGCCGGGAGCGCCGCATCGATCTCGTGCGGCGAGACGAGCGTGCCGTCGCGCCGGAAATGCAGGCCGGTCTCGCGGCCGAGCAGCCGGTAGCCGGTCGGGAATTTCCGCACCACGTCGCCGGTATGGTAGCGCAGCAGCGGCATCGCCTCGCGGCCGCGCGTCGTCACGTAGATCTGGAACGCGTCGGGGAGATTTCGATACGGCACGAGTTCGATGAACGCATTCCCGTCGATCACCTGCGAGTCGTCCTTGAACGCCTCGCCAACGAAGAGGTAGCCGGCTTCGGTCGAGCCATAGAGGTCGACCTGGGGCGCGGGAAACACCTCCGCGATGCGTTTCGCATGCTGCACGCTCGCCTTGCCGTAGGTGAGGATCACGGCGCGGATGCTGGGCACGGCGACCTTGCGCTTGTGCGCGGCGCGCGCGAGCAGCGAGAGATAAACCGGTTCGCCTTCGAGCACCTCGGGCTGCGTCGCCTGCAATTCGAGCACGATGCGGTCCCACTCGCTCTCCGGAAAGACGAACGGGTCGCTGCTCAGATTGAGGTAAACGGTGCCGTCGAAATAGCGGTGCGGAAACGGATGGTCCTCGTAGGGACAAAGATTGCTCGAGCAGCCGACCGGCGCGAGGACGCACTTGCGATAGGGGCGGTCGAGCAGCGGGCGCAGGATCGCCGAGGCGCGGTAGGCGCGCTCGGTCTGCGCATTCCACCAACCGTCCTCCATGATGACGGTCATCGGGCCGCTCGTGGTGCCGGAGGTGCTCTCGTATTCGAGGCGTTTCTCGGCGAGCCCGCGCTCGACGTCGCGGTAGTCGGCGAAAAACGCCTGATGCCCGCGCTCGACGATCTCGCGTTTCGAAAGCGTCGGAATCTCCCGGTAGCACGACCATTGCAGGGGCTCGGGATGCAACGGAAACCGCTGCCCATAAAGCGGGCTGCGCTCGTAGATCCGGCGGATCTCCGTTTCCAGCGGAGCCGGCAGGTATTCTTCGATGGCGGAACCCAGGGCCTCCGGGCGGTTTGCGAAATGGGGAGCGGACATCTTCAAGGTCGGGCAGCTAATAACCCGCAACAGCGAAGTCAAATGCCCCGCCCGCACAGTTCCCGCCACCGCGGTTCGAACAGATACAGTGCATTGAGCGCAAGGGCATGGGTAATGCGTCCGTCCCGGGCCCAAGCCAGGACGTCCTCGACCGGTGCCGTATCGATCTCGAGCTCCTCGTGCTCATCCCAAGTGAGCGGATGCGTGCAGGCACAGCCCTCGACCAGCACGATGTGGCAGCGGTTGTTCTGAATCGCCGGGTTGGGATGCACGCTGCCGAGCAGCCGCGCCGTCTTTCCGGTGTAGCCCGTTTCCTCGACCAGCTCGCGCAGACCCGCCGCCACCGGATCCTCGTTCCGGTCGATAATGCCTCCCGGCGGCTCGAGCGAAAACGCATCGATGCCGTAGCGAAACTGGCGGACGAGCACGAGCCGGAGCTCCGTGGTGAGCGCCAGCACGAGTACCCAGTCGGGCGCATCGAGCACGACGAACTCGTGCTCGGTGCCGCGCCCGGGATGGCGGAAACGCACGCCGCGCAGATCGAAGATGCGCGTCGCGTGCAGCGAGCGTTCCGCGACTCGTTCCCAGCGCGCCGGCGGGACGGGCTTGTCGGACGAGGAGGACGAGGAAGAGGTGCTCATCAAAAAAAATACCTCCCAACCGTGTCGGTGGGGAGGTATCTCCGAAAATTGAATACGGTGCGGAGGCGCTTACTTCTTCGGCAGCTTCAGCTTCTGGCCGACGTGGAGGCTGTTCCAGTTCACGCCGGGATTGACTGACTGCAGATCGGGCAACGAAACGCCGGCGGAGCGCGCGATCTTCATGCCCGTGTCGCCGCTCTTGACGACATATTCGTTGGGCCCCGCGACCGCCGGTTCGCCCGACTTGGCGGTGGCCGCAGCCTTGGCCGGGGCTTTGGCGCTTTCGCCGAGCTTGGCAACTTCACCGCGGATGTTGCCGAGCTCGAGGCTGACGGCGTTGAAGCCATCCTGGGTCTGCTTCGCCAGATTGGTCGAGTAGTTGTTCGCCTTCTCCGCGGTCGCGACGGCATTCCGCACGTCGGTCTCCATCGAATCGATCTTCGTCAACTGCTCGGTCTGAGCCGCGAGCGCCTTGTTGACGGAGGAAACTTTGGCGAGGGCGACGCCAGCCAGCACGAGGCCGAGCACGCCGACGATCACGCCGAGAATCGGCACGATGCTGTTGGTGTTACCTTCACGAGAAATCGTATCCATGGAGAGGTGAGAAAAGGGTGGCCTATGCGTCTAGGCAGGGGCTCCCAGCGAAGCAAGCCGGTAAATGACCAGGGCAGGAACGACGCGGCCGATACACAAATTAACGGCAAAAGACGCCAGACTGCGGCACGGACGTCCCCCGTCCGTACGTCCTTCGCAATCTCAAGAATGGAAAGCGCTACGTCCGCATTACCGCAGATCTCGAAACACGCCTCACGGATCACGCAAACAAACGCAGTCGGGGCGGCCAGCAACTGGGGGCTTTCGAGCTGATTCACACCGAAACGTTCACCTCGTACGCTGCCGCGAGAAAGAGAGAAAAGTTCCTGAAATCGGGCCAAGGCCGGGCGTGGCTCGACCAATCATTTCCAACCGAACGTTGACACCCGCGGCCCCAGCCCGTCCGTTAACAGGCTGATTCGGGGTGTAGCTTAGCCTGGTAGAGCGCCTGGTTTGGGACCAGGAGGTCGAGAGTTCGAATCTCTCCGCCCCGACCATTTATGCATTTGTCATGGCGGCAGGCCTCCGTGCCTGCCGTTGCGTGGTTTCCAAGCACGGCAGGCAGAGACGCCTGCCGCCACGCGTTCAGCCCCGACCATTCACGAAAAAACCCGCCGGACTGCCGGCGGGTTTTTGTTGGGTGAAACGTTGTGCGTGCGGGGCGTCACTCGCCGCCCGGCTTGAACGAAACGGCGGGTGTCGCCTCGTCCTTCTTTTCGCCGGCCGGCGCAGCGGCGGGCGCGGCCGCAGCGTTGTCGGCCGCCGGCAGTGTCGCCCGCAGCATCATCGCGCGCTGGCTCCACGTGCCCTGCGGGTCGATCGTCATGATCTGGTCGGCGAGCTTGGTGACCTCGTCGGTCTTGCCCGCCCCGGCCGCAATCGTCGCCAGATGATAAGCGGCCTCGGCGCGGACGGCTTTCAGCAGTCCGACCTCGTTGGCGAGGGTTTTGAGGGTCGCTTCGGCGTCGGCGGTGCTGCCCGACTGCAGCTTGCTCACCGCAAGGCCGAGCCGGATGCGGCCCGCGAACGGTCCTTCCTTCAAATTGGCCCCAGCCTTTTCGTAATGGCCGGCGGCCTCGGCGAATTTGCCCGCGGCGTAGGCTTCATCGGCCAGTTGCAGATACGACGCGCCGGCGAGGGCGTGGCCTTCGTGGGAGGAGGCGAACGCCTTGAGCTTGGCGCTGTCGGCGCCGGCGGCCGCGTAGTCGGCGGCGATGCCTTTTTCCTTCTGCGCCTGCAACAGCTCCCAGCCGCCTTTGGCAATGATGCCCACGAGCACCACCACGCACACCGCCGTCACGGTCTTCGAGTTCTTCTCCCAGAAAATCCGCAACTTGTCTTCGAAGCCGGGGGCGACGTAGGTCTCATCGACCCGGACGAGGTTGCGGTCGTCGCCGGAGGGGGTGGGGCTGGGTGTGGCGGGAATGGACATGGCTTCGTGAAACTTGAAAACCGCGACCGAAACACATCCCGCGAGGCGCGTAAAGGCGGGACTTCGAGTCGTGGCATCCGGCCGCAGGCCGGGCAGGTCCGGCCTGCGGCCGGACCTGGAGTTCGGCCAATTTGTGGGGCGGGCATTACGCCCGACAGGTCGAGATAAAGCCCGACCCACCTGGACGGCTTGGACGCGCGCAGCCACAGACCGGCCCTGCGTGAAAAGATCGCTGTTTCCAGCGGTCGACAGCTCAGAGCAGAGCCCAGCTTTCAGCGACTGGCCCGCCTAGAACCAGCTCAGGTCCGGCGCACGGTCGGCGTGCGGCCAGGCAGCGGCGAACTCACGCTGCAGCAGCGCGGCGTCGTCCGGCCGGCCCTGCGCCTGCATCGCCGCCGTGAGCCCGTAGAGCGACCAGCCGTTGCGGGGAAACTCGAGCAGGTCTTCGCGGAAGACCTTTGCCGCCTCCTCGGCGCGGCCGAGCTTGAGCAGCGCCGCACCGAGGCTCTGGCGGGTCGGGTAATACCAGAACGCCGGCTCCATGTAGGGCAGCGCATGCTCGGCTTCGACGGCGGAGCGCAGAGCGGTGATCATCGCTTCGTGATCGCCGCGCGCGCCGGACACGCGGGCCGCGGCGACGTGCTGCGCCACCTGGACAATGCTCGAGGCCGGAAGATAGGGATTGTCGAGCGGCTTGATCGCGCCGTCGGCGACGATCTTGTCGAGCGCCACGGATTCCCGCGCAGCGGCGTCGGCGTCGTTTTTCGCCGCAAACGCCAGGGTGCGCACGTAATGCCACATCGCCCGATCGAGCGGCCGGTCCTCCGGCGGTTCGGCGAGCGCGAGGAGTTCGTCCCAGCGGCCGAAGCGCGCCTGCGCCAGCCACGGCAGGTGCCTCAGCCGCGGCGCCTCCGCGACATCGGTGCCGCACAGCGGCGAGGTCGCGTAGTCCGCCACCTGCATGGCGGCGCGGATACACTCGTCCGCGCGCCCCTCGAAGCTGAGCGCATACCAGATGAAGTGCAGGTTGTGCGGGTAGTACATGCCGGGATAGAAACCTTGCGCCTGGCATTGCGCGATGTAGGCGCGGTCGGCCGCGGCGGCGCGCTCGTTGGCCAGCGTGGCCTCGTGATAACGGCCGGTGCGGATGTAGATGTGCGAGGGCATGTGCACGAGATGGCCGGCGTCAGGCGCGTAGAACTGCAGCCGGTCGGCGCTGGGCAGGGCGCGGAACGGCTCGGGGCCGGCCTCCACCAGGTGGATGTAGGCGTGATTCGCGCCCGGATGATCGGGACGGCGGGCAAGCACGTCCTCGATCTTGCGCATGATCTCCAGCGTGGCCGGCTTCGCCGTGCGGCGGTCCGCCAGCCAGTAATCCCATGCCATCGTGTTCATGACCGCATCCGCATAGAGTACGGCGGCGTCGAGGTCATCCGGATACATCTCCGTGACCCGGCGCATCGCCTCCGCGTAGGTGGCGTCGAGCGCGGCGCGGTCGGGCTTCGGCTCGCTCGCGTAGCGCGTGGCCAGCGCGTCGATATAGGCCTGGTGGCGCGGACTCGCCTGCGTTTTCAAGCGCAGCGCGTTTTGCAGCGCGGTCCATGCCGGAGGCACGGCGTCGCCCGCCATCGGAGCATTGATGTTGGGCCCGTGGGCAAAGGCCACGCCCCACCACGCCATCGCGAGTTCAGGGTCGAGCTTGGCCGAGGCCTCGAAGGCGCGGATGGCCTCCTTGTGGTTGAAGCCGTAGATGAACATCAGCCCTTGGTTGAAATAGCGCTGGGCGAGCGCGTGCTGCGTCTCGACCGGGTGCTGCCAGGATCCGAGGCCCTCGAAAAGCGGAGCCGGCGGTTCCGGGGCTTCGGGATCGGGCGCGTCGGACGACGCCAGCAAGAGAACCGCGGACGACGAGGCCGCGACAGACCACAGGAGCGCGGCACGGCCGCGCAGGAGGAAGGAACACAATGCTTTCATGGATACAGACGACAGGGTTTCCCGAGCCCGCCTACGCGGGCCGCGGTGGGTTGCAGGTGAGCCTCCGTTGTATCACGCGCCGCCTATAAGGACCATACGACACCTGGGGGACCCCTCCCTTATCGATAACATCGGGGAAACCCTGATAAGAACCGGCTTTCCTTGCCCGAACGGGCACCGCCGCCCGCAATTGTCGGTTTATGCAGTCGATCGGCCTTTATTCACCCCTCGCCGCGAGCCTGCGCCGCCTCTCCGCGCGTGCCCTGCGGCTGTTCACTCACACCCTCCCCGCCTTCTACGCGGAGACGGACCTCCGCCACCTCCCCGGGGCGATCGCGGACGCCGTCGCCACCCTCATTCCGGGCGAGTCTCATGGAGTCGTATTGCACGATCGGATACGCGGCGAACGTTCCTGGGCGCTGCGACCCGCGAGCAGCGACCACGAATGGCTTGTGCCGGTGTTCTTCGAGAATTTCCATGAGTTCACGCCGGCGGCGCATCGCAAGGCCACCGGCTCGGGCGAAGCGCTCGCCCTCTCCGACTTCGTATCGCGCGGCAGCCGGGACCGGCTCGCGATTTTCCGCGAGTATTACGACCGCATCGGCATCGCCGACGATCTCAGCATCAACGTCACCCACGGCGGAGTGACGGCCTGCGTCGCGGTGCTGCGCTCCCGCCCCGGCTTCCGTGGCGAGGAGCGCGAGCTCTTCAACGCGCTGCGTCCGCATATCCAGCAGGCGTGGGGCACGGCAAAGGCCATCGCCGATTTGCGCACCCGCACCGCCGCGACGCCGGTGGAGGCCCGGGTCTGGGAGCCCGAGCCGCTTGAACGGAAGTTCGGCCTCACGCCGCGCGAGGCAGAGGTTTTGATGTGGGTCGCGCAGGGCAAAACGAACCCCGAGGTCGCGCAGATTCTTGCTATCCAGCCCTACACGGTGCGCACGCACCTCGAACGCGTCTTCGCCAAACTCGGCGTGGAAACCCGCCACGCCGCCGGCCTGCGCGCGATCGAGTTGCTCGGCGTGCCGGCGTGAGGATCCCAAAACCGAAGCACGAAGTTCGAAATCCGAAATCCGATACAAATTCAAATGCACCAAATCCGAATATTTCGGATTTCGAACTTCGGATTTCGGATTCCCGCGGCATCGCCGCGCGCTACGGCAGGATCAGCACCTTGCCGGTCGTCTGCCGGCTTTCGAGGGCACGATGGGCGTCGGCCGTCTTCTCGAGCGGAAACTTCGCCCCGACGCGCACGCGCAACTCGCCCGCCGCGATCCAGCGAAACAGATCGTGCGTGCGTGCCCGAATCTCCGCCGCGGTCTGCGTGTAGTGGTAGAGCGTCGGCCGGGTGAAAAAGAGGGAGCCCTTCTCCGAGAGCAGGAGCGGCGCGAACGCCGGCACCGGCCCGCTCGCGTTGCCGAAGGAAACCAGCATCCCCCGCGGCCGCAGGCTGTCCAGGCTCGTCGCAAAGGTGTCCTTGCCCACCGAGTCGTAGACTACATCGGCGCCGCGCCCCGCCGTGTGGCGGCGCACGGCCTCGGCGACGTTTTCCCGGGAGGAGACAATGACCGCGTCGGCCCCGGCCGCCTTCGCCAGCTCGACTTTCGCCTCGGCGCCGACCGAGGCAATCACGTGCGCGCCGCGGCTCTTCGCGATCTGTATCAACAGCAGCCCTACCCCGCCGGCGGCCGCGTGCACCAGGACCGCGTCGCCGGACTTCACCGGATAGGTGTCACACACAAGATAGTGGGCGGTCATGCCCTGCAGCAGCAACGCCGCGGCCTCGGCCGTCTCCACCTCGTCGGGAACGTGGACCACCTGCGCCGCCGAAACGAGGGTCTCATCGGCGTAGGCCCCCAGCGCCCGCGCGGTCGCGACCCGGTCGCCGATCTCAAAGTCGCCCGCGTCATTCCCCACCGCCGTGATCACGCCGGCGGCCTCCAGGCCCAGCGTCGCCGGCAGCGCGACGCGGTAGAGGCCGCTGCGTTGATACGTATCGATGAAATTCAGGCCCGCCGCCTCGACGCGCAGGCGTACCTGGCCGGGACCGGGCTCGGGCAACGGCACGTCGTCGAGATGGAGCTTTTCAGGCCCGCCGTGTTCGTGGATCCGGATCGCACGCATAGGTTTCGCTGCGCGAAAACCTAAACGATCTCAAGCTTTCGAACATCCAAATGCGCATTCCGTCGGTGCGATCGCGTTCACGGCGAGCCGTGGGATCCGGGAACTTGGATTCTTGGCCGGACCCGACCTCCGAGCGGGCCGCTTCGGCATACACATCTCCAATGCGGCCCGCCTGGAGGTCGGGCCCTACCTTCCCAAGCGCACCTTCGAGAGGCTCGTAACAGCCTCTAGTCGAACACGACGGTCTTGTTGCCGTAGACGAGCACGCGATGTTCGAGGTGCCAGCGCACGGCCTGGGCGAGCACCATTTTTTCGAGATCGCGGCCCTTGCGGATCAGATCGTCGACGCTGTGGCGGTGTGTCACCCGCGCGACGTCCTGCTGGATGATCGGGCCGTCATCGAGCACCGCCGTCGCGTAGTGCGCGGTGGCGCCGATCAGCTTCACACCGCGCTCGTAGGCCTGGTGATACGGCCGCCCGCCGGCGAAGGCCGGCAGGAACGAGTGATGGATGTTGATCACCGGCCGCGCGAAGTTTTCCAGGAACGCTGGCGAAAGCACCTGCATGTAGCGCGCGAGAATCACGAGGTCCGCATCGAGTTGCTGCAGCAAGGCGACTTGGCGCGCCTCGGCTTCGGCCTTTGTCGCCGCCGTCACCGGTATCACGTGATACGGCAACCCGTAGCCGCGCGCCGCCGGTTCCAGGTCGACGTGGTTCGAGATGATCGCGACAAGGTCGCACGCGAATTCACCGGCCTTCCAGCGCAGCACGAGGTCGTGAAAACAGTGGTCGAATCTGGAGACAAAAATCGCCACGCGCGGACGGCGTGCGGAGGAGGCGACGTGCGCCGCCATCCCGAGCGACTGCGCGAAGGCCTGAAACGCCGCCTCGCCGGCCGAAGCGTTGCCCCTGGCTGGCTCCCACTCGATGCGCTGGAAGAACACCCCCGCCTCCATGTCGCGGTGCTGGTCGGCATGGAGAATATTACCGCCGCGCTCGAAGATCCAGTTGGCCGTCCGGGCGACGAGGCCGGGCTGGTCGGGACCGTGAAGCAGGGCGACGAGGGTGGCGGGTTGGGTGGACACGCGGTGAATCCACGAAAAAGGCCGCGCCTTGTCACGCGCGGCCTTTGCGATCGACGTGGCGGCGGGGCATCCCGCCTGCCGACTGGTTTTCCCTGCACGGCAGGCCCGGAGGCCTGCCGCCACGGTTCAATAGTGCTTGGCGATCTCGCGATAGAGTCGCTGCGCTTGCGCGATATCGCCCGGGATGCCGTAGCGGATCTTCACGCTCGTGCGGCCCTTCGCCACTTCCTTGATCTTCACGGTCACGAGCGAATCTGCGCCATCGCGGGCGTTGAGCTCGGCCTCGATCACCTTCTTTTCGTCGCCGGTGAGGAAGAGTTTGTAGTCCGCAATGCCTCGTTTCGCCGCCGCATAGGCGGTCTCGAAATCGCGGTCGGCGAATACCTGCAACTCGCCGAGCTTCACGTTGCCGATCGTGTCGGGAGCGACCTCGACCGTCGTGCAGGCCGGCAACACGGCGAGCAGCCCCATCGAGAGCCCCAGCAGCCAAAGTCGGGAAACAATATCGCAGATCTTATTCATTGTGATTTGGTTTTACGTCCTAACCGGCCGACAGACAGGCGTTGACCGTGACGGTTCGCGTTTCGGCCGTCGACCGCAGAACGCCAACAGGTTAACCACGTTCGCCGGATTTACGAACGCTTCGCAAACGACGGCGGCGCGGCGTTCAGCCGGCAACGGCCAGGAGGAGGCGGCGGTCGTCTCTGACCGCCCCCACCCTGAGTTGGCCGTCGGGACGACGGCCTCGACCTGAAGCCCAGGCTTTCGAAGACGCGCCTTACACCGTCACGACGTTGCCCCGGTATTTTTGGATCGGGCGCACGCCGACCTGCTGGCGCTGCAGCGCGCGGATGCCGTCGAGCGCGGCCGAGGCGCCGGTGAGGGTGGTCATGATACAGACGCTGTGCGCATAGGCGGCCTGCCGCATCTTGTTCTCGTCCTTGCGCGGGATCATGCCGAGCGGCGTGTTAACCAGCATCTGCATCTGCCCGTTCTTGATCAGGTCGATCACGTCGGGGCGGCCCTCGTCGACCTTCGCGAGCGTCTTGGCGGGCACGCCGGCGGCCTGGAGCGCGCGGGCCGTGCCGCTGGTCGAATAGACCGTGAAGCCGAGCTCCACGAACTTCCGCGCGACCTCGACCGCGCGCGGCTTGTCAGCGTCCTTCACACTGATGAAAACGTTGCCGCTCGTGGGCAGGCCGGGCTTGGCCGCCGCCTGCGCCTTGGCGAAGGCGATGCCGAGGTCCTCGTCGAGGCCCATCACCTCGCCGGTCGAGCGCATCTCCGGCCCGAGCGTGATCGTGGCGCCGGGGAAACGTACGAAGGGGAACACGGCCTCCTTCACGCACCAGTGCTTCGGCGTCTGCTCGCGGGTGAAGCCGAGGTCCTTCAGCTTGGCGCCGGTCATGACCTTGGCGGCGAGCTTGGCGAGCGGCACGCCGATCGCCTTGGCGACGAACGGCACGGTGCGCGATGCGCGCGGGTTCACCTCGAGCACGTAGAGCTGGTTGTCCTTGATCGCGAACTGCACGTTCATCAGGCCGACGACGTTGAGCTCCTTGGCGAGCGCGTAGGTGGCCTTGCGCACCGTGTCGAGCATGGGCTTGGAGAGCGTGTGCGGCGGCATCACCATCGCGGCGTCGCCCGAGTGCACGCCGGCGAACTCGATGTGCTCGAGCATGCCGCCGATGACGGAGGTATCGCCGTCGCTGATACAATCGACGTCGAGCTCGATCGCGTCCTCGAGGAACTTGTCGATGAGCACCGGCTTGTCGGGCATGACGTCGAAGGCCTGGCGCACGACCGCCTTGAACTCCTCCTCGTTGTAGACGATGAACATGCCGCGGCCACCGAGCACGAACGACGGGCGGAGCAGCACCGGGAAGCCGACCTCGTGCGCGAACATCAGCGCGTCGGACTCGTTCATCGCCGTGCGGTTGGCGGGCGACTTGAGCTGCAGCTTGTCGAGGATTGCGGAGAAGAGCTTGCGGTCCTCGGCCACCTCGATCGACTCGGGCGAGGTGCCGATGATGTTCACGCCATTGGCCTTGAGGGCGCTGGCGAGGTTGAGCGGAGTCTGGCCGCCGAACTGCACGATCGCACCGGAGCAGCCCTCCTGCTGGTAGATCTCCAGCACGTCCTCGAGCGTGAGCGGCTCGAAGTAGAGGCGGTCGCTCGTGTCGTAGTCGGTCGAGACGGTCTCCGGGTTGGAGTTGACCATCACCGTCTCGTAGCCGGCCTCGCGCAGCGCGAAGCTCGCGTGCACGCAGCAATAGTCGAACTCGATGCCCTGGCCGATGCGGTTGGGACCGCCGCCGAGGATCATGATCTTCTTCTTCCCCTTCGGCGGGAGAATCTCGTTCTCATCGCCGTAACTGGAATAATAATACGGCGTGAACGCCTCGAACTCGGCCGCACACGTATCCACGAGTCGATACGTCGTGGCGATGCCGCGCTGCTTGCGATTCTCGCGCACGGTGGCGAGGTCACTCTTGAAGAAGTGCGCGAGCTGCGCGTCGGAAAAGCCGAACTTCTTCGCCCGGCGCAGCAGGTCGGCCGGCACGGAGGCGAGCGTGTGCTTTTTGAGCTCGACCTCCATCTCGTAGATCTCGCGCAACTGGTGGAGGAACCACGGATCGATCTTCGACAGGTCGAAGATGTTGTCGACCGTCAGGCCGAGCATGAACGCGTAACGGATGTAGAAGATGCGCTCGGCGTTGGGCACCGCGAGCTTGGCGCGCACCGTCTTCTCGTCCGGCGACTCGTCGAGGCCGTATTTGCCCCCCCCGCCGAAACCGCGGGCGCCGGTCTCGAGCGAGCGCAGCGCCTTCTGGACGGACTCCTTGAACGTACGGCCAATCGCCATCGCCTCACCGACCGATTTCATCGCGGAGGTCAGGGTGGCGTCGGCGTCGGGGAATTTCTCGAACGTGAAGCGCGGGATCTTCGTGACGATGTAGTCGATCGTCGGCTCAAACGACGCCGGCGTGAGGCGCGTGATGTCGTTCTTCAGCTCGTCGAGCGTGTAACCGACGGCGAGCTTGGCCGCGATCTTGGCGATCGGAAACCCGGTGGCCTTCGAGGCGAGCGCGGAGGAGCGCGACACGCGCGGGTTCATCTCGATCACGACCATGCGGCCGGTGACCGGGTCGACGGAAAACTGGATGTTGGAACCGCCGGTCTCGACGCCGATCTCGCGGATGACGGCGAAGGACGCGTCGCGCATGACCTGGTATTCCTTGTCGGTGAGCGTCATTGCCGGCGCGACGGTGATCGAGTCGCCGGTGTGCACGCCCATCGGATCAAAGTTCTCGATCGAGCAGATCACGACGCACTGGTCCTTGTGGTCGCGCATGACCTCCATCTCGTATTCCTTCCAGCCGAGGAGGCACTCTTCGACGAGCACCTCGTGAACCGGCGAGAGATCGAGACCGTTGGCCGTGATGCGCTCGAATTCCTCTTTGTTGTAAGCGATGCCGCCGCCGGAGCCGCCGAGCGTGAAGGACGGGCGGATGATGAGCGGAAACATCTTGAGCTCATCGGCCGCGGCGCGGGCCTCCTCCATGGTCTTGACGGTGCGCGAGCGGGCGACGTCGAGGCCGATCTTGAGCATGGCCTGCTTGAACAACTCACGGTCCTCGCCCTTGGCGATCGCGGCCGGCTTCGCGCCGATCATCTCGACGCCGTATTTTTCCAGGATGCCCTTCTTGTTGAGCTCCATCGAGAGGTTGAGGGCGGTCTGGCCGCCGAGCGTCGGGAGCAGCGCGGAAGGGCGCTCGGCCGCAATGATCTTCTCGAGGTACTCGACCGTCAGCGGCTCGATGTAGGTGACGTCGGCGAACTCCGGATCGGTCATGATCGTGGCCGGGTTGGAGTTCACGAGAATGACGCGATAGCCTTCCTCCTTGAGCGCTTTGCAGGCTTGGGTGCCGGAGTAATCGAACTCGCAAGCCTGGCCGATCACGATGGGACCGGCGCCAATGATGAGGATGGACTTGAGATCGGTGCGCTTAGGCATGGGCGTAGATTTCGGTGAGGGTTGTGAGCGCCGCGCGCCTGCGCAAGCGGGAAACGGGCGGTTAACGATGATGACACCGTGCGGGTGGCGCCGCGGTCGCGAAGCCGTAAAATCGGCTCGCTTCCACCACCCCATGCTGACGCTTCTCGCCCTCGCCGCCCTGCCCCATTTCGACCTGGCCGTGTACGAAAAACCCCGGCTCGTCCAAGCCGCCGAGATCTCGGTTCAGGCGGAGCCGAAAACGATTGCCGCAGTACGCAACCCGCGCAGCGCCGGGGGACGCCACGATTTCTCGTCCGAAGGTGATTACTGGTGGCCCGACCCGAAGAATCCGGATGGCCCCTACCTCCAGCGCGACGGGCTGAGCAATCCGGACAATTTCGTCGCCCACCGACAGTTGCTCCTGGATTTCGGGCGCCACTTCGGCGTGCTTGCGGCCACTTACAAGATCACGCGCGAGGAACGCTACGCGGCGGCGGCCGTGCGCCACCTGCACGCCTGGTTCGTCGAGCCGGCGACGCGCATGAACCCGAACCTGCTCTACTCGCAGGCCATCAAGGGCATCAACACCGGTCGCAGCATTGGCGTGATCGACACGCTGCATCTCGCGGAGGTCGCGCTGGGCGTCGAAGCGTTACGCGGCTCGAAGGCGCTCACGAAGGCCGAGGATGCCGCGGTGAGCGGCTGGTTTCGGGAGTATCTGCACTGGTTGCGTACGCACCCTTACGGCATTGATGAGAGCAACGCGAAGAACAACCACGGCACCTGCGCCTGGCTGCAGATCGCGTGCTTCGCGCACCTGCTCGGCGACGAGGCGACCCTGGCCGAGTGCCGCGCGCGCCTGAAAGAGGTGCTGCTGCCCAACCAGATGGCGCCCGAGGGTAGTTTTCCCGACGAACTGCGCCGCACGAAGCCCTACGGTTACTCGATCTTCAACCTCGACGTGATGACCGCGCTCGCCGTCGTGCTATCGACACCGGCGGAGGATTTGATGACGTTCACCCTGCCCGACGGACGCAGTCTGGCAAAAGGCGTGGCCTGGCTCGCGCCCTTCATCGCCAACAAAAATGCCTGGCTCGAAACCGTCCACCGCACGCTGCCCGGCTCAGGTCCGGCGAAGCCGACAGTGACCAACGAGCTCGTGCAACCCGACGTGATGTATTGGGACAACTGGCCGGTGCGGCAGCCGTCTCTGCTGTTCGGGGCGCTCGCGACCGGGCGCGAAGACTGGCTCGCGCTCTGGGAAACACTCGACCCCGATCCGCAGGTGGAGGAGATCCGGCGCAATTTCCCGATCCGGCAGCCGGTGCTCTGGGTGCGGTAGATCGAAATGAGCGTCGGGCTTTACGCCCGACATGGCTTGGGTGTCAGCCCGCTACGTCGGGCGTAAAGCCCGACCCACAAAATCCATGGCGTAGGGGGACCTCCCATGCGTCTTGCGCGCGATTTCCCGGGAGCGAGGGCCGCGGGCCCGCAGTCTGGAAAATGCGGGCGGGCCGCCCGCGTTCCCAGCGAACTCAGTCCAGCTGCCCCGCGTCGACGCCGAGCACCTTGGCGGCCGCGGCTTTGTCGCCGCGGCAGGCGTGCACGACCATGTCGATGTACTGCTTGCGCTGCCCGGCGAGATAATCGGCGAGCGATGGCCAGTGCTTGACCTCCTTCAGCCGCATCGGGAGTTGCTGCGAAGTGACGATGCGCGCCTCGGCTGTGGCCGCGATCTTCGTTACCACCTGACCCAGCTCGACGATATTGCCCGGCCAGTGATAGGCCTGCAGCACCGTCATTGCGTCGTCAGTAAACTCGACGAGATTGGCGTCGAAGAGCGGGTTGGCCGCCTTGGCGAGGAAATGTTTCGCGAGGAGCGGAATGTCCTCCAGGTGCTCGCGCAGGGGCGGTAACGTGACCGGCAGCGACGCGACGCGATAGAAGAGCTCGTCGTGAAACTGCCCCTCGTCGGTCAGTTTCTCGAGATCGACATTCGTCGTACAGATGAGACGGAAGCCATGCGCGGTGTTGCGCAGCACGCTCACGAGTTCCTTCTGCATCGCCAGCGGGAGCGACTCGAGATGCTGGAGGAAGAGCGTGCCGCCCTTCGCCTTTTGCACCCACTCGCCGCCGACGCCGCTCTCGCCGAGGAGACCGGCGCGAAAATTCGCCTCGGGACTCAGCTCGCAATCGATGCCGACAAACGGCGCGTCGGCCGCGGCGTGGCTCGCGTGGAGGATCTCCGCCACGGTCGTCTTGCCGGTGCCCGGCTCGCCCTGCAGCAGCACCGGCGTGCGCACGGTGGCGAGTTTCTTGATCTGCTGGTGCAGCTTCTTGACCTTGGCGCTCGTGCCGACGAGCCGCCCCTCGATGTCGGCGGCCTTGATCTGCGGCCCGCCCGCACTCGCCCGCTCGGCTTGGAACTGCTTGAACTCGATCCCGCGCTTCAGCGTCGAGATGAGCTCGTCGACGCGAAACGGCTTTTGCAGGTAGTCGAACGCCCCGAACTTGAGCGCCTGAATCGCACTCTCCGTCGACGCGTACGCCGTCATGATGATCACGACGGCGTTCGGGTCATAGACCTTCAACTGCTTGAGCAGCGTGATGCCGTCCATCGGCTTCATGTCGATGTCGGCCAGCACGAGGTCGAATTTCTCAGCCTTGTAGCGGGCGAGCGCCTTCTCGCCGTCGGTCGCGAAGGACGTGGTGAAGCCGGTGGGCTGGATCACCGCGTCGAGCATCTCGTGGATCGAGAGCAGATCGTCGACAATTAGGACGGAAGGCATGGGCAGGAGATGAGCGTGCGAACATGCGCTGTCCGCACGCGTCGGGTCAAGTCAACGGGTCTTATTGGAGCCCGCCCGCCACCGCACCGAGCTGGAAGATCGGCAGGAACATCGCCATCACGATACCGCCCACCACGACGCCCAGAAAGACGATCAACATCGGCTCGATCAGCGACGTGAGCGCGGCGACGGTCGCCTCGCACTCCGTGTCGTAGAAGTCAGCGATCTTGTTCATCATGCCATCGACATTGCCGGTCGACTCACCCGCCTTGACCATGTGCTTCATCATCGGCGGGAAGAACGGATTGACCGCGAGGATCTCCGAGACCTGGCCGCCCTGGCTGACGTGTTTGGAGATCTCCACACAGGCATCTTCGACCTGCACCTTGTTTGACGCCGCGGCCACGATCTCGAGCGTGCGCAGGATCGGCACCCCGGAGCGGACGAGCGTCGCGTAGGTGCGGCAGAAGCGCGAGAGCGCGATCTTGTGGATCAGGTTGCCGAAGATCGGCGCGCGCACGAGAAACTGATCCTTCATCCGGCGGCCCTTCGGGGTCGCGACGAATTTCTTCAACCCCCACCAGAAGATGACGCAACCGAGCACCACCCAGTGGAAGTTGTACTTCAGGAAATTCGAGATATCGATCAACGCCTGCGTCGGCGCCGGCAGCTTCGCTCCGAAATCGGCGAACATCGCCGCAAACACCGGGATGACGAAAATCAGCAGCACGTTCACCAGGGCGATCGCCAGCGCGATGACCGCGATCGGGTAGGTCATCGCCGACTTCACCTTCTTGGTAAGCTTCACGCTCGACTCGAAGTAGTTGGCCACCTTGCCGAGAATCTCCGCCAGCGCGCCCGACGCCTCACCCGCCTCCACCATCGAGATGAACAGCGAGTTAAAGGTCTTGGGGAATTTCTTCACCGACGCGGAGAAGGAGTTCCCCGAAGAGATGTCCGCCCGCACGTCCCGGATGACGACGCGAAACACCTGATCCTCCGTCTGGTCCTGCAACGCCTCGAGGCACTGCACCAAGGGCAGACCGGCGGTGAGCAGCGACGCAAGCTGCTGCGTGAAGATCGCCAGCTCGCCCATCGGCAGCTTGTAGTTCTTCGCTTTCCTCTCGAGCGACTTCTGCCTGGCGAGGTTCTGGGCGGATTTGAGGTTGCCCCGGGTTTGCGGCGACGCCGCACTTCGCAACGGGGACGCCTGCCCCGCAGGTGCAGAGGAGATGAAAGCCATGGCGGGATGGAAGTGCGCCCCCTCTATACTCGCAACCCCATTTAGGACGCCAATCTGTAAAAAAATAGCCAGAATACCGAGGAAAACTGCCTGCCATGGCCGCGTACGCCAACAAGCGGATCCGCATCTACTCATTCATTTGGGAGCGCGGACCTCCGGCCCGCATCAAGAGTCCGGTTGCGGGCGGGACCGCGCTCCCAAATGAAACCGCCTCACCGCGGG
>DASWVO010000048.1:0-2069 GCA_036406235.1 Opitutaceae bacterium
CACGCTGGCCTGCACGGCATTGCGCACGTCGACGCGGCGCGATTCGGGCTGGCGGAACATCAGCCCGACGAACACCAGCGAGACGATGATGCCGGCGCTGCCGACCGAGAGGAGGAACTTGCGGCCCTTGCGATCGACGAGCACAACCGCGCCGATGGTGACGAGGAAGTTGACGAGCGTGAGGATGAGATAGCCCCAGTGGGCCTGCACGTCGGAGAGGCCGCTCTGCAGCAGGATCGTCGTGTTGTAGCCGATGATCGAGTTGACGCCGGTGGCCTGGTTGCAGGCGAGGATCACGCACGCGAGCAGGAAGGGGACGACGTACTTGCGGCGCAGCAGCGATTCGCGCACGCGGGCACCGGCGGTGGCGGCCTGCGCCTTTTCGGCGGCGATCGTCGCGGCCATTTCCTGCAGTTCGAGCGCCGCCTGCTCATCGGAGCGGGAGCGCAGCAGCGCGGCGCGCGCGGCGTCGGTCCGGCCGCGGCGGTACAGCCAGCGCGGTGATTCCGCCACCAGCAAGCCGCCGAGCACGAACAGCACCCCGGGCGGCAGCGAAACCCAGAAGATGCTGCGCCACGCCTGGTCCTTGAACGCGAACAGCTCCGCGGGCGCGTCGAGCCGGGCGACCTCCTCGACGCGGATGCTGAAATACATGCCAATCGCCGCGGCGGCGACGATGCCGAGCGTGAGCATCCATTGGAAAATTGCGGTGCCCTTGCCGCGCTGCGCGGCGCCGAGACACTCCGCGAGATACAGCGGCACGACCACGCCGATGAGACCGGCGCTGACGCCTTGCAGCAATCGGCCCAGCACCAGCGGCACATAGCCCTCCGCGAGCGCGATCATCGGAATGCTCGCGACGAAGAGCAGGCCGCTTAGGATCATCAGCGGCTTGCGACCGAGCCAGTCGGCGAGCAGTCCGGCGAACAGCGTCGAGATGACGCTGCCAAGCAACACGGCGGCGACGATGAACGAGAGCTGCCCGGCGTTGAGCCCGGAGGTCGCTTCGAGATACGGCAGCGCTCCGGCAATGATGCCGACGTCGACGCCGTAAAGCAGGCCTCCGAGGCCCGCGACCAGGAGCAGGAAGCGATTGTAGCCGGTCTTGGAGTTGTCGGGGTTCACAACAGGGGCGGGCGAGGTGGACATGAGGCTGGGGTGAGATGGAGTGAGGGGGCGAAGCTCGAGCGGTGGACCTGGGAGGTGTTCAACAAAACCGCTCCGGCGGATCGCGGCGTTGCAGGCCCGCGCGGTGAGCGGTCGCCCGCGAGGGCCGGAGCTCCGCGTTACAGGGAACGATGCAGTCGAACATTCCTCCTGTTGCCGAAGAAGGCGGCAAGGTGGAGCCCGCCGTCCCGGCGGGCTTCCGTGCGACCATCACATGTCGCGATGTTATTGGAGGTGGGGCCGGGACTCCGCTCCCGGGCAGAGCCACGCCACGAGCGGAGTCGTGGCGCCACCCCAAGACGGATCCCGGGGCCGGGCGCCCGCCGGCTGCGGTGACTTCCGACGTTCTGGATGGAAGCTTCACGCACAAGCCAGCCCGCCGAGGACGGCGGGCTCCACCCCGACTGCATCGCTGCACTCCAGAGGGACTCTTCACGGGGCCGCGGCGGTGACGAGCCGACGAATGGCGCCGAGCGCCGGCAGTTGGATCGCGTCGTGGGGTTTGGCGGCGCGTTCGAGCGTCACCATGCGCGCCTCGCGCCAGGCGGCGTCCTGCGTGATGCCGCGGCTCAGCGCATCGAGCGCCTCGAGTCCCACGGCGCTCGCGTCGGCGAGCGAGCGGGCGACCGGCGCGCTTTCGCGGCCCAGTAATGCGCGCATGGTGAACAACTCCGCGGCTTCGAGCCCGGCAGCCTGCCAGGCGAGCAGCTGTTCGCGGAGAAGGTTGGTATCGGCGGACGTCAGCCCGCCGGGACGGCGGGCTCGACCTGGATGGGCCCCGCTCATTGCGGGGGGTTCGCCCAGCAGGCGGTCCACCGCAAACGTGAACTCCCGCGCCGTGTTGCTCTCCGGTCGCGCGCAGTCTGCCACGCGCGTGAGCGGCGTCGCCTGCGTGTGCTCGG
>DASWVO010000049.1:0-37178 GCA_036406235.1 Opitutaceae bacterium
GCCCGCGCGCCGATCAAGGCCGTGCTGCTGATGCAGGAGCGCTTTCCCGGGGTCGGCAACTGGATGGCCGACGAGATCCTCTGGCGCGCCGCCATCCATCCGAAACGCGCCGCGGGTTCGCTCGACCCCGGCGAGGTGAAGGCACTCTGGCGCGAATGCCGCAACGTCTGCCGCCAGGCGCTCGAAAAAATCGCCGGCGTCGGGAGCGATCTTCCGCCCGATTTGAACGTCAACATCCCGGATTCGTGGCTTTTTCACCACCGCTGGGAAAAAGGCGGCCGTTGCCCGAAGACCGGCGGCCCGCTCGAGCACGCGTACATCGGCGGCCGCAACACCTGCTGGTCGCCCGCCCTCCAGAAGCTGCCTCAGCGGGCGCCCGCCAGCTCCGCCACCACCGCCCGCAAGCCGCGCACGACGGCCTCCAAGCGGGCGTAATCGAGCGTGTCCGGTGTATCCGTGGACTGGTGATAGTGCGGGTTTCGAAAGACCGCCGTGTCGGTGACCATCACCGCCGGATACCCCTCCTGCCAGAACGACCAGTGGTCGGACCAGCCGACGCCCTGCAGGCGGCCGGGCAGCGACGCGCTCTCGACGGGCAGCGCCTTGGTCGCGACCAGGGTTTTCTCCACCCGCTTCACGAGCGCGCGTGACGCCCGGTCGCCGACCACCGCGACGAAGGTTGCCCGGGACGGATAAAACAGGCTCAGGGGAAAGGGGTATTTCTGACTCCGTTTCTCGTCGGAGAAATAGCCGATCGCCTCGAGGCTCACCATCGCGACAATTTGCTCCTGGCGCTCGCGGCATTCCCGCGCATACACGCGGCTGCCCATGAGCATCGTCTGGAAAAAGATCGGCTCCTCGTTCGCGAACGCCACGAAGCGCAGCGTGCGATCGGTCTGCGTTGCGGCGAACGCATCCGCAAGCGCGAGCAACGCAGCCACTCCACTGGCGTTATCATCCGCTCCGGGCGTTTGCGGCACGGTGTCGTAATGCGCCCCGATCACCACGATCTCGTCAGGCGCCACCGCTCCGCGGCGCTCGACCTCGAGATTGTCACATCCGACGCCGTGCGCGCGGTAGTTTTGCCGGCGCACCGTCCAGCCCGCTTTCGCGAGCCGTCCCTCCACGTAATCCGCCGCGCGCGCGAGGCTGTCGCCTTGAAACACCGAGCGCGGCGACATCGGCCCGCAACGCTGCCTCGCCGGCAAACGCCGGGCACTCCACCAGGCACAGCGCGGCTACCGCCGCAATCCGCTGCCAACTCCCCGGTTCCGAACACAGCATGGGCCGGTTTATGACGTGGACGCGGCCGGACGACTACCCTTTTCTGCCTTCGCATGGCCGCCGCCAGACAACGCCTCGATGAACTGCTCGTCGCCCGCGGGCTGGCGCCGTCGCGCGCGCAGGCCAAGGCGCTGATCATGAGCGGGCGCGTCCGCCACGGCACCGAGCGGCTCGACAAGCCCGGCAAGGAGTTTCCGCCCGATTTCGAGCTCACGATCGACCAACCGCCGCGCTTCGTGTCGCGCGGCGGCGAGAAACTGCAGGGCTTTCTCGAGCGTTTCGCGCTCGATCTGCGCGGCGCGCATGTGCTCGACATCGGCGCCTCGACGGGCGGGTTCACCGACTGCGCGCTGCAGGCCGGCGCCGCCGATGTCGTTTGCGTGGACGTCGGCCGCGCGCAGCTCCACGCGAAACTCCGCACCGATCCGCGCGTGACCAATCTCGAACAGATCAACGCCCGCCACCTTCAGCCCGCCGATCTGCCCCGGCCCGATTTCGACGCGGCCGTGATGGACCTCTCGTTCATCTCGTTGAAGAGCGTGCTGCCGGCCGTGTGGCCCTGTGTGCGGCCGGGCGGCGTCCTGGTGGCGCTCGTGAAACCGCAATTCGAGGCCGGCAAGAGCGAAGTCGACAAAGGACGCGGCATCATCCGCGATCCCGCGGTGCAGCAGCGCGTGCTCGCCGAGGTCAGCGCCTTCGCGCTCGCCGAGTTGCCCGGCGCCACGTTGATCGGCACTATGGATTCGCCGATCAGCGGGACGGACGGCAACCGTGAGTTTCTGCTGGGCCTGAGAAAGTCGACGGTGGCCTGACAACTGAAGGCCGCCTCATCCCGGTCCGCGATTTGGATTTGGAATTGCGCGGGATTAGCGGACAGTAGCGCGACCTCTTCCATCAACCATGCCGCCCATCCGCAGACTCGCCTTCGTCATCAACGAGCAGAAGTCCGGCGCGCCCGAAGTGGCGCAAGCGCTGATCGCGATCGCGGAGGCGGCCGGCGTGAAGGTGAAGCAGACCGCCGCGTTTCCGCTTCCGGCCGGCTTTCTCCACGACTGGGACGCGTGCTGCGTGATCGGCGGCGATGGCACGTTGCTGGGCGTCGCCGGTGAAGCCGCGCGACAGCAGGTGCCGATCATCGGGGTCAACCGGGGCAGCCTCGGTTTTCTGACGACGTTTTCCGCCGAGGAGGCGCGCATGCAGTTTCCCGCGCTGCTCGCCGGCGATTTCCGCCTCGCCCAGCGGTCGCTCCTCGAGTGTTCGGCCGGGCCGGGGCAGCGCGATCTCGCGCTCAACGACGTGTTGATCAAAGATGAGATGAGCTCGCGCCTCGTGCATCTCGAGCTGTTCGCGGACGACGAGTTCGTCACCGAATACACCTGCGACGGCCTCATCTTCTCCACGCCCACGGGCTCCACCGCCTATAACCTGTCCGCGGGCGGCCCGCTCATTCAGCCGGCGGCGGAAGTCGTCGCGATGACGCCGATCTGTCCGCACACCTTGAGCAACCGCTCGATCATTTTTCCGCAAAACGTGCGCCTGCGCGTACAGTCGAGCGATCCCGGCGCCCGTCTCCTGGTGGCGATGGACGGTCAGCGCCACCTCGTGCATTGCCAGGATTGCCCGGTCGAAATTTCCGTCTCTTCCCTGCGCCTGCCGCTCATGCAACGCCTCGACTATTCCCATTTCGCCGTCGTGCGCGCGAAGCTCAAATGGAGCGGCGGCTTCACGGAGACCGAACCGGCGCGGTGAGGCGCGCCAGCGGCCCTCTAGTCCGGCAGGGAAAGTGCGAGCAGGTCCGCGCGCACCGCCGAGAGGCCCTTGTAGTCGGCGAGCGCCGGCGGCATCGACGCGAGCGCCTGATGGAAGCCGGCGCGCACACCAGGATCGGCGAGGACTTCACCCAACGGATACAGCGCGATCCGAATTCCGAATACGACGCCGCCGCAGCGCGGAAGCGCGGAGAGCGCCTGGTATTCGACGCGCAGCCAGGCTCGCGTCACATCGAGCGGCGACTGCAGCCGCCGTCGGGCCAGCGACGGATGCAGGTTGAGTTCGGCCGTGCCCGCCAGCCCCCAGTTGGCGCGCAGGTACGCCGGCCCGGGCCGCAGCCGGGTCAAAAACTGCTGGATCGGTCCGCCCAGCGCCGGATTCAGCCCCGGGACGGCTCCATGGATCTCCTCGAGCGGACGTCCGAGCTTCTCCTCGAGCGCCCACCCCGTCGGAAAACAAAGCGCTCCGCCCCGCAGTCGAAACGGACCACCGTCCCGATCCGGCGAGAGCAGCAGGAAGTCGGGTTCAAGGAGGGCGCCAAGCTCCCGAACCGTCGCCCCGGCCGCGGCCAGCCCCCACTCTGCCGCCTGCATGGCGAACTCGGCCTCGAGCGGTCGGCCTTCCGGGGTCAGCGCCGCGTAGCGAGCGGCATCGTCCGCCAGCCAGCGACGCCGCTCCCCGATAAGGGCGGCGTGAGCGGCGGTGGGTGCGAAAAAGTCCCGCAGTTCGCCCCGTCGCAGGGTCAGGTGAAAGCGGTAGTCCTCGCGGGGGAAGAGCTCCGCCAGCGTATTCATGGTTTCACCGCAAGCTGCGTGCGCAGATTCTGACGCAACCGCGCCTCGGCGAAACGTGCGAGATCGGAGATGGTCACGGCGTCGATCCGCGCGTCGTAGTTTTTCCAGTCGTTGACCGCCTGCCCGTAGAGCGCGTTGAGCGCCGCGTGCAAGGCGCGCGAGGCGTTCGTCTGCAGGCCCATGCGCCGGGCGGCCTTGAGCCGGGTCTGGCAGCGCAGCAATTCCTCGGGGGCCACGCCGCCGGCGGCGACGCGGGCGATCTCCGCGTCGATCTCGCCCAGCACCTCGTGATCGCGCCCCGGCGCGGTGCCGGCGTAGAAATAAAACATGCCCGTGTGCAGGCCGGTGACGCGGCTGGCGCGCACGAAATACGCGAGGCCCTTCTCCTCGCGCACGCGCTCGAAGAGGCGCGACGACATGCCGCTGAACAACTCCTCGGCCACCTCCGCCACGTAGAAATCCTCGCCCAGCACGCCCGGGCCGGGAAACGCCTGGTAAACCACGGCCTGCTGGCGCGGTTGCGCCTCCACAAAATCGCCCGCCTCGGCCGGCGCGGTGTGCGGCTGAACCGGGGTGACAAACTCTCCGCGCCGAAGCTGGCGCAGGAAGGCCTTGAGCGCGGGCGCCAGCTTCGACGGGACAAAATCCCCCGTCACCGACAGCACGACGTTGGGCGCGACGACCAGCTGCCGATGCAGGGCGGCAAGGGCCTTCGGCGTGAGCGCGCGCAGCCCCGCTTCGTCGCCGGCAGCGTCGATCGCGAGCGGATGGTTGCCGAAGAATTTTTTGCGCAGAAGCTTGCGGCCGAGCGTCACGACGTCGTCGGCGTCGTCCGCGAGTTCGGCCAGTTGCGCGTCGCGTTCGGTCTCGAAGGTCGAGGCCTTGAAGGCGGGCGCGAGGACGGCGTCGCCCAGCAGCGCGAGGCCCCGCGGCACGTCGGGCGGCAGGACCTCGACCGCGAGGCCGAAGCTGTTGTTACCGGAAAATGGATACAAGGCGCCGCCGACCTCCTCGATCGTCTGCGCGACCGCGGCGGCCGAGCGCGCCCGGGTATCCTTCGCCAGCAGGGTGGCGAGCAGGGCCGTTGCGCCGCGGCCGCCCGGCGCCTCGAAGAGCGGGCCGCCCAGGCACGCCAGCCGGATGTGCACGTTGGGCAGGCGTCGGTCGGGTTGAAAAAGCAGGCGCGCGCCGTTGGGCAGGCGCTCCTCCGTGACGTCGGGAATCGCCGACACCCCGGCGGCGGACGCCGCGCCGGCCTGGGTTGCGGCCACGGCCGGGTTGAGCGAGACCGCGGTGCAGCGCGCGGGCACCAGATAGGTCTTGAGCAGGCGCTTGAGGTCCGCGGGGGTGACGCGGCCAAGCGCCTCGAAATAGCTCCGTCCGTGGTGCAGGTCGCCCACAACCACCTCCGCGACCCCGAGACGCGAAGCCTGGCCGGCCACGGTCTTTCGCGTGTTGATTTCGCTCACGACGAGCTGACGCACGGCCTTGCGGATCTGCGCGGGCGTAAACCCGCGGGCGGCGGTGCCCGCGAGCGTGCGCTCGATCGCGGCCGTGGCGGCTTCGCGGCGGCCGCCCTCGCAGGTGAACGAAATGTAGAACAGGCCGCTGGAGCCGGGATTCCAGCTCGAGGCGTCGATCGTGTGCACGAGGCGGGCCTTCTCGCGCACGGCCTGCCAGAGCACGGAGCTGTCGCCGTGCCCGAGGATCATCGCGAGCACGTCGAGCGCGGGCGCATCGGGATGCGTGAGGCCGGGGATGGCCCACGCCAGGCCGGCACGCGCAAGCTCGACATTGTCGTGCCGGTGCAACTCGCGCGGCGCGAGCGGCGGCGGCTCATCCGGGATAAACACCGGCGCCAGCTCCCGACGCGGCTCCGGGCCGAAATGCGCCTCGACGGCCGCGCGGGCGGCTGCAGGCTCGATGTCGCCCGCGATCACGACGACAAGATTGTTGGGCACGTAACGAGTTTTATAATACGCCACCAGGTCGTCGCGCGTCAGGGCGCCAAACACGTCCCGGTGGCCGATGATCGGATGCCGGTAGGGGTGCAGCCGGAATGCGGTGTCAAACAGCGCCTCGCCCAGGCGGTGGTCGGGATCGTCCTGCCCCATCGCGATCTCGCGCAGGATGACCTGCTTCTCCTTCTCCACCTCGTCCGCCGGCAGCGTGGAGTGCAGCACCGCATCGGCGAGGATGTCGACCGCGACCGCGGTGTGCTCGGAAGGAATGTCGATGTAGTAAACCGTGCGGTCGAACGTCGTGTAGGCATTGATGTAGCCCCCATGCGCCTGCACTGTGGCCGAGATTTCGCGGCCGGCGCGGCGCGTCGTGCCTTTGAAGAGCATGTGCTCGAGAAAATGCGAGAGGCCGGCGCCCAGTTTCGCGCCCTCATGAATACTCCCGGTCTTGACCCACACCTGCACCGAGGCGATCGCCGCGGCGCGGTCGGGCTTGAGCAGAAGCGTAAGGCCGTTGGGCAGGACGAAGCGCTGCACGGGCTCGCCCCAGAACGGCTCGAGCAGTCGGAGATCAGCGGCAGGAGAGGCGGATTTGGGCATGAAAGGAAGTGCGGAATACGGATTGCGGAGGGCGGGAAAGAGGACGAGGGAAGGCACACCAACGCGCGGACCTCATTCCGCAGTCCGCCCCCCGCATCCCGCATTTCGAGGATATCTACGCCGATCCGACCGCCGAGGTGGGCGGGCCCGAGCGCTGTACGCGCCGGGGCAGGAACGGCTTCACAAATGCGTCCTCAAACGTGTAGAGCTCGGCGAAATCCTCGCGCCGGTCGTTCTCGGTTTTGCTGAACACGTTATACTCGATGAGATTGAACACGAGATCGCCGAAATCGCCGCAGCGCGCCACCCCCCAGGCGTTGAGCACTGTCTTCGCGAGCGGGCCATACTGGTCGAGCGCATAATCGCGCACCCCCTCCAGCAGCTCCGCGCCCGAGACATGTTGCGACTGGCGGGCACGCGCCGCATCGCGTTTGTGCAGTTCCTTCACCGCATAGTCGAGTCCCTCGCGGATGAAGTGGTAGGCCTTGCGGTCGAACCGCGGATCCTCCTTGCAGATGAGGCTTACAACCTCGTCGAAATCCAGTTCCGGCATGATTTGCGCCACATTGCACAGCGCCCGGGAGCGGCGCAACTCCGCAGCGGGCGTCTGTGCCCGGCGTGCGTCATCGGAAAATCGCCGGCCGCCTGCACCAATTGCCCTTCAGGCGGTCAAACCCCCGATGTCCCGAGGTGTTACGGCGTCGATCTCCATCGATCCCGGCGCGCAGAGCACGGGAATGATGTGGAAGAGCGCTCCCGCCACTGAGCGGCGATATGCGTAGGAATACTGAGTAAATCACCCCATTTGCGTAAAAAAAACGTAAAGGACATACCCAACTTTACAATTTTCGTTACCCTTCCGTAACTGAGCTACATAAGGGATCGCAACATGATTGCCTCGACTCAAACCAACCATCCCCTCGCTAGCGTGAAAACTCCGGTGAAAACTGCCTCACCTCTTGACGTCGCCTGCGCGCGTCTCAAATCGGCCGGCCTGCGTATCACCCAGCCGCGTATCGCCATTCTCGAAGCGCTGATCAAGCGCTCCCTCCCCGCCAGCATCGAACAAATTCATAACGACCTGCCGGGCACCGCCTGTGACCTCGTCACGGTGTACCGCTGCCTCGCCGCCTTCGAAGAGCTCGGCCTCGTGCGCCGCTGCTTCTTCCACAACGGCACCAGCCTTTATCAGATCAACCTCGGCAACGAAGCCTCCTACCACGTGGTCAACAAGGCGGACAACACCGTCGAGGTGCTCGATGCCGAGACCACTGCCGAGCTGCGCGCGACGCTGAAGAAGATCGAGGACAAGCTCCGCGCCCGTGGCTACGCGGACGTCACCCACATGGTCGAGTTCTTCGGCACGCCGGGCACCGCTGCCAACCGCGCCACGAACGCATCGGTTTCCAACTACAGCTGACCGGGTCCTTCCGCCAGGTACAGCAAAGCCGCGGACGTTTGTCCGCGGCTTCTTTATGGCCGTCGCCCGCGGAGAGTGCGTGACGATGCCGTCAGGCCTTGAGCGCCGCGCGGTAATGGGCGTTGACGGCTTCCCATTGAACGACGTTCCAAAACGCCTTCACGTAGTCCGCCCGGCGGTTCTGATACTTCAGGTAATAGGCATGCTCCCAGACATCGACGCCGAGCACCGGACGCGCGCCTTCCATGATCGGTGAGTCCTGGTTCGCAGTCGACGTGACGGCCAGTTTCCCGTCCTGCACGACCAGCCACGCCCACCCGCTGCCGAAGCGGCTCGCCGCCGCCTTCTCGAAGCTGGTCTGAAACGCGTCCAACGAGCCGAAGGTCCGCTCGATCGCGCTTGCGAGTTCCCCCACCGGCCCTCCCCCCCGCGCCGGCCCGATGATCTCCCAGAAGAACGTGTGGTTCAGGTGTCCGCCGACGTTGTTGCGCAGCGTCGTCCGAATCTTTTCGGGCACCCGGTCCAGCCTCTTGAGAATGTCTTCTCCGGTGAGCGACTGGAGATCCGGGTGTTCTTTCAGCGCCGTATTGGCATTGGTGATGTAGGCCTGATGGTGCTTCGTGTAATGAATCTCCATCGTGCGCGCATCGATGTGAGGCTCGAGGGCATCGTAGGCGTAGTCGAGTTTCGGCAGGGTGAACGGTTGGGCTACGGTGCGCGCGGGTGCCGTCGGGGCCGCCGCGGCTTCCCGCGTCGCGAGGCCAAGTCCGATCAGAGCAACGCCGGCGCCGAGGGTCTTCAGCGCGTCGCGCCGCGAGAGGTGTGCGTGTTCGCGGTGGGTCGTATTCATGCGCGCGCAGCCTACGCGAACGGGTTACGCGCGCAACCTCGCGGGCGAAGAAGCCCGGCAAAGTCTCTCCCGCCCGCCCCCTTCGTTGTAGTGCCGGCAGCTCGACACCGCCCTCGAGCTCAGCGCCCGCCAAACCGGATGCGAGGGTCGAGCCAGAGCAACAGCAGATCGCTCGCCAGCGTTCCCACGACCCCCAGCAGACTCAGCACCATCAGCAGCGATCCCGCGAGGCCGACATCTTCGACGAGCAGCGCATCGAGCAGCGCCGGGCCGACCATCGGCAGGCTGAGCACGAGGGCGACGATCGCCCCGCCCGACACCAGCTGCGGAAACAGACCGCCCAGGCCCGAGACGAACGGATTGAGCGCGAGACGCACGGGATATTTGAAGAGGAGCTTCAGCGGGCGCACGCCCTTGGCTCGCGCCGTCGTGACGTAGGGCTTGCGCAGCTCGTCGAGGAGGTTCGCGCGCATCACTCGGATCATTCCCGCCGTGCCACCCAGGCCGAGCACGAGCACCGGCACCCACAGGTGCTTGAGCAGATCGATGAATTTGGCCCAGTTCCATCCGGGCGTCGTCGCAAACTCCGGCGAAAGCAGCCCGGCAACGGAAAAACCGAGCCAGCGGTTCGCGGCATACATCAAGACGACGGCGAGCAAAAACCCCGGCACCGACATGCCGACGAAGCCCAGAAGCGCCAGCGCGTAGTCACCCCACGAATACTGTCGCACGGCCGCATATATCCCGGCCGGCAGGGCAACGAGCCAGGTGAAGGCGATCGTCGCCACCGAGACGAGAATCGTGAGGAAGATCCGGTCCTCCACGACCTGGCGGACGGGACGCTCGTGCTCCATCGACAGCCCGAGGTTGCCCTGCAGGAGTCCCGCATCCTCCCGGTTGAAGCTCGTGAACCACCAGAGTCCCACCCAGCGCAGATAACGGCGCAGGGGCGACTCATCGAGATGGAAGCTCCGCCGCAGATCCTCGATCGCCTGGTCGGAGGCCGCCGTGCCTTGCAACTCGTATTCGAGCATCTTGGTGTGAACGAAATCGCCGCGCGGCGCCTGTACGATCATGAACACCACGATCGAAATCACGCCGAGAGTGGGCACCATCAACAGGAGTCGTTGCGCAACGAAGGGATGCCGGACGGCCACGAGCACCCCGCCGAGCCCGACCGCGGTCCACACGAGGCCGCCGATGAACCAGTGCGGGCACGGCCCCGGCATCGACGCCGCGCCAGCCGAAGCCTCGCCCTTCGCCCGCAATATCGCCGGCTCGAGCGTGGGCGCGGCAATCGCCGCCTTCGTCTCCGCGAGCGTCGCGGGCGGGTCGCCGGGGCGATCCCAGCAAAACGTCTCCAGTCCGGCATTACCGGGCGACTGGTAGGCGGCGCCATAGAGCGCGTTGGGGGCGACGTTGCGGAAGCCGTCCTTCACCACCACCAGCTGCGGCGGAGAGGTCCCGATGCTGATCGTCCACACCTCCTCGGCGTTGCTTTCCTGAATCTGGCGGAAAAGCGCGATGCGGCCCGCCGGGTCCGGCGTCCGGTTGATCTGCTCGAAAAGCTCCATGTTGCGCCGCAACGGATGACCGACCGGCGGCTCGATGCGACCGGGACGCCGGGCGTCTGGATGGCCATAGAGTCCGCCGGACTGATACCAGACGCCGAAGCCGGGGGCGTAGAGAGATTGCTGATACGTGGGGACGAAGTTGCGCGGCTCCAGGAGCGGCATGAACTCCGACTCGCTCGTCCACACCGTGAAGTCGTGCTCCAGTCCGGCCTTTTCCGCGAAGAAGAGCTGCCGGGCGCGAACGCGCGGGATCGCGCGCACGCCGACCCGGGCCCAGTCGTCGACGACGAACTGCGCCGGATCATTGCCCGTGTATTCGGTCATGTTGATGTACCAGGTCATCCGCGAGCCGTCGGGGAAGGTCCGGAATCCCTCGCGGTCGCGCGGCGTGAGGCCCAGCCCGTCGAGCAGGGCGCCGGCGCGCACCGGGTCGAACTGCGTATAGCTCTTGAACAGCTTTTCGCTGTAGTAGGGCGTGTCCGGCCCCGGATCGATCTGGGCCGGCTCGCCTTGATCGTTGAAGAGCGCGCGGATGATATCCTGGCGATTGATCGCGAGCGACAGCGCCTGCCGGAAGCGCCGGTCGTTGAGCAGCTCGTGCTTCCACCGCGTCTCGGGCCGGTCCGGATCGACCCGGCGGTTGACCACGGGGAAGAGCGTGAACTGCGACCGCGTGGCCTGATACCAGTGGTAGACTTGGTAATCGTGGCGCTTCGCCTCGCTCATGAGCAAGACATGGTCTTCGTGCCGGATAAAACGGTCCTGCATCGAAACCTGGCCCGCGGCCACGGTCAGTCCGAAGAGATTGCTCGGGCGCACGTCCATCACCACCCGGTCGAGATAAGGCAACTGCCGCCCCTGCGGATCGACCGCCGGATAATACGGGTTGCGCACGAAGACG
This sequence comes from Opitutaceae bacterium, assembly GCA_036406235.1. GTDB lineage: Bacteria > Verrucomicrobiota > Verrucomicrobiia > Opitutales > Opitutaceae > DASWVO01. The sequence continues at coordinate 11,155 of DASWVO010000049.1, forward strand.
AACGGAGGCGTCGGCGTATAGGTGCGAAAGATCCACGGCCACAGCCGCGGCTGCTCCGGGTTGTGCCAGTCCTTCACGCGCAGGTAGAGCGCGCGCGGACTCGCGAGCTTCAGCTCCCTCAGGTAGCGCGCAATCAGCGCCTGGTCGCCGAGCGCCGGGTGAAACCGGCGCAGGTAGTGCGAGGGCACGACGTATTCGTCGAAGTTTGGCGCGGAGGCCGTGCCGTTCGAGGCGAGCCGCTCGAGAAACAGCGAGTTGGGCGTGTCGAACACGAACTTCACCGCATGGTCGTCGACCTTCTCGACGCGCGCCTGCCCATTGCCGGCGCGGATGACGCGCGGGATCGCCTCGAAGTACCTCACCTCGTGCTCATACCAGTAGACGATGTCGTCGGCTGTCACGGGCGCGCCGTCGGACCACCGCATGCCGCGGCGCAGGTGAAACGTGTATTCACGAAAGTCCGACGACACCTCCCAGCTCCTGGCGAGGTGAGGCACGATCGGCTCCCCCTGCGGCGACCAGCGCACGAGGCTCGTGTAGGACAAGCGCCAGGAAATCGTGCCGACGTCGGCGAACGAGGCCGCGAGCCGGTGCCAGGTGCCGCCGTAGTTGCCCACCCCGTCGAGCCCCGCCAGCACAATCGGCTCCGGCCCGACGCGCTCGGCGACGGGCGGCAGCCTCCCCTCCTCCACCAGCTTCGCCAGCACCGGCGCCTCCTCCCGCGGCCACCACGCCGCCCGCGCCCCTTTCGCGTAATCAACGTCACGCTGTACGCGCGGCGGATTCTCCCTCGCCAGTGCGGCCCGGCGCAGTTCCGTTACCCGCGCCACCTCGGCGGCATCGGGCGGCGAGGGCCGAGTCGACACGTCCGGCCGCAGCCCGCGGGCGCACAGATACAGGATGGCCGTGAAGCCAAACGCCGCCGTCAGGTAACCGAGCAGGGGGTAAACGACCGTTTTCTTCACCGAGTCAGCGCCCAAAGACCAAAGCCTCCCCACTCGCACTGGCAACCGTCTTCGCGCCCCGGCTTGGTGAACGTTGCGCGGCAGCAGGTTCGCAGGGGCGGTGATGAGTCGCCGCACTTTACGAGGGAGACTGCGCCATGGCCTCTTGTGGGTCGGGCTTTACGCCCGACATCAAGACCAAGTCGTCGGGCATAAAGCCCGACCCACATGCCCCGCGCCGGTCACCGACCGTCGCCTCTCGTCGCGTAACGATAGCCTACCCCGTGCACGGTAAGGATCGCCGCCGGCTCGTCGGGACGCGGCTCGATCTTCTTGCGCAGTTGCGCCACGTGCTGGTCGAGCGTGCGCGTCGTGCCAAAATAATCGACGCCCCACACCGCGTTGAGCAGCGCATCGCGCACCAGCACCTCGTCTGGATGCCGCGCAAACACTTCCGCCAGCTTCAACTCGCGCAGCGTAAGCGCCGCCGGCGCGCGCCCCGCCAGCGTCGCCGTGAACTTGCGCCGGTCGATCTCCGCCGCCCCGAGCCGGAAGACCGGCGGCAACTCCGTCGCGTCACTCGCCCCCGCCCCGGCCGCGCCCGAATCCGTCGCGAGACGCGCCCGGCGCAGCAGTGCCTCGACGCGCGCCAGCACTTCCTGAACGCCAAACGGCTTGGTCACATAATCGTCGGCACCCAGTTTCAATCCGACGACCTTGTCGATTTCCTCGCCCTTGGCGGTGAGCATCATCACCGGCCAGCGCACGCCGCGCGACCGCAGCTCACGGCACACGTCGTATCCGCTGCTCTTCGGCATCATTACATCGAGGATCGCCAGATCGAAGCGCTCCTGGGCGGCAAGCTTCAGCGCCTGCGCGCCATCGCTCGCGGCGACGACACCGTAGCCTTCGCTCTCGAGCGTGGCGATCAGGCCGAGCCGGATATTCGCGTCATCTTCCGCGATGAGGATTTTTGCTTTCATGGGATCGGAGGCAGGAGCGAGCTCGATCGCGATTTCGCTGCGGTGAGGGTTCGCATCGCGAGCACGCTCGCTCCTACAGGAGGGAAGTTCATCACGGCAACGTGAGCACAAAACTCGCTCCGCCGCCCGCGTGCGCTTCGTAACGCAACTCCCCGCCCAGCCCGCGCGCGAGTTGCCGGGCGATGCTCAGGCCGAGCCCGGCGCCGCCCTTCTCCGCCGTGAGTGCATCGTCGACGCGGTGGAATTTCTCAAAAATCCGGTCGCGGTGCGCCGCCGGCACGCCCGGCCCGCGGTCGAGCACGCGCACCTCCGCCCCACCCGGTGGCCCGGGCGCGGCCTCGACCGTCACCTCGCCGCCGGCCGCGGCGTATTTGCACGCGTTGTCGAGGAGGTTGAGCACGATCTGCTCCAGCGCATCGCGATCGGTCGTGACCGGCAACGGCCCGGTCGGAAGCGTGCGCACCAGCCCGAGCCCCGCTTCCGTCAACCGGGGCTCGTGCGCGTCCAGCAGTGCGGCCAGGACCGCCACCACGTCCAGCTGCTCGCGCTGGTATTTTTTGCGCCCCTGCTCGAGCCGGCTGAAATCGAGCACGTTGTTCACGAGCCGCGCGAGCCGCTGTGTCTCGCGCCCGATCGTCTGCAGATAATCCGCCTGCTTCGCCGTTTCGCGCACGCGGCCCTGCGCCAGCAGTTCCGCGTAGAGGCGGATCGTGGTGAGCGGTGTCTTGAATTCGTGCGACACGTTGGCGACGAACGACGTCTTCTGCGCTGCCTCCGCCTCACTGCGCCGCGCCTGCCACAGCAGCAGCGAACCGCCCGCGAGAATCGCCAGCACGAGCAACGCCACCAGCACCGTCGCCGCCGCAAACCACGTCGCGGAGCCCCGGCTGTAAGGGTCTGCGTTGAGCCAGCCCGCAACCTGCCACTGCGGCAGGGCCGCCGTCAGCGCGAGCCTCACCGCCGGAGCGGCCCGGGCCGTCTCGCGCCCGCCACCGACCTCGTGCAACACCCGGCCGTTTGCATCGAGCAGCGCGTAACGCTCCCCCGACTCGACTTCCGCCGGCAGCACGGAAGCGAAGCGCGCCACGAGCGCGTTCAATTCAAGCTCCACGCCCCGCACCTCCCCCTGGCCTCCGGGCTGCAGCCAGCCGAGCACGAACAGGCGTCCCTCCGCCGCGACCGGCAGCCAGCCGCTGCGGTCCGGCGCCTGGGTCGCGGCGGCGGACACCGGCGTGGCCGGAGCGACGTCGTCCCGGCCCAGCGTCGACATATCCGCGAGGGCACTACGCTCCGGCGCTTCCGCCTTGCGCTCCTCGTCGTAGCTTCGGGAGGCGCGCGCGATCTTGGAAACCTGCCGGGCTTCTTCGCGCGCCGACTGGAGCTGCGAGACGTTGGAGAGCGCCCGCTGCTGCGCCCGGGAGGCATCCGCCTCCAAGGCGGCCGCCCGGGCGCGCCGTTCCTGCAGGGCCGCCGTCTCGAGCCAGGGCGGTTCCGCCGCGAGCACGTGGGCAAAGCGCCGCTGGAAATCCAGACCCTCGGGCGACGTCCCGCGGCCTTCCCGGGGGCGCAGCAGCGCGCCGTCGGGCCGGCAGCGAAAGGTCGCCCGCACGAGCGGATTGCCCCGCTCCAATTCGTCCAGCGCCGCATCGAGGTCCGCGGCGGGAAGCCCGCGCAGCGTGGCCAGCAGACCTTGCTGCATCTCGTCCACGAGCAGGGCGGCGTTTTCCGCGACCAGTTGCACGCGCGCCTCGACGGCGGTGCGGCGGATCGCCTCCGTCGCGGCGGCGCGCTCGGCCAGCCGCGCCTGCTCGCGCCGCAACAACACGAAGACGCCCGCTCCCACCGCCAGCGTGGGCAGGAGCAGCAGCAGCCAATAAAGCGTGATGCGACGGGGCACGGTGAACACGGCGTAGTTAGGTGGAAGCGAGCGGGACGCGCAGTCAAGGTGGACGGCGACCGGGCGGCGTCCACCTTTTCGCCCCTCAATTCGACCGCTGCTGCTGGTAGGTCTGCGCGTTCTCCGTGCGGTAGGTTTTGCGGGCAACGTTGTCGAGGCCTTCGCGTTCGAGGCGATCGGCCTCGGCCTTTTCGCGGGCGCTGAGGCTCGACACCGCCGCGTTGCGGTAGGTCGAGGCCATCAACTCGAGCGAGGTCGCACGCGCCCGCAACTCCGCCGCCGCCTCGGCCCGCCGGTCGGCGTCCACCAACTCCACCGCGGCATCCTTGGTCATCGCGATCACGTTCGCGGCGTAGTCGGTCTGCACGCGTTGATTCGCCGAACGCACCACCTCGTCCTGCGCGCTCGTAAAGCGCAACTCGGCGCGCGCCGTGCTCGTGCGCTCGCGACGTTCGCCCGCGTGCTCGTAGCGCACCCGCGCCTGCGCGAGCTCGCGCGCCGTGCCCGCGGCGGACGGCGGCACCTCCACTTCGACGAGCGCGAATTTCTCCTGGCCGCCGTAGAGCTGGTTGAGGCTGAGCGTGGCGCGGCGCCCGTCGATCGTGCCGTCGCGGCCGACGAACGCCACCGGGCGCACGCCTTCGGGAAACTCCAGTTCGATCACGACCCGGCGGGCAACGACGGCCAGCACGTCGCCCAGCTCTTCGTTGAAAATGCGGGGCAGGTCGCGGCTGGCTTCGACGAAGTACGTATTGCCGTCGCTGCGACGGGCAAGGCGCGTCATGAGATCCTCGTTGTAGTCGGTGCCGACGCCGACCGTGGTCACCGAGATGCCCTCCTTCACCAGCGCGGCGCCGAGCCGCGCCAGGTCTTCGGGCGAGCTGGGACCGACGTTGGCCAGCCCGTCGGAGAGCAGGATCACGCGGTGCGTGTAGGAGCCTTCGAGATGCCGGCGGATTTCGGCCGCGCCTTGCGAGACGCCGCCGAAGAGGTTCGTGCCGCCGCCCGTGTTGACGGCACGGATACGCGCTTCGATATCGCCCGCGTCGCCTACCCGCGTTGCCGCGATCAGGGTTTCGACGCCGTTGTTGTAGACGACGAGCGAGAATACGTCGCTTGCGGCCAGCCGCCGCACAGCCTCGATCGCCGCCTCCTTGGCGCGCACGATTTTTTCGCCGCTCATCGAGCCCGAGCGGTCGAGCACGAGGCACAGGTTGACGGGCGGACGCTCCGCCGTCTCGGGCAGGCGCAGCCCGTCGAGCGCGATTTTCAGGACGATCTTTTCCGGCGTGTCGGCGAGGACGACCGGCCGGTCGAGATCGAGGCGGAGGCGCACGGCGTCGGCCGACGCTTTGGCGGAGAGCGTGCCGGAGGCGAAGCCCGCGGCGAGCGCGAGCGAGCAGAAGACGGAGACGAGTTTGGTTTTCATGGGCGTTCGTGGGAACGCCTACAGTGAACCAGAATACGCCCCGCGCGTTGTCAGCGCCGGGTCAGCGGGTTGTCAGGGAATTGTCAGGAAACCAAGGCAGGATGGCCACGATGCGCCATGGCGTCCTTGTGGGTCGGGCTTTACGCCCGACATCGAGTGCCAAGCCGTCAGGCCTAAAGCCCGCCCCACATGCCGCAATCGCGTCACGCCCGCGGCGGCGGCAGCGTTTCCGGCTCGATGCCTTCGCGCACCGCGACCGTCGCGAAAACCTTCGGCACATACATCTGCGTCTCCGCGGGCAGCGCATCGGCGATGCCGTCGAAGGTCTTCGCTTCGCTCTTGGCCAGCAACCGCCCGACCCGCCCTTCGCCCGCATTGTAGGCGGCGAGCGCCAGCGGCCACGATTCAAAGCGCCGATACAGCGTCCGCAGATAACGCGCCGCCGCCCGCGCGCTCTTTTCGGCATGCGTGCGTTCGTCCTCCGGCGTGAGTTGCAGCCCGAAGCGCTCCGCCGTGGCCGGCATGAATTGAAACAAGCCGAGCGCGCCCACCGGACTGCGCGCCGCCGGGTTCCAGGCCGACTCCACTTCGGCGAGCCACACCCACTCGGGCGGCACGCCTTCGTCGGTGAAAATTTCCTTGGCCCGCGGCATGAACTCGCTCGCGCGCGCCGGCACCGGGCGTTTCGCCACGCGCTCCCGCCACACCGCCCGGCTGCGAATGATCGCCGTGGCCCGCTGACGCCGCAGCTCCGGCGCGGGTGACCGCGGCGCCGGCTGCGTCGGATCGACGGCCGGTTCCTTTTGCGCCGCGGCGAGGGCCTGCGTCGCAACATCGAGGTAGTCCGCGCGCTCGAGCAACCACTCGACATACGGACGCGCCCACGAAATCTGGCCAAACGCCTGGAGCGCCGCCTCCACCTGCGGACGCAGCTCGGCGAGGTCCTCGAGCGAACCGGAATCGAGCGCCCGTTCCACCGTCTGCGCCGCCGCCGTGAGTTCCTTGCCCGCGGCCTGCTCGACCTCCGCCTTCACCTCGGGCGGCGCCGCCTCGAGCAACGCTTCGCCCAGTTCGGCGATTTCGTCGGCGGAGGGAAGCTCGGGCGTTTGGGCAACGCCGGGAGCTCTCGCAACAACAAGCAGGCTGGCCAGGATCAAGGGTCGCATGGTGAGCCGGCGATGGACCGCAAAAGGCCCGGCCGGTTCAAGCGCACAGTTCACGGTTTCCCGAGCCGGCGCAGCATCTGCCATTGCGACAGCTCGGTGCGCGCAAAGCCGGCGTGGGCAAACACGCCTCCGAGCTCCTCCGGCCAGATCGCCTTCATCTGCCAGCGCTTGCCGGGATATTGCGCGAGCAACGCGCGCAACAGCGCCGTCCCCGGCGCAGCGAGCGGCTCGCCGCCCGCGACCGCGAGGCCCCGGATCGCGACCTCCGCCATCGCGACGTCCGACACCGCGACCCAGGCGTCCGCGAGTCGAAACGCCGCGCTCGGCGGCGTGAGGTGCGCAATCGTCTCCGCCGCCAGCTGCCACGGCAGGTCGGGCACCCCGGCCGCGGCGACGACCGCCGCCATGGCCCGCAGGTCGACCTCCTCCAGCCGCTCCGCCGCCACCCCGGCGACCGCCTGCTCCGTCTCCCTTCCGTGCGCAAAGCCCACCAATCGTCGCACGCTCCTGAATCCACAGGCCTGATACAAGGCGACCGCCGGCGCATTCTGCTCGATGACTTCAAGCACCATGGCGCGCTCGCCGCGGGCCTCCGCCTCGGCCAGGAGGTGCAGGATCGTGGCCCGGCCCACGCCTTGCCGCCGCGCCTCAGGCACGAGCGACATTCCCGCGAGCCGGCTCGTCCACCCGCGCCGGGCGATCAACGCCGCTCCCACCGCCGCGCCCTCACGCAACACCACGCGGCTCTCGCTCAGATCGACGCTGTCGGTCCGTGCCAGTTGCAGCAACGCGGCCGCAGAGAACGGAATCCGCACAAAATAGTCGGCAAACCCGCGCGTCAGCACGTCCGCCGCGCGCTCGAGGCCGTACTCGGCCAGCGATAGAAAACTCAGCTTCACTCCGGCGTCGAATTCGCAGACTCCAGGCCGGGAGGAAACGCTAATCTGCAGCCAACTGCGGCGCACGGGCGGCGCTCGCCCGGTTGAGTCTCGCCGCATAACGATACGAGACGATCAGCGCACCCAGAAACAGCAGCGGATCGATCACGAACATCGCGCCGTCGCCCGTCGCGAAATGCGCGATGCTCGCCGACGCCAGCGTGATCGCGAAGCCCGCATAAGCGAACTCCTTCGCCTTGAATGGAACCGCCGGTATCAAAAGGGCCATTACGCCGAGCGCCTTGGCGATCGAGAGCTCGACCCGGAGATAATCGGGCAGGCCGAGGTGGACAAAGGGGCCGCCCGGCCACGCCGGTCCGAAGGGCTCCTTGAGGTTGAAGTTGATCGCGCTAAACGCCATCACCGCGCACACCAGGCCGGTCGACGTCCAATAGATCGTTTTGTCTTTGTTCATGCTCAGTCGTCATCACGTCGGATCGGTTCAGGCCCCAGCGACCGACGCGCGTCACCGGGTCTCGTCCGGCATCGGGTTGCCGGAACGCAAAGGAAGACAGGCCACCGCGGCCGTTTGTGACACCGGGCGCCGCAGCGCGACGGAGCGGAGATCGCGCCGGCCCTGAGCGCAGCAACGGGAGAGGCGAGCGCCGGGGCCTGCCTGCGGCCGGCAAGGCGAACAAACCGGACGCTGTAATCGTCCGTTCGAACCACGCAATCATCCGGATAAACCCTGCAGGCGTCCGAGCGGACGTTGCAATTGGCCGCTCGAACCTACGAGCCAGGCGCGCGAAAGAATCCCGGAGCCAAGCGTGGGTTGGCCTCGACCAACTCAAGCACCGTCTCGTGCAACGCCTTTCCATCCGCCTCCACGGCAACGCGGTGCGGCAGGAGCACCCCCGCCACGGAGCGAAAATCGCGGTAGTGCGTCACGAGTTGCGCGTCGCGCCCGCCGGGAAAGCGCCGCGTACTGTCGCGTCGCACGATGAGGTAGGTTTCCGCATCGAGGTAGAGCGTGAACTGCTCGGTGAAGTGCCGGGTCACCAGCAACTTGAACACCGCGCGTCCGTCGAGTGTCATCTCGCCCGCAAAATCGACCGCGTAGCCGCGGCGCGCCGAATCGACAAGCGGATCGTCAAACTCGGCGTCGGCCCGCAGTTCGCGCGCTTCGAATTCGTCGAGCGCGCCCGCGGGCTTCGGCACGCCGGCGACGACGGCTTGCTGCCACGGCGCCGCCTCCGAGCCATCCCATCCCTGTCGCCGTACCCGCTCGCCGGCGGTGGTCTCGACCCGCACCGCGTTGGGCCGGGCGGCCCACAGGACGAACCGCACCTCCTGGCCCTGCACCCGGGTGCGCCCTTCCGCCCGCAGCGCCTGCAGCCGGGCGAGGCGCTCGACCCCGCCGAGCGACTCCACGTGGATGCGCGCGAGGTCGTCGGCGACGCCGGCTGCAAGCCGCCACGAAACCAGGAGAAAGCCGCACGTGATCAGAAACATTCGCGAGCGCACCGATCCACTGCGCCAGCTCTCGCGCCTGCGGACAAGCCTTGAGACATCGGGCACGCTTCCCGTGGGGCGGTGCTTTAGCCCGCGCGCGAAAGCGCCACGAGCGCGGGCTAAAGCACCGCGCCACCTTGGGTTGTCAGCGCACAACGTGCATCGCCGGCTCTAAAGGGTTGCACAGGCGTTCCGGGCGGATTGCCTCACCGTGTGCTTCGCATTCTGTCCGACCTGCATCTCTACGACGCCGCCACGCGGGTGCGCGACCTCACGCAGCTCGAACCCCTGCTCGCCGGCGTTCGCACCCTCGTGATCAATGGCGACAGTTGCGACACCTGCCACGGCACGACCCCGGCGCAGGTGGCCGCCTTGCAGCGCTTCTTTCGAGAACGGGTGCCCGACGTCATCTTCATCACCGGCAACCACGATCCCGACATCAGCGACACGCATGAGCTGATGCTGGCGGGCGGACGCCTGTGGCTCGCGCATGGCGACGTGTGTTTCGACGACATCGCGCCGTGGAGCCGCAACCAACCCGAACTTTGGCGACACGTGCAACAGCAGCTTCAGGCGAATCCCTCGGCCGATTACCGCGAGATCGCCATCCGGCATCGCATCGCGCGCGCCGCGGCGCGCGCGGTCGGGCGTGAGTTCAACCCCTCGGAGATCGCCTTCAGCGCCAAGCTCGCCCGCACCTGGAGAACTTTTTTCCCGCCGCGGCAACCGCTCGCGATGCTGCGCGCGTGGCGCGAGTTGCCGGCCCGTGCGGCGGCGCTGGCGGTCGCGCAACGGCCCTCGGCCCGCCTCGTCGTGACCGGACACATACATTACCCCGGCGTCTGGACCACCCCGACCGGCCCCACCGTCGTCAACACCGGCTCGTTTTGCCGTCCGCTCGGCGGGTGCGCGGTCGACCTCCTCGACGACGTCGTGCAGGTGCGGCGGATCGTCGCGCGCGACGGACAATTTCATCCCGGCCGCGCCGTGGCCGAGATTCCGCTGGCCGCGACACCCGCGGCTGCGTTATCCGCTTCCGCATGAGCATGGAGTTCGGCTGGTGGGCGAAAGACCCCGAGGAGGGCAAGTATCAAGTCTGGGTCATCATCCATGGCGGCAATATCGAGTGGAAGCGCAAGCAGGGGCACCACACGTCGTGGGAACCCTACGGCCCGCCCACCGACGCCGATTGGGACAAGCTCCTCGACGAAGCCAGCCGCCGCGTGCCGCGCCGCCTGATTTCGCCCAAGCAATTCGCCGAGATCGAGCGGATCCGGGACAAGGCGCGGTAGTGTCCGTGGCTTCGCGGCCTATCCGAGCTGCTTCGCCAGCCAGTCCGCCGCGGTGCCGCTCGCCGGGTGGGTGAGCAACGCGCGGAGTTTCGCCGCCTGCTCCGCCGTGCGCCGGGCGCGCGCGGGATCGCTCAAGCAGTGCTCAAGCTCGTCCGCGAGCGCCCGCGGCGTCGCCGCGCCTTGCAGGTATTCCGGATACATCGGCTCGTTGAGCAGCAGGTTGGCGATGCCGAGGTACGGTACTTTCACGAGCAGGCGCCCAAGCAGGTAGGTGAGCGGATTCGCCCGGTAGGCGATCGCGCCGGGGATCGCCGCCAGCGCGCAATGCATCGACATCGTTCCGCTCGAGGTGAGCACCGTCGAAGCGGCCACGGGCGTGCCGGTGCGCTGCAGGCTCACGCCGGCCGGCGGCTGCGCCGCCTCGAGTACGGCGCGTATATCGTCGCTTGGATACAGCACCACCGCGGGGCGCGCGCCATGGCGGGCCGAGTAGGCGTTGTATCCGGCCAGCAATACGGGGAAAATCCGCGCGACCGCCTGCTTGCGACTGCCCGGCAGCAGCAGGATCGGGCCGGCGGGATCGTGACGCACCGGCGAGGCATAGTCGTCGGCCAGAAACGGGTGTCCGACAAACTCCACCGCCAGCTTCGTGTCGCCGTAGCACGCGACTTCAAACGGAAAAATCACCGCGAGCGCATCGAGGTGTTGCGCCATCGTGAAGCGGCGCCCGGCTTTCCAGGCCCAGATCTGCGGCGAGATGTAATAAACGAGGCGCACGGGCCCGCCGGCCTTGTGCGCGAGGCCGCGGGCGTTGAGCTCCTTCGCGACGCGCAGGTTGAAGCCGGGATAATCCACAAAGCACACCGCGCGCGGCCGGTATTCGGCGATCCAGCGCACGGTCGCATCGAACAGCGCCTTGAAAAACGAGTAGTTCTTCAGCACCTCGACCAAACCGACCACCGACGACGCCGTGAGGTCGTGGAGGAGTTGCGCGCCCGCCGCCGCGAGCTCCGGCCCGCCCAGCGCCGCGATGCGCAGCTCGGGATGGGCGGCGCGCAGCTCGCGCACGACGCGCGCCGCGTGCTCGTCGCCGGAGTGCTCGCCGGCGACGAGGAGCAGATCGACTCCGCCCTGCGCCGGCGGCGGAAGGGAAAACGGGAGAGCTGCGGTCACCGACGGGCCTCCCACCGTCATTTCCTCGCCCGAATCTGGTCGGTGATCGCGATCGCGACCTCCAGCGCGGTCTTGCCGAGCGTAGCGCCGACCTTCGGCTGCTTGGCCGCCGCGACGCTGTCGACGAAGTGCGCGAGTTCGAGCGCGAGCGGCTCGCCTCTCTGCAGCGGGATTTCCTCGACCGGCAGCGCGAGCTCGGCCGGCTTCGCGCCGCCCATGAGCTGCGCCGCGTAGGCGAGCATGCCGCTCTTGCGCACGAGGTGGCCGCTCTGGTTCATGAAATCGAACGAGAAGTATCCAGAATCCTGAAACACGCGGATCTCGCGCACTTTTTTCAGGCTCATCCGGCTCGTGCTGAGATTGGCGACGCAACCGTTGGCGAACTCGATCCGCGCGTTGGCGATGTCCTCGCTTTTCGAGATGAGATTCACGCCGACGCTGTCGATGCGCGTGACGGGCGATTTCACCAGCTCGAGCACGATGCCGATGTCGTGGATCATGAGATCGAGCACGACGCCCACCTCCGTGCCGCGGGGCGTGAAGGGCGCGAGCCGCTCGGCCGTGATGTAGCGGGGCGCGACGACCTCCTTCTCCAGAAAGCCCATCACCGGATTGAAGTGCTCGATGTGTCCGACCTGCACGAGGCACTGCCGGGCCTGCGCCGCGGCGAGGACCTGCTCCGCCTCGGCGAGGGAGGCGCAGATCGGTTTCTCGATCAGGAGGTGGCAGTCTTTCGCCAGGAGCGGCAACGCGACCGCCGCGTGGAGGTCGGTCGGCACCACAACCGACACAGCATCGCACGCCTCCCCGAGTTCCTCGAGCGTCGCGAAGCGCCGGCAGTGATACTTCGCGCAAATCTCGGCTGCGCGGGCGTCGTTCGCCTCGAAGATGCCGGCGAACTCGACGTTGGGCAGGGCAGCGTAGATGCGCGCGTGGTGCTGCCCGAGGGAGCCCACACCGGCGACACCGCATTTGATCTTGGGGAGGGACATGCGCAGGCAACGTAGCGCCGGGCGTCCCGACCGCCATCCGAAACTTCCTGGGAGCGCGGGCTCCGATCCCCTCACCTGAACACGCCGTCGTGCAGGAAGAGCTGGCGTTGTGTGCGCACGGCGTGCGCGGCGTTGTGCGTTACGAGCACCAACGCCGTGGACGTATCGGCACAGAGGCCGAGCAACAGATCGATGACGGCATCGCCCGTGTGCTCGTCGAGATTGCCCGTCGGCTCGTCGGCGAGGATCAACGGCGGCCGGTTCATCAACGCGCGTGCGATCGCCACGCGCTGCCGCTCGCCGCCCGAGAGCTGCGGCGGCAGGTGGTGCGCGCGTTCGGCGAGCCCCACCCGCGCGAGCAATTCCTTCGCCCGCGCCTTCTCCGCCGCTCCGACGCGCCCGCTCATGCGCGCGGCCATGAGCACGTTCTCGCCGGCATTGAGCTCGGGGATGAGATAAAAGGACTGGAACACCATCCCGATGAATCGGCCCCGACGCGACGTGCTGGTATCCGCGGAACCCTGCCAAAGGACCTCGCCCGCATCGGGCGCATCAAGCGCGGCGAGGAGGTTGAGCAGGGTGGATTTGCCCGAACCCGACTCGCCGCGAATGCTCACGCTTTCGCCGGCCGCCACCGCGAGATCGACGCCGCACAGCACCTCGAGCCGGCGGTCGCCGCTGAGGTAGGTTTTGCGCAATCCGCGGGCGCTGAGGACCGGCTCACTCACTGCGCAACGCCTCCACGGGCTTCAGCCGCGCCGCCCGCCACGCCGGCAACAGGCCCGCGAGGATCGACATGAAGATCGCCGAGCCGATCGTGATCGCGAGATCGCGGGGATCGACGTAAGCCGGCAATCGGCTGAACTGATAAAACTGCAGCAGCGCCTGCTCGCCCCCGGTAACCCACGTGATGGCCTTCACGAGGTCATTTCGGAAATGCAGCGCCGTAAATCCGAACCCGAGGCCGAGCAGCGTGCCGAAGATGCCGATGAAGAGGCCCTGCGTCGCGAAGCAGAGCGCGACGTGCCGGGAGCGCCCGCCAAGGGCGGCGAGCACGCCGATCTCGCGGGTCTTCTTGATCACCAGGACCCACAGCAGGCTCATCACCAGGAACATCGCCACGATGACGATGAACAGCAGCATGAAGAGCACGAGGTTCTTCTCGAGCTGCACGATCCACAGAAAATCCTGGTTGGCCTCGCGCCACGATTTCGCGAGCGCGTTGGGCGCGACCGCGTTCAGCGCGTCGTTGATGCGCCGCGCCGTCGCATCGGCGTCGAGCCCCGCCGCGATCTTCACGTTGATCCCATGCACATCGTTGCCGAGGCCGTAGAGATCCTGCATCGTGCGTAGGGTCACCAGCACTACACTGCTGTCGAGCTGCTGGTGGCCGATCTCGAAAATGCCGACGACGGTGAGTTCGCGGGGGAGGAGCACCTCGTCGCTTTTCAGCTTCTCGAGCAGGAGCGGCGAATAGATCGCGACCTTGCTGCCGATGCCGGCCCCGATCGAGTAGGCCAGTTGCGAGCTGAGGATCACCGAGTCGTCGTCGAGGTCGTCGAGCGAGCCCACGCGGATGTAGCGGGTCAGCGGGATCACCCGGTCGATGCGCTGCAAGTCGATGCCCTGGATCGCGGGAAACACCGGCTTGCGGCCATACTCGACCATGCCGACCCCTTCGGCGAACGGCGTAGCCGCGACCACGCCCGGGACTTTTTCGACGGCCGCGAGCACCTGCTGCGGATTATCGATAAAACCCTGCGCGCGGATCTGCACCTCACCCTGCGTCTCGATCACCATCCGCTGAATCTCGCGCCCGAAACCGCCCATCACGCCGGGCGCGATGATGAGCAGCGCCACGCCCAGCGCCACGCCGACGACCGAGATCACCGTCAGGAACGGCAGGCGGCGTCCCGTCGGGAACAGCTGCTTCAGGGCGAGATAGAGATACCAGGGCATTGCTGGAGTGCGGATTGCGGAATGAAGAACGCGGTCAGGCTACGCCAGTAGCGCGGTGATTCAGCCCGCGCTCGTTGCGCTCTCGAGCGCGGGCTGAAGCACCGCGCTACCCAAAGGTCCTCGCATTCCAAGGTTCATAACAGGCGCCAACACCAATCCGCCTTCCGTTTCGAGCGCAGCGAGAAGCCTGACAATCCGCAATCCGCATTTCTCACGCCCCCGGCCTCAGCTGCGGATACAGGATCACGTCGCGGATGCTTTCCGCGCCGGTCAGCAGGATGCAGAGGCGGTCGATGCCGATGCCCATCCCGCCCGCCGGCGGCATGCCGTGCTCGAGCGCGAGGAGGAAATCGTTGTCGATGTTCTGCTTTTCCTCGCCGGCTTGCGCCTCGAACATCTGGCGCTGCACGTCGGGGTCGTTCTGTTCTGAATACGCCGGCGCGATCTCCATGCCGCCAATCGTCAGCTCGAACACGTCGATCACGCTTGGATCCTCGACGTTGAGCTTCGCCAGCGGGCACAGCTCCTTCGGCAGGTGCGTCACAAATGTCGGCTGGATCAGCACCGGCTCGATTTTCTTGGAGAAGATCTCGTTGGTGATCTCGAATTCCTCCCAGTTGGTGCTCACCGCGAGGCCCATCGCCTCGGCCTTCGCAGCCTTCTCGGCCTTCGAGCGGCTGAACCAGTCGGCGTCACCCGTGGCTTCCTTGATGAGGTCCTTGTAGCGCACTTCGCGCCACTCGCCGCCGAAGTCGATCTCCTCGCCGCTCGCGGCGTGCTTGATTTTCATCGTGCCGAGCACGTCACGGCAGAGCGACTGGAAAAGGTCCTTCACGAGCGCCATCATGCCGCGGTAGTCGCTGTAAGCCTGATACACCTCGAGCATCGTGAACTCGGGGTTGTGCCGGCGCGAGATGCCCTCGTTGCGGAAATTGCGGCCGATCTCGAACACGCGGTCGTAGCCGCCGACGAGCATGCGCTTCAGGTAAAGCTCGAGCGAAATGCGCAGGAAAAAATCCACGCCGAGCGCGTTGTGATGCGTCGTGAACGGACGCGCCGCCGCGCCGCCCGCGACGTTCTGCAGCACGGGCGTTTCGACCTCGAGGAACTGCCGCTCCTCGAGGAACCGGCGGATGTGGGAGACAATCTTCGAACGCAGCATGAGCCGCGCGCGCGACGTCGGGTTGACGATCAGGTCGAGGTATCGCTGACGGTAAACCTGCTCGGCGTCGCTCAGGCCGTGCCACTTCTCCGGCAGCGGGCGCAGGGCCTTGCTGACGAGCGTGAAGCTGTCCACGCGGACCGTGACTTCGCCGGTGCGCGTCTTGAAGAGCGCTCCGGTCACACCGATGATGTCGCCGAGATCGAGCGACTTCTTGAAGACACCGTAGCGCTCCTCACCGAGGACGTCCTTGCGAAAATAGAGCTGAATCTGTCCCTGCTGGTCCTGGATCTTGACGAACGAGCTGCCGCCCTGGACGCGAAACGTCACGAGCCGGCCGGCGACCGTCACCGTCACCGCGTAGTCCTGACCCTCGACGTAGAGCTTTTTGGCCTCTTCCGAGAAATGCGTGGGCGTCACGTTCGCCCGGAACGGGTCAAAACCGGCGGCACGCAAATCGGCGAGCTTCTGCCGCCGCACGGCATGCTGGTCATGGGAGATGTCTTGCGGAACGTCGTTCATGAAACCGTTAACCGTGGCTGGCGCCCCCGGCGCGCGCAAACGGAAAAACCGAGGTGACGGCCGCGCGTCCAAGCCGCCGAGGCGAATCGGAGTTCATCCCCGACAGGTCGGGCGTAAAGGCCGACCCACAAATTGGCCAAGCCCCAGATGAGTTTCGGTCGACTACCGCCCCGCCCCACGCTCCCGCAAAAACGCGGCGAACGCCTGCGCCGCCCGGCTGAGCGGGCGATCGCGCCGGCGCACCAAGCCGATGTCGCGGCGCGGGGCCGTCCCGCTGAACGGCCGATAGACGACGCCCGCGTGGCGCTCGGGCCGCCGCGCCATCGCCGGCACAATCGACACGCCGAAGCCCGCCGCCACGAACGCCTGCACGGTCTCGATCTGGGCGCTGCGAAAGCTCACGCGCGGGGCGAAGCCGCGCAACTGGCACACCTGCAGCGCCTGCCCCGCCAGACAGTGCCCCTCCTGCATGAGGATGAAGGTCTCGTCCTCGATGTCGCGCAGGCCGAGCTTCGGCTTCTCCGCGAGCGCGTGCTTGCGCGGCAACACCAGCAGCAGCTCCTCGTCGAAGAGCTTTTCCGCCACCAGCCCGTGGCGTTCGACGGGCAGGCTCGTGAGGGCGAGGTCGAGCTCCTTCGCCTCCACCGCGCGCACGAGTTGCGCCGTCGTGTCCTCGTGCACGACGACTTCAATTCCTGGATACCGCTCGCCGAACGTGCGCAGCAGCGGCGGCAGCAGATACGGCGCGACCGTCGGCAGCGCGCCCACCACCACGCGCCCGCGCAACAAGCCGCGCACGCCGCGGATCTCGTCGCGCGCCTGGTCAAGCTCGTCGAGCACCCGCTCCGCGCGTTCGCGCAGACACTCCCCGGCGGGGGTCAGCGACACGCTGCGCTTGGTGCGCTCGAAGAGGCGTTCGCCGAGCTCCTCCTCCAGCTTCATGATCTGCTGGCTCAGCGACGGTTGCGCCACGTGGCATTGCTCCGCCGCGCGGGAGAAATTGCGCGTGCGGGCGACCGCGAGGAAGTAGCGCAGTTGGTGCAGCTCCATAGTCAGGCCCTATTACTGATATCCGTAATCCATATTTCTCAACTATCGGTCGAGTTGATAATCTCGGCCCATGGTCTCCAACCCAACCTCGTCTTCCTCCCCGATTCTCACCACCACGGCCGGCGCGCCCGTCGCCGACAATCAGAACTCGCTCACCGCCGGCCCGCGCGGCCCGGTGCTCATGCAGGATTTCCACCTGCTGGAGAAGCTCGCCAACTTCAACCGTGAGCGCGTCCCCGAGCGCATCGTACACGCCAAGGGCTCCGGCGCCTACGGCACACTCACGATCACCCACGACGTCTCGCGCTATTCGCGCGCCAAGATTTTTTCCAAGGTTGGCAACAAGGCCGAGACCTTCCTCCGCTTTTCCACTGTCGCCGGCGAGCGCGGCGCGGCCGACGCCGAACGCGACGTGCGCGGCTTCGCCCTGAAGATCTACACCGAGGAGGGCAACTGGGACATCGTCGGCAACAACACCCCGGTGTTCTTCGTGCGCGACCCGCTGAAGTTTCCCGATTTCATCCATACGCAGAAGCGCGATCCGCAGACCAATCTGCGCAGCGCGACCGCCGCGTGGGACTTCTGGTCGCTCTCGCCCGAATCGCTCCACCAGGTGACCATCCTGATGAGCGACCGCGGCCTGCCGCGAAACTACCGGGAGATGCACGGCTTCGGCTCGCACACGTATTCGTTTATCAATGCCATCGGCGAACGGTACTGGGTGAAGTTCCACTTCAAGTCGCTCCAGGGCATCACCTATTACACCGATGCCGAGGCCACCGAACTCGTCGGCCGCGACCGCGAGAGCGCGCAGGCCGATCTCTTCCACCACATCGCCCAGGGCAATTTCCCCCGCTGGCGTTTCTGCGTGCAGGTCATGCCGGAAGCGGACGCCGACAAATACCACGTCAACCCGTTCGACCTGACGAAGGTCTGGCCGCACCAGGACTATCCGCTCATCGAGGTCGGCATCCTCGAGCTGAACCGCAACCCGCAGAATTATTTCGCCGAAGTCGAGCAGGCGGCGTTCTCGCCGTCGAATGTCGTCCCCGGCATCGGCCACTCGCCCGACAAGATGCTCCAGGCGCGCATCTTTTCCTATCCCGACGCGCACCGCTATCGCATCGGCGTCAACTTCCAATCGCTGCCGGTCAACGCCCCGCGCTGCCCGGTGATGCACTACCAGCGCGACGGCGCGATGCGCTTCGACGGCAACTTCGGCGGCGCGATCAACTACGAGCCGAACTCGTTCAATGCGCCCAAGGAGTGTCCCGCCGCCGCCGAGCCGCCGCTGCGCATCTCGGGCGACGCCGCGCGCTACAATCACCGCGACGGCAACGACGACTACACGCAGGCCGGAAATCTCTTCCGCCTCTTCGACGACACGCAGAAGCAGCGCCTCTTCGGCAACATCGCCCGCCACATGGCCGGCGTGCCGCAGGAAATCCAGCTGCGCCAGATCTGCCACTTCTTCCGCGCCGATCCGGCCTACGGACTGGGCGTCGCGCAGGCGCTCGGCCTCGACATCCGTGAGTTCGTCGCGAAAGCGAACGCGGTGGGCCACGCTGTCACCACTCGATGAATACAACACCGTCCGTCCACGCCGACGAGCTGCTGCTGGCCGCGCCGCTGTGGCTGCTCGTGGCGGCCTGAGCCGGGCCTCGTCATGAACGGGCCCGACGCCCGCCCGAGGTGGCGCGGTGCATCAACCCGCGCTCGTCACCGCAACCGGACGCGGCCGGATGCACCGCGCCCCGGGAGCGCGTTCGAACCCGCGCATCCCCGTCCCCAACCAAACGAATCCAACCCGATCACTCCCATGCCTGCTCTCTCCTCTTCCACCATCCCCTCCACGCTCGCCACCGCCACGGCCGCCGAGGGCTTCTCGCTCGCCCGCCGTCTCGCGGAGACGCTCGTCGCCACCGTCGACCCGGGCGCCGCGTCGGCGATGCCGCACCTGTTGCGCCCGCAGGCGGCCAACCGCCCGTCGGTCGAACTCGTCGCCGCGATCTACTTCCACGCCATCGCGCTCGCCAACGGCGGCTGGCGCGAGTGACGTCCTACATGATCCGGATAGTTTTCGGCGGAAAGCGCCGGCTGGCAGGCTCTCAACTCTCAACTATACACAGCGTCATAAGTGGACGACGCGTTCAACGCACCCCGCCCTTCGGGCACCCCTCTCAAAGCTTGAGAGGGGTGGCCCGCAGCGCCGGGGTGTGTCGCGGACTCTCGACGTCGTGTATAAATCATTAGGTTCGGGCTCCGCGCCGGTGTGGCGGTTGCAGGCTGCCGGGCGTCGAGTATCGTCGGCGCATGCGCGAGCCCACCCGGCAACGCCTGCGACTGTCCGGCGGCACGGAGTTGTCCTTCATCACCGCCGGTGAAACGACCACGCCGGCCGTGCTGCTCCTCCACGGTTTTCCGAACTCCGCGCGCATGTTTCGGGATGTCATCCCCGGGCTGTCGCAGGCCGCTTATGTGATCGCGCCCGACCTGCCGGGCTTCGGCGAGTCCGATGCCCTGCCGGCGGCCTCGTTTTCCGCCTTCGGGCAGGCCATCGCGGAACTGCTGGGCCAGCTCGCGATCGGACCGCGCTATCTCTACCTCCACGATTTCGGGGCTCCGGTGGGTTTCCACCTCGCGCTGCAGGCGCCGGAAAAGGTCTCGGGCCTCATCATCCAGAACGCCAACGCGCACTGCACGGGGCTCGGGCCGTCCTGGGCGGGCACGCAGGCCTACTGGTCGCAGCCGACGCCGGAAAACGAGGCCGCGGCGACCGCCCACCTGACCTTCGAGGGCACGCGTGACCAGTATCTCGCCGGCGTTCCACCGGAGGTGACCGCGTCCATCCCCGCCGAACACTGGGAAGAGGACTGGCGCGTGATGCGCTTGCCGGGCCGGATGGACACCCAGCGAGCGCTCATCGCGGACTACGGGCACTACGTCGCGCGGTTCGACGCCCTCGCCGACTACCTCGCGCGCTGGCAGCCGCCGGCTCTGATGCTCTGGGGGCGGCACGATGTTTTTTTCGACCTCGCCGAGACGCTGTCCTGGATGCAGGCCCTCCCGAGAATGGAAGCGCACGTGTTTGACGCCGGCCACCTCCTGCTCGAGACACACGCCGCCGCGGCTGCGTCGCTCATGCTCGACTTCCTCCGGCGCACCGAACGGAACCGCGAAACCATGGAAGTGCGGGCGTGACGCCGGCGGGACTCCGCAATGCTGCGCGCATCGCTGCGGCAGACGCATCGCCAAGACAACCCGCCCGTAGGTCGGGCACTCCCCCATCAGGCCGCACTCTCCGCTCGCCCGCGCGGGGCCCACCTGTAACGTCACCCTGCCGCGGAGGCTAACATGACGACCACCCTCAAAGAATCCCTCGCCCAGCTCAAAGCTCTCGGCGACGAAAAGGTGCGGGCGCAAAACACCAAGCGTGGCGCCGGCGTGAATCAATTCGGCGTCCGACTCGGCGACATCAGGAAGCTGGCCGCGCCGATCAAGACGAACCACGAGCTGGCCCTCTCCCTCTGGCAGACCGGAAACATCGATGCCCAGCTTCTGGCCACACTCGTGATCAAGCCCAAAAACCTGTCCGCCGACGAAATGGACCGGATGGTGCGCTCCGTCACGTTCGTGCAGGTGGCGGACTGGCTCAATGCCTACGTCGTCGCGAAGCATCCCGACAAGGAGTCGCTTCGCCAGAACTGGATGACCACCCAAGACCCGTGGGCAGCCCGCGCCGGGTGGCGCCTGACCGCGGACCGGGTCGAGGAGAAACCCGACGGGCTCGACCTCCCCGCGCTGCTGGACCGAATCGAGTCCGAAATGAAAGGCGCTGCGCCGGAAGTGCAGTGGACGATGAATTCCACGCTCGCGCAGATCGGCATCCATTTTCCGCGCCATCGCAAGCGGGCGATCGCCATCGGCGAGGCGCTGGGCATCTATCGCGACTATCCGGTTTCGAAAGGCTGCACCTCGCCCTTCGCCCCGATCTGGATCAACGAAATGGTGCGGCGGCAGGGTTGAGCAGCCCGACGCGCGTTGATCGTGTCCGAACGAACGGATGGCACAGAATATCTACGACAATCCCGACTTTTTCGCCGGCTACACTCAGCTTCCCAGGCAGGTGAAGGGCCTCGCCGGCGCTCCCGAGTGGCCGGCGATCCGCGCGCTGCTTCCCGATCTGGCCGGCAAACGCGTCGTCGACCTCGGCTGCGGCTTCGGCTGGGCCTCGCGCTGGATGCGCGAACAAGGGGCAAGCTCGGTTCTCGGACTCGACCTGTCCGAGAAGATGATTGCCCGGGCCAAAGCCGATACGAGCGATGCCGCCATCACGTACGAGATTGCGGACCTCGAAACGCTCGAGCTGCCGGAAGCGGCCTTCGACGTCGCATACAGTGCCCTGACATTCCATTACGTCCGCGATTTCGACCGCCTCGTTCGCCTGGTTTACCGGTCGCTCGCGCCCGGCGCCGAGTTCGTCTTCACGATCGAGCATCCGATCTTCATGGCCGCGACGCACCCGCACTGGATTGCGGATGAGGACGGTCGCAAGACGTGGCCGGTGAATCGCTACGCCCTCGAAGGCGAACGCCGGACCGAGTGGTTCGTGAAGGGAGTGGTGAAATACCACCGGACCATCGGCACAACGCTGAACGCCCTGATCCGGGCCGGCTTCACCCTCAAGGCCGTCGAAGAGTTCGCGCCAACGCTGGAGCAGATCCGGGAGCATCCAGACTTGGAGGAAGAACGTGAGCGCCCCATGATGCTGCTCGTTTCATCAAGTCGGTAGCTGGAAGCGGACTCGCGCCGGCTACACCCGATCGGCACGGCCGCCGGCGGTTGACCGCCGTGTGTTGCTCTTGCTGGGAGCGGCCGGCTTCCCTTCTGCTCTCCTCCCGATGTCCGAGCCCGCTCCGGTCGACCTTCGCGCCTACCTCGACACCCTTTACCGCACGGAGGCCGGTCGCATCCGCGCGACGCTCATCCGGCTGCTCGGCGATTTCGACCGGGCCGAGGACGCGATGCACGACGCGTTCAATGCTGCGCTGCGCCGCTGGCCCCTCGAAGGTGTGCCGGCCAATCCCCGCGCCTGGCTGATCTCCGCCGGACGCTTCACCGCCATCGACGCGCTACGCCGCCGCGCGCGCTTCGAGGCATCGCAATCCGACATCGCCGCCACGCTGCATGGCAGCGCCCCCTCCGCCGCCGCCAGCGACGACGAGCTGCCGGACGACCGGCTCAAGTTGATCTTCACCTGCTGCCATCCGGCTCTCGCGCCCGACGCGCGCGCGGCGCTCACGTTGCGCGAGGTGTGCGGGCTCACCACCGAGGAGATCGCGCGCGCCTTTCTCACCTCGGCGCCGACGATCGCCCAACGCATCGTGCGCGCGAAGGCGAAGATTCGCGACGAACGCATCCCGTATCAGGTGCCGTCGGGCGCGGAACTGCCGGAGCGGGTCGGGGCGGTGCTGGCCGTGCTCTACCTGCTCTTCAATGAAGGCTACTCCGCGTCGGCGGGACCTGCGCTCACGCGCGTGGAGTTGTCGGCCGAAGCCATCCGCCTCGGCCGCGTGATGCTCGAGTTGCTGCCGGAACCGGAGGTCGCCGGTCTGCTCGCGCTGATGCTGCTGCACGAAGCGCGCCGCGCCGCCCGCGTCGGCGCCGGGGGCGAGTTCGTCCTGCTCGAGCAGCAGGATCGGTCGAAGTGGAACCAGGCCTTGATTGGCGAGGGCATCGGGCTGGTCGAGCGCGCGCTGGCGACGCGGCGCTTCGGCCCCTACACGCTGCAAGCCGCAATCGCCGCCGTCCACGCCGAGGCGCCCACGCCGGAGGCGACCGACTGGCGGCAGATTTGCGCGCTTTACGCAGCACTGCTCGCCCTGCAGCCCTCGCCCGTGATCGAACTCAACCGCGCCGTCGCCGTCGCGATGCACGAGGGTCCGGCGGCCGGGCTAGCCCTGATCGATGCGCTGCTCGCGCGCGGCGAGTTGCGCGATTACCACCTCGCGCACGCGGCGCGCGCCGACCTGTGCCGCCGGCTCGGCCGCCGCGCGGAGGCCCGCGCCGCCTACGAACAGGCGCTCGCCCGGGCGAAATCCGAGCCCGAGCAGCGTTACCTGGAGACACGGCTGCGTGAGCTCGGATAAGTTTTTCGCGGCGCTGTCGAAATCCGCGCCCGCCGTTCGGCCAGTTGATGGACGGCGCTCCATTTCCGGACCCGCCTTCCACGCCACCATGAAATACATCTGCCTCGGCTATATCGATCACAACGCATTCGCTTCCGTCCCGGAGGCCGAACAACAAGCGATGATGGACCGTTGTTGCGCCTACGACGACAAGCTCCGCGCGAACGGTCACTTCAAGAGCGGCGAAGCGCTGCAGCCGCCCAACACCGCGAAGACGCTGCGCCATGCGAACGGCCGGGTCGTGGCTACCGACGGGCCGTTCATCGAAACCAAGGAACAGATCGGCGGCATCATGATTCTCGAAGCGCGCGACCTGGACCACGCGGTCGACCTGATCTCGAAGCACCCCGGCGCAACGCTCGGCCCGTGGGAAATCCGCCCCGCCGCCGACCTGAGCGAGATGGTCCGGCAGAGCGAGATCCGCCGCGGCAAGCACGAATGAACCCGCCGTCCCGCAGCGCGGTGCTTCAGCCCGCGCTCGTTGCGCTCCTGAGCGCGGGCTGAAGCGCCGCGCTACCTTGAGCGTCCGCCGTGGGCCGGGCGGGGCAGCGATCCGGCCGCTCGTCCCGGAGCGGTTCACGGTTCACGATTTTGCTCCCGTTTCGCGGCTGAGCTTGTTCCACTCGGGCGCTGCGACGGCCACACCACCCGCTTCCCTGGAGCGACCCACGGCCCGAGCGCACGCGCATCCCATCACCATGTTCGACTACGATGTCCTTGTCATCGGCGGCGGTCCCGCCGGCAGCAGCGCCGCCAGCTTTGCCCGAAAAAAGGGCCTGCGGGTCGCCCTGGCCGAGCGAGAGGCGTTCCCGCGGTTTCATATCGGCGAATCGCTCCTGCCCTACTGCAACGCGTTGTTCAAGGAACTGGGCGTCTGGCCCAAGCTCGAGCAGGCCGGTTTCATCAAGAAATACGGCGCCTATTTCTTCCTCGCGAACGGCCGCGCGGCCAAGGAGATCATTTTCGCCGAGGGGATCGTCCCCGGCCTGGACTACGCCTTTCAGGTCGAGCGCGCCAAGTTCGATGCCGTGCTGCTCGGCCACTCGGTCGAGCTGGGCGCCGACGTGAAACTCGAAACCACGGTCAA
Organism: Opitutaceae bacterium; assembly: GCA_036406235.1. Taxonomy (GTDB): domain Bacteria; phylum Verrucomicrobiota; class Verrucomicrobiia; order Opitutales; family Opitutaceae; genus DASWVO01. Next base: position 35,389 of record DASWVO010000049.1, read on the forward strand.
GGCCGTCACTCCGGTCGAGGGCGGCCACCGGGTGATGCTCCGCAGCGCGGATGGCGAGCGCGAGGTCACCGCGCGCTGGGTCGTGGATGCGAGCGGCCGGGAAAACCATTTCGCCTACGAAACGAAGAAGGCGCTGGATCCGTCGCCCTTCCCCAAGCGGGTCGCCGTTTACAGCCACTTCAAGGGCGTCTTCCGTCCGGAGGGTATCGCGGCGGGCCACACCACCTGCGTGCGCCTGGCGGACGGCTGGTTCTGGATGATCCCCATCGATGACGAGCGCACCTCGATCGGGTTGGTCACCACGGTCGAGGCCCTGCGGGCGGCCAAGGCCGAGCCGGCCGAGGTCTTTCAACGCGCCGTCGACGAGTCCTCCAAGCTCGCCGAGCTCATGCGCGGAGCCTCGGCGGTCGCGCCGTTTCGCGTCACCAGCGACTACAGCTATTTCCGCCGCCAACTGGCGGAGGACCGTTTCATCATGGTCGGCGACGCCGGAGGCTTCTTCGACCCGATTTTTTCGTCGGGGGTGTATATGGCGACCTTCTCCGCCCACACCGCGATCGAGTTGATCAGCCGGGCCCACGCCCAGGGCCGCGCCCTCACCGCGCGTGAATGCGAGCGCTACGCTCGGGCCGTGAAAGCACACGCCGGGGTCTTCCAAAAGCTCATCGCCTCGTTCTACGACAACGACAGCTTTTCGATTTTCATGTCGGAACGCGCACCGCTGCGGTTGGACGACGCGATCAATTCCATCGTGGGCGGGCACGCCAGGCTCAGCTGGCCGATCTGGTGGCGCTTCAAGCTCTTCCTCTTCTTCTGCTGGCTGAACAAGCGGGTCAAACTGGGACGCAGCGTCGACTTCAGCGGGATGAGCCGCGTCGCCCAAGCCCAGGCGCCGGCGCCAGTCCCCGCCCGCTGAACCTATCCGGGTTTTGGCGCCGCATTCACCTTCCGTGCGGCCATGGCCGCACCCTGGAGTTTTTCGCTCCGTGTTTATCCACGTCCATGGCCGGGCTTGTCGTTTCGCTGGGTAGGTAGGGCGAGGCGTCCCCGCCGAGCCGTGGCTCACCGGGACGGTGACGGGCTGTCGCGCGGCGGGCTCGGTAAGCCCCACCCAACCGCCGTTTCCCAGGGATTTCCTGTTGGCGACGCGGAAGATCCGTCGAAGATTCCGCGCATGCGAAATACCCGCTCGTTGGGAGCCCTTTTCGGAATTCTTGCGCTGATCCCGCTCGCGCCGGCTCGCGCCGTCGACGCGACCGAACCGTTCGTCTATGAAGCGGACCGGTTCGCCGATATCCAGGTCCTGCGCTATCAGGTCCCCGGATTCGAGGAGCTCTCGCTGAAGCAGAAGAAACTCGCGTATTACCTCACGCAGGCGGGCCTCGCCGGCCGGGACATCTTCTTCGACCAGAAATACCGGCACAATCTCGTCATCCGCAAAACCCTCGAGGCAATCCTCAACAGCTACCAGGGCGAGCGCGCGGGCAAGGATTGGGAGGCGTTCGTCACCTACGCGAAACAGGTGTTCTTCGCCAACGGCATCCACCACCACTACGCGAGCGTGAAGATGCTGCCGGCCTTTCCGCAGGCCTACCTCTCCACCCTGCTCACGCGCGCCAATGCCCGCCTGCTTCCGCTCGAAGGGAAATCGGTCGCCGAGTTCACCGGCTGGCTCACGCCGATTCTCTTTGATCCCAGCGTCGACGCCAAGACCGTGAACCTCGACGCGGGCGTCGACCACGTGGTCGCGTCGGCCAACAATTTCTACCGCGACGTGACCGCGGCCGAGG
>DASWVO010000050.1:0-7663 GCA_036406235.1 Opitutaceae bacterium
TGCGGGCGTCGGAGAGGCCGTCGAGGTGCGTGTGGCAGGCGGCGGCCGTCACGCCGAGCGGCGCGTTTTCATGCGCCGGGTTTTGGGTGAAATAGGCGCGCAACGTCCCGAGCAGCGGGAGCGGATCGTCGGGCACGGCGAGCGAGCCGTTGACGAAGCCCGCCGCCACCCAGGTGCTGCTCCACGAGCGTCCGAGGTAGTTTTTGAGCACGCCGATCGCGCTGCCCACGAAGGCGCGCGCGTTGCTCTCGGCGGTGCGCTGGGCGGACGAGGCGGCGGTCTTGGCGGCCTTGGCGGCGGTGTAGGCCGCGTGCGCGCCGGGCGTCGGCGGCTGGGTGGTGGGATCGCCGCTGAGGGCGGCGAGGTCCGCGCGGATCCTGGCCGCGGAGTTGTGGGCGAGGCCAAGGGCCACGCCGTGCTGATCGGCGCCGTCGGCGGCGTCTTCTGCGAGGCTCACCAGCGGGGTGAGCATTCGGGGGATACGATTTGTAGCCATAAGAAGGAGCTGGAAAGGATGGGGCGTGGCGCGGCGGGCGTTTACCCGCGGTGCCGTCCGCCGAGCGGAAGCGGAAAACCGCCGTGCACCGCGTGCGGTCCGGACTGGCGGAACCGGACGACGCGATGCACGGCGTGCAGCTCCCTTTCGGGGAGCCGCAAGGGGGACCGCACCGCGTGCGGCGCGCCCGGCCGGAGCCGGAAAGGCCGGTGCACCGCGTGCAGCGGCTCCTGGGGAAGCCGGAAAACGCTGCGCACCGCGTGCAGCGGGCTGGGGCGGAGCGCCCGAAGGCGCCGCACCGCGTGCACCGCCGTTTCGGGGAGCCGGAAACCGGGCCGCACCGCGTGCAGCTCGATTTCGCGGAGCCGGAAAGAGCGCCGCACCGCGTGCACCCCGGCTTGGGGGAGCCGGAACGTGCGCAGCACCGCGTGCACCCGGGACAGGCGGCCGCCCACGGTGGGCGGCCTCGATTGCGCAATAAAGGACACTGGAAGCTGGCTGGAAGAAGCGGAGGTTCGGCGAGGAAGGCCGAACGGCCGCCCACGCCAACCGCTTCGCCACCGGTCCTCAAGGACGGAAACATCCGCCAGCGGCGGAAGCGGATGATAGCAGCCAGACTTACGAGGTCGATGAGGAGCCTCCGGGCGCGGGCGCGCCGGCTTGCGGTTGTGGGTCGGGCTTTACGCCCGACCGTCGGGGATAACCCCCGATCCACCTCCGCCGCATCCAGGCAGGAGCATGGTAGGGCGAGGCGTCCCCGCGGAGCCGCGGACGAGCGGCGGCTCAGCCGGAGGCCAGACTCCGGGCGCGTCTTCCCGTTACGCGTTTGTACTTAACCTCAGCTTTCTTCGTGCCGCTGAAAGATTTTTGAAAGAAGCGACCGGTCCCGGCCGTTTCTTACTACGAGGACGCATGGTGCGGCCTCTTTCAGGAAAATCATCAACGTAGGTAATAAATGGCTACAGATACCAGCGGCACGGGGGGCACCAAGGGCCCGGACGTGCTTGTTTCCACGGTTACGGCACTCACCGCCTCCGGCGCGTGGGTGACATGGTCCGGCTATCGCGCGGCGAGCAAGACGAAGGGCCGGCCCGACTACTACATCAGCACCCTGGCGAGCACCGCCAGCGATCCGACGCAGCCGTCGAGCTACGATCTGGTCCAGATCGGCGCGCAGGCGAAGTCGGCCGACGTGCAGCTCACGATCATCGCGCTCGGCGCGGGCGCGACCGCGCAGCTGACCGGCCCCGGCGGCACGGTGACGCCGCTGACGGTGGGCGTGATGGTGACCGTCCCCGGCTCGGTGCCGGCGAACGGCGCCTACCTGCTCACCTTCACCGGTGCCAGCTGCACCCTGAAGGTCGTCCGCCCGACGACCACTTCGGGCGAGATGACGACGCTGGGTGATGACGACGGTAGTGAGCCGCCGCCGCCGTATCCGGGCGACGACGGCGCGCATTAAGCACTTCAGGAGCAAGCCCGGCACGATGGTGTGCCGGGCTTTTTGCTACCGCGTGCGCCACACGCGAAGCCGGCCGTCGTTTGAATAGGCCGCCAGCGTGCTGCCGTCGGCGTCCATGTGGAGATGCACGATGCGTGTGTCGCCAACGTTGGATTCGCTCGTCCGAGCGGTCAATGTCGTTAACTCCCGCCAGTCGGAGGTGTCGTAGATATGCAGGGTGCTGTCCGCGCCGCCGCAAATGAGCCGGGAGCCGTCGGGCGAAAACACGACACTATTGGCGACGGCGTCTCCGGTGGCGATGACCCTCAGCACGTCCTGGGTCGCGAGCGAACGAAGCTCGATGGTCCCATTTTCCAAGCCGACGGCGATCAGGTGATCGTCCGGTGAAATCGCGAGGTCCCGAATGGTTTGGGAGCTCCTCCACTCGCCCTGCAATGTTCCGGTCGAAGTCTCCCAAATTTCCCCGCGTTGCGCATTGTCGGAGTTGGTAAGGACGAAGCGGCCGTCCTCGGTGAGTACGACCATGGTGATGCCAGTGGCGCGATCTCCGCGGATCGTTTTGACATGCGACACCGGCCAGAGGCCCACATGAATGAGACCGTTGGTGTCGATGATTGCCCATTGCCCGGATGCCGGGCGCCACGCCGCGGCACGGACCGTGGCTCCTGGTTTGCTGATCGCAGACTGGCTTACGAGCGATGCTTCCGTCCAACGCCAACGTTGAAGAAGGTCATTGGTGCCGATGCCGATCAACTCGGTGCCATCCGCGGAAAAGGCGAAGGGCTTTAGGAGTCCGGGCAAATCCGCGAGCGGTTGAAGCGTGTCGGTATCGAAGACCTGCGTCTTTTCCCCATCCGGCGAGAGCGCGACCTTGGTGCCGTCGGACGAAAGGGCGATGGTTCGCCCTCCGCTGGCCGGACGCCACAGCCCGCTGAGTTCGCGCCGCACCTGCATCGCCGCCGAGGACCACTGTCTCACGTCTCCGCCACTGCCGCTGGAGACGAGCCGTTGGTCGGCCGGTGCCCAATCGAGCCATTGGGTGCCGCTCGCCTGGCCTACGCGCGTGGCAACCGGTGAACCGTTGTCCGTTTCGAGAAGCAAAATGGCGGGATCGCTGCCTCCGGCGGCGAGCTGCGTCGCGTCGCGCGAGAACGCCAGCGTTCGGATCTCGCCGGTGCCGGCGGGCGCCTGCCAGCGCCAACGTCGCGAGCTCTCTTCCCAGAGTCTGATCTCGCCGGTGTCGCTGAGGGCGAGCGCGAGGGCTTGCCCGTCCGGAGAGAGGCCGAGCGCGGAGATCCGGTGCGGCAAGGGTTCGTAGTAGATCAGTTTTCCCGAAGGCAGCTCCCGAAGCTGCAATTCCCAACGCGACTTGTCCGCGCGGCCCGTGACGAGCGCCAGCGCCAGCCGTCTCCCGTCGGCGGATACGGCGCTGCGGAAATAATCCCAGCGCTCGGAGCGGTCGGCGGCGACGGGGAAGCGGGCGGTCTCGGTCTTTTTGTCGAAATCCCAGAGGCGGACGACGTGCGGCGGGCCGTCGGGGGCGCCGTCGGTAAAGACCACGAGCTGGCCGTCGGGCGTGACGCCGAGCGGGCGGTTGATGCCCTCGCTCTGCGGAGGGCCTTCGGGCTCGCCGTCGGCGGTGGACCAGCGTTGCAGGGCGTAGGTCGACGTCGTGCCGAGAAGCCACTGCCCGTCGGGGGAGAAACCGGCGAAGCGGTGAACGCCGGCGACTACGGGACTACGGACTACGGACCACAGACTCGAGGACGGAGGAGCCTGAAGGTCCGTCATCGGTTGGCTGCGATTTTCCGATCCGGCTAGGGGCGCGGCCCGGGGCCCAATGTAGCCCGCCGCGGGAGCGGCGGGATCCCTGCGCTCCCGCGCAGGGCTACGAGTGGGGGCTCGGGCGTCGTCAAGCGACGCCCCTACGGGAACGCCAGACTGGAGGTCCGTCGTCCGTGGTCCGTCGTCCGTGGTCCTCGTTTGAGAGTACAGCGTCACCGTCTTCGAGTTGTCGTGCACCGCGAGCAGCCGCCCGTCGGGCGAGTAGGCGGTGCGCTCGATCGTCGGGCCTTCCTCGCGGAGCACCTCGGCCGGGTCGCCCTGCGCTTCGTGCCAGAGCGCGTGCCATTCGAAGCCGCGCAGGTCGGGCACGCCGGCGGCGGGGACGAGTTCCTTGAGGAGGCGGCGGGCCTGGCCGTGGGCGTTGAGCTCGAGGGCGCGCTGGGCGCGGGCGAGCGTGGCGGAATAGACGGTCTTGCGCGCGAGGAGGTCGCGCTCGGCCTCGGCGGCGCGGCGGCCGGCCGATTCGCGGTTGGCGCGCTGGTGTTCGACGTAGGCGCCGAGACTCGCCACGGCGGCGACGAGGAGGATGCCGGCGCCGATGCGGCGGGCGCGCGCGAGGCCGCGCTCGGTGAGGCGCAGGCGGCGCACCGAGCGGCCGGCCTGCGCGAGAAGCAGCTCCTCGAGCATCGCGGCGGCGTCGGAGTAGCGCTGGCGTGTATCCGCATCGCACGCACGGATGATGATTTCGTTGAGCTCCATCAGCTCCCGGCGATCAGGCCACTCGTGGAGCTCGGGCGGGAGGCGCGGGTAGTCGTTGCGATCCAGTCCGGTGGCGAGCTCGTAGAGCATCTTGCCAAAACTGTAGATGTCGGCCGCGGGCGTGCCGGGCCCCTCGGGCGGGACAAAGCCCTCGGTGCCGACGAAGGTCATCGCGGAGGTGGCGATGGTGACGAGGCCGATGTCGGCGAGCTTGGGCGTGCCGCCGACGAGGATGATGTTGGCGGGCTTGATGTCGCGGTGCACGAGGCCGCGGCTGTGCAGGCCGGCGAGCGCGCGGGCGAGGTCGACGGCGAGGCGGATGAGCTCGGCGGCGGGCAGGCGGCCGCGGCGCAGGCGCAGCTCGCGCAAGGTGAGCGGCGTGTAGTGGTCGGGGTCGATGTCGCGGCCGGCCTCGATGTCGTCGGCCAGCTCCATTACATAATAGAAGAAGCCGGCGGGGTCGTTGCGGCCCACGTGCAGGAGGGCGAGTTGCGCGGGCTCGTCCAGGGAGATGCGGGCGAACTCCGTCAGGCCCTTGAACTCGCGCTCGTAAGGGTGGCTGTCGGCGAAGCGGTGGCGCCAGACGATTTTGATCGCGCGGAAGACGCCGGTGACGCTGCGGGCGAGCCAGACGTCGCCATAGCTGCCGTGGCCCACGAGGCGGATCAGGTCGTAGTCGGGGATGGCGGGTGGACGTGGACTGGCGGGTGCCTCCGGCACAGCCGCAGAGGAAGGCGAAGGCGCCCGGGGCCGTCGAGCGTGGAGAGGCGCGGGGGGGGAGAAAAAGGAGCGAGGAGCGGGGAGCGAGGAGGCGGGGGGCAGGGGCGAAGAGGAGGTTTCTCCGCGGTTAAGTCCTGTCCGCGTTCCAAGCCGCCCAGTCCGCCGGCGTGTCGAGGTCGACGGCGAGTTCGGGCAGGTCGACGGCGGCGACGGCGTCGGGGGCGGCCGTGACGAGCAACTGGCGCGCACCCTGGTCGCCGGTGAGCGTGGTGAGGGCGTGAAAGTGGGAGCGGAGGAACAACGCAGGCGCACCCAGGTGACCGCCGTAGCGCGCGGCGACCATGCTGCGGCCGGTCGCCTGCTGGGCGGCGATGAGGCGCCGGATCGTGTCGGCCGAAAACGCGGGCTGGTCGCACAGGGCGAAGATCGCCGCGTCGATGTGCGTGGAAAACGCGTCGAGCACGCCGAGGCCGGCGCGCAGCGACGACGCCATGCCCTCGGCCCAGGCGGGGTTTTCCGCGATGAGCACCGGCAGGCGCGCGAGGGCGGGGCGGATCGCGTCGGCTTGCGCGCCGAGCACGACGACGACCGGCCAGGCGGGCGAGGCGAGCGCGGCTTCGGCAGCGCGCACGAGCAGCGGCCGGCCCTCGAGCGGCAGGAGTTGTTTCGGCCGCCCCATGCGCAGGGAGCCGCCGGCCGCAAGCAGCACGACGCCGACGCGGAGATTACCGTCGACGGTGGACGGTCGACCGTGGACGGCTGACGATTGATCGGCGGCATCCCCTCCGCGGTCTGGTCCTGTCGACGGGCTCCTGTCGGCTGTCATTTTCTATTTTGTCTACCGTCTACTGTCTACCGTCTACTGTCTACTGTCTACTGTCCACCGTCATCATGAATGGGCCGGTCGCGCTGGCGCAGCGGGCGCGCGTTGCGGCCATTCAGGACGGATTGCATCTCGGCGATCATCGCGAGTGCGACGGCCTCGGGCGTGTCGCCGCCGAGATCCAGCCCGATCGGCGCGTGCAGCCGCGCGCGCATCTCCGGCGTGAGGACGAGGCCCTCCTTTTCCACATCGGCGAGCAGCCGCTCGGCGCGTTTCTTTGGGCCCAGCAGGCCGAGGTAGGCGAGGCGGCGGGGCAGCAGCGCGCGCAGCAGCGGCAAGTCGTGCACGTAATGATGCGTCATGATCACGGCGGCGGCCCGCGGATCGTCGGCGACGAGCGACGCGATCGTGGCGGTGGGCGTGGCGACGACCGTGTCGGCCTCCGGGAAACGCGCCGCGGTGGCGAAGGCCGGACGCGGATCGGAGACCGTTACGTGCCAGCCGAGCTCCTTTGCGAGGCGCGCGAGCGGCTGCGCGTCGTCGCCGGCGCCGCAGATCAGCAACGGCCGCGGCGGCAGCACGACCTCGCGAAACACGGAGAGGGAGCCGTTGGCCGCCGGCAGGGAGGCGTCGTCGAGGCGCGTGCCGAGCGGGAGCCCGCCGGTGGCCGGCGCCTGCCACACGACGGCGAGCGGCGTGGGGCGCCGTTGGGCGCTGTTGGCGGCGAGTGCCGGCGCCCAGGGCGAACCGGGCGCGACCCGCTCGATCAACACGCGCACGACGCCATGGCAGCCCAGGCCCACGCCCCACACGAGATCGTTCTCCGAAGTGGTGTCGTAGGTGACCACGTCGGGCACGCCCGAGGCGAGCACAGCGCGTGCGCGCTCAACGACATCCGCTTCGAGGCAGCCGCCGCTGATCGAGCCGATCCGCGTGGCGTCGGCGCCGACCAGGAGCCGGGCGCCGGCGCGCCGGTAGGACGAGCCGGCGACGTCGACGAGCGTGGCGAGCGCCCAGGCGGATGCGGGGCGGGAGTTGAGCTGCTGGGCGATGGCGAGGGTTTCTTTCACGGCGGTCGAAAAAACGGAATGAAGGGGCGTGCGTTGCCGTCCCGGACAAAGGCCTCTAGATTGGGCAAACACCGCACGGGCGCAAGCGACCCCCACAGGCTTGCGCGCCGCGAGCAGAACCCCAAGAACCCCATGAATACGCCCCGTTCGCGAATGTTCGCGGCCGGCTTGGCATTGCTTCCAGCGACCATAGCCGGTCTGTATCCGGCGTCTGGCTACGCCCAGGCGCCTGTCGTCCCTGTAGAAGAGGAAGTCGAGGAGCTCGAGAAATTCGTTGTCACCGGTTCTTACATACCGACGACCGAAATGGCCTTCAGCGCCGGCGTGTCGCCGGTGGTGAGGATCGACCGCAAGGTGATCGACTCGTCGGGCCTGTCGACCACCTCGGAACTGTTGCAGAAGGTCACCGTCTCCAACGCCGGCTCGGTGCCGATTTCGAACAACGCGACCGGCTTCACGCCGGCGGCGACGTCGATCTCGCTCCGCGGCCTCGGCCCGGAGGCGACCCTCGTGCTGATCAACGGCCGGCGCGTCGCCGTCTACCCGGT
>DASWVO010000051.1:0-10832 GCA_036406235.1 Opitutaceae bacterium
GCTCTCCGCTCCCGCGGCAGCAGCGTAAAAAAAAGGTAACGACGACCACCAGCTCGTCCGGGCGGCCGAGCAAAACGAACCTTTTCGACGCTGTGCGCGGTCACGGCGTGACGCTCGGTGCCCGCGGCGCCACCCGCGCCCTTGGGCAGGGAAAATTCATCCTTCGTGATCCTTGCTTGCTCCATGGGAGGGGATTCGAGGCGTCTGGGCTCGCGTTTCGCGGGCGCCCCCCCATACGACAGCGCTTGGTGCGGAACTTCGCCGGCGCTCCGGTTGACCAGTCGCATCCACCGGCGCGCGATCGACGCCGGGGCCGGCAGGGACCCGCGGCGAATTGGGCTCGACTTAAAAGTATTCTTATACCATTACGACGAGCCTCCCTATGCTTTTCCCCTGCTTTCGCGTTGGCGCGGGCCTGGCCGCCTTTGCGCTGCTGAGCCTGCTGATTTCGCCCGCTTTCACGTTTGCCCAATTGCCGGTGCCTGCCGGCGTCGCACCGGGCTGGCGGGTCGAGCCGCTCGGCCATGTGTTTCAGTCCGGCCAGCCGGTGGAACTGCGCTATGCCGTGGACGCAGAGCTCATCAACTGGCGCATCACCGACTTCTGGCACCGGGAAGTCGAACGCGGCTCCACGCCGGCGAGCGGCGGCGTCGCGGTCATCCGGCCGGCGACCACGGCGGTGGGTTACTATTTGCTGCAGGTCGTGCCGGTGAAGGGCGGGGCCCCACTGCGCGACCACTATACGAGCTTCGCGATCGTGCGTCCGCATGAGAGCCCCGATCCGGCCAACAGCCCGTTCGGCGTGATGACGCACTTCGCGCAGGGCATGAACCCGAAGATGCTCCCCATCTTTAAACAGATCGGCATCCAGTCGATCCGCGACGAGCATTATTGGGAGCAAGTCGAGAAGACCCGTGGCGCATATCAATTCCCGCCCAAGTCCGACGCCTACATGCAGGCCTGCGAGCAGGCCGGCATCTCCCCGCTGGTGGCGATGACCTTCGGCAATCCGCTCTACGACCACAAAGCCGGCCCGAGCACGCCGGCGGGCTTCGAGGGTTATGCGAACTACGGCAAAGCCATCCTCGACCACTACGGCAGCGAAGTCCGCTGGCTCGAGATCTGGAACGAATACAACGGCACTTGGTGCCCGCCCGAGGCGCGCAAGGACCGCCCGAAATTCTACACCGAGATGCTCAAGACCGCCTACGAGCGCATCAAGGCCGTGCGCCCCGATGTGCAGGTGCTCGGCGGCGCCGCGGTGCTCATCCCGCTCCCCTACTTCGAGGGCATCTTCAAGCGCGATGGATTGAAGTACATGGATGGCGTCGTGATCCACCCCTACCGCGGCAAGCCGGAGGGTGTGGACCGTGAGGTCGCCGAATTGAAGGCGCTGATGCGCAAGTACAATGACGGCCGGGAAAAGCCGATCTGGGTAACCGAGACCGGCCGCCACACGACGGAGGAGTACGAGTGGGAAAAGGGCCGCAAGATGTTCGAGAAGGGCCGCGCCGAGGGTGCCCGGTATCTGGCACGCCAATACACGCTGCTGCTGAAGGAGAACGTCGCAAAAATCTACTGGTACCTCGCCAGCGACCACGCGAACTTCGTGAGCATGGGCCTGCTTCGGCACCATCAGAAGGAGGCGTCGGGCATGGGCGAATACGCGGTCGCCCCGTCGTTTGTCGCCTACGCCAACCTGATTCACCAGCTCGACGGCGCGCGCTTCGTGCGCCGCGAGGCCCGGCGCGATTACAGCCGGGCGCAGGTGAACCTGTTCCGCCGCGACGGCGACGAGATCCGCGTGTGTTGGGCGACGCAGCCCGCCCGGATCCGGCTCGCGACCGAGGCGCCGCTCACGGTCGCCAACCTCATGGGCACCGAGTCGGTCGTGCAACCAGTCGACGGCGAGGTCGTTCTGGATCTCACGGAGGACGCGCTGTACGTGCGCGGGCCGGTCGCCGCGGTGAACGAGATCGATACCGGCGTGCGCGTGCTCGCCGCCTCGACCGACGATTACTCGAAGACGCAGGGCGAGAACAACTGGTTCTATGGTTACGCGACCGACAACAATCCGTTCACCGAGTTGACGCAGATCGAGACCATCTGGGGCTATAACTGGGGTGGCCTCACCAAAAATCTCGTGATCTCCGACAAGAGCATGCACCCGGACCAGAAGGACGGCAAAGCGCTGCGCCCGGTGCTGCGCTGGAAAAGCCCGGTGGACGGACCGCTGACCGTCGAGGGCTCGTTCATCGCCAACACCGTGGGCAAGGGCGACGGAGTGATCGCCGGCATCCGCGTCGACGGGCGGGAGGTTTACGCGCAGCCGGTGGGCGGCGCCGGCGCGAAGCGACTGACGGTGAAGACGCCGATCGAGGTAAAAAAAGGTTCGGTGGTGGATATCTCGATCAGCGCCGGCGCGAGCATCGATTACGACGCCACGGCCTACGATCTCGTGATTCTCCAGGAAAATCGCGTCACCTCAACCGCAGGCGCGCCGCGGGGCGCAGCCGCCGGCCCCCGCCCGCCTGTGGCGGGTAACGAAGCCGGCGGCCGGTAAACGCAGGCTCGCGTTCCGGTGGCTCGGGCTTTACGCCCGACGCCTTGGTTCGTGACGCCTGCCGCGGGTGCGCCAGGCATGATCCCTTCCCCTCCCCCCTTCCACGAGTTGTAGCTTTTCCTTAGATACAATGTTCGTCCCCGTTCAGTCTGAAATGAGTTATGACGTCGTGGTCGTCGGAGGCGGTGTATCCGGCAGCGTCGCCGCGATCGCCGCCGCCCGCCTTGGGGCGCGCGTGCTGATTGTGGAGGAGCACGGTTTCCTCGGCGGCTCGCTCACGGCAATGGGCGTCGGCCCGATGATGAGTTTTCACAACCCGGCCGGCGAACAGGTCGTACGCGGCATCCCCGACGAAATCGTCGAGCGGCTGAAGGCACGCGGCGCCAGCCTCGGGCACATCCCCGACACGACGACCTACTGCAGCACGGTCACGCCGTTCGAAAGCGAGGAGCTCAAGATCGAGCTCGAGAGCCTGTTCATCGAGGCGGGCGGGCATCTGCTTTTCCACACCCTGCTCGCGGCGGCCGAGAGCGAGGATCGTCGCCTGACGCGCATTCTCGTGTGCAACAAGGCCGGGCTGAGCGCAATCCGCGCGCGGGTGTTCATCGATGGCACCGGCGATGGCGACCTCGCCGCGCGCGCTGGCGTGCCGTTTCACAAGGGTCGGGCGGAGGACGGCGCCGCCCAGCCGATGACGATGAACCTGAAGCTGGCCAACGTGGACACGGAGACCGTCCGTCGTTACGCGATCGGCCATCCCGACGATTTTCTCTGGCATCCACTCGGCCCGGAGGAGGCGCTCCGGCGGCTGCAAACATCGCCGCGACTCAGCCTCGCCGGCTACATCAAGGCGTGGCACGCGGCGCGCGAGCGCGGCGAAGTCGATGTGCCGCGAGACCAGGTGCTCTTCTTCGAGACACCCGTGCCGGGCGTGGTCGTCGTGAACACGTCCCGCATCACCGGGCTCGACGCGACCGATCCGTTTCAGTTGAGCCGCGCCGAGTGCCTTGGCCGCCGTCAGTGCGCGCAGATTTTCAACTTCCTCCGGAAGCATGCGGTCGGTTTCGAGAAAGCGATCCGCATGGATACGGCCGCGAAAATCGGCGTGCGCGAGTCGCGGCACGTCCAGGCGCTTTACCAGCTGACAGCGGAGGACGTCCTGAGCGCGCGGCCGTTCGAGGATGCGATCGCGCTCGGCGGCTATCCGATCGACATCCACTCGCCGTCGGCCGCCACGACGGTGACGACGCGCCTGCAACCAAAAACCAAATACCAGATTCCGCTGCGCAGCCTGTTGGTCGGCGACCCGGCCAATCTCGTCGTCGCGGGCCGGTGCATCGGCGCGACCCACGAGGCCGCGGCGGCGTTTCGCGTCACACCGATTTCGATGGCGATCGGCCAGGGCGCAGGCGTGGTCGCTGCCGAGGCGGCCGCGCGCGGCGTCGCGCCGGCCGAGGTGCCGTTTGCCGCCGTGCGTCAACGTTTGCTCGCCCAAGGAGCCTGTCTGCCATGAACCCTCTCATCGCGTCGGATTCGCATCCCCACCGCTCTGCTCCGTCCACACCGCCGACGCCGGGCTTTCTGACGCCGGAGCGGCGACGCTGGCTGATCCTCGGCCTGATCTTCGGGGCGATGGTGCTCAACTACATCGACCGGCAGATCGTGTCGGTGCTGAAGCCCACGCTGAAGACCGTCTTCGAGATGGACGACCGCGGATATGCCCTGCTCGTCAACGTATTCATGATTTGTTACGCGAGCACCTACGCCGCAGCCGGGTGGCTGGTGGACCGTTTCGGAGCCGGCCGGGTGATGCTGTTGGGCGTGCTCGCCTGGTCCAGCGCCTGCCTCGGGGCGGCGTTCACGAAGACCTTTGGCCAGCTCGCATTCTTCCGCGGCGCGCTCGGCGTGGCCGAGCCGATGGCGTTTCCCGCCCAGTTGCGCGTCGTGACCATCTGGTTTCCGTCGCAACTGCGAGCCACCGCCAACAGCATCTGCGCTGCCGGCAGCACGATCGGAGCGATCGTCGCGGCGCCGCTCGTCGCCTGGCTCACGCTGAAATTTAACTGGCACGCGGCGTTTCTCGTCCCCGGGGCACTCGGACTCGGAGTCGCGGGGCTGTGGTGGTTGATCTATCGCGACCCGCCGAAGGAAATGATGGCGACGGCGAATGGGCCGGCCGGCGCCGGCGCGACGGAGGCGTTCAAGTGGCCGGAGTTGTGGCGCACGCGCAGTCTCTGGGGCATCCTGCTCAGCCGCTTCATCAGCGATCCGGTGTGGTATTTTTGTTTGTTCTGGCTGCCGGGCTATTTGCAGGAGCGGTCGGGGCTCACGCTGGCGCAGATCGGCATGGTCGGCTGGATTCCGTTCCTCGCGGCCGATATCGGCGGCGTGGGCAGCTCGATTTTTTCCGATCGGCTCGTGAAGCGCGGCATCACGCCGCTGCGCGCCCGCAAGCTGACCCTCGCGGGCGCCGCCCTCGTTGCGCCGGTGTGCGTCCTCACGCCGCACCTCCCCAACCCGGTAATCACGCTCATGATCTTCAGCGTCGTCGGCATGGTGTGCCTCACCTGGCTGTTCAATCTCGGCGTCGTCGTCGCAGAAACGTTCCCGGCGGGCAACGTCGGCAGCGTCTGGGGCATCGCCGGAGCCTGCGGCGCCGTGGGGGCGATGGTGTTCAATACCTTCGTCGGGCACATCATGGAATCGCTCGGGCCGGGCCTGGTCTTTGGCGCGATGGCGCTGCTTCATCCGCTCGCCGCCGTCGTGCTCTGGACGATGGTGCGCCGCGAGCAGCCGCCCGGTCTTCGCCGGGAGCCCGCAGCCCTCTGACAGCGACTGGAGATTTCTTGCGGACGGATAATGCCGTTGACAGGCGGGCCGGATTAATAAGGTTATTATTATACTAAATAAACGAAGATTTGTCCCGATCTTCAGCTTTATCGGTCCGCTTCTTCCCCTTTTGCCGACGCGCCCGTGAGCACCCCGGGTCCGGCCGGTTTACATCCCCATGAATATCGTCTCCTGCTCCGCGTTCCCTCCCTTCCGTGGCTTTGCCATGTCGTTTCGATCGGCCGGTCTTCGCGCCGGACTCCTTGCCCTCGTCATGGTCGGCGCCCTGGGGGCGAGCCGTCTCCCGGCCGCCGCCGATGTGCGCGTCGACCTCGCCAATGGTTGGAATGGCAATACCGGCCGCGAGTTTCCCGGCGCCGTCGGCGGCGTGACCTCCGCCCCCGATGGCAAGCAGGTGGCCATCGCGTATGATTTCACCAACGGCGGACAATATATCGCCGCCAGCCATGCACTGGAAAACGTGGAGGCGCTGTCGACGGTCAAACTCAAGGTCGTCGGCCCGGGACACATGAGCGTCGGACTCAAGGACGCGAGCGGACAGGATTTTCTCTTTCACGTCGGCATGACCGCCTCCGACGAGCAGACCTACACGTTGAATCTCGCCAAACCCAACAAGGCTTGGGGCGGGGCGGAGGACAAGGTCATGCACTTTCCGCTGCGATCGATCCGCATCCTCGCGAACAAAAAACCGGAAATCCCTAAGGGCACGCTCGTCATCCGGGAAATCCTGCTGGTGCGCGCGCCCTGAGCGGCGCCCCCCTCCGAAAAACGCCGCGCCCGGCGCGCGCGATTCCCCCCCAAAACGTCTCGTGCTGCGCCCGCTCGGGCGGAGTCTACGCCGCGTGAGTGGGTAGTTTTCCCGGACGCGAGCGACGATTTCGGCTCGACTGCGCGGGCCGGAGTACGATTGATCGCAGCCCTCCCCTATGACGTTGCACGATCCCCTGGCATCGTGCCGCTTCGCGTTGAAGCGGCGCTGGACGCTGGCCATTTTGCTGGCCGCGGGCATCGCGACAGGTCACGCGCAGGTCACGATTCCGGTCCCGCAGATCCTCGCCGAAGCAGAGACGCACATCAATGCCCGCAAACCCGCCGAGGCAGCCGAGCTGCTCGACCGGGTGCTCGCGCGCGCCGACCAGGGTGAGGCGATGCCGGCGGGCGTCGACATGGAGCGCATCCGCCTCGCCGCCGCGACCAATCACTTTCAGGCCCAGAACTTACCCCGGGCGGCCGCAATCGCCGAGGCCTTGATCAAGAGCGGCCCCACGCGCAACGTGATCCTCAGCGAGGCGCGCATGCTCCTCGGCCTATCACTCGCGCTTCAGCAGAAATACGCGGAGGCTGTGCCGGTGTTCCACGACGCGGAGGACTCGACCACGTTTCGCGACAAGGCCCTGCTCTACGGCGCGATGTCCGCCCACCAGGCCGGCCAGATCGACGTGGCGATCGCCACGTACAGCCGGCTGCTCAGCACCTCCGCCCGCAGCCGCGACTGGGCCGACGCCGCCCTGACGCTCATTTCGCTGCAACTGCAGCAGAACCAGCTCGCCGAGGCCCGCCGCGGCCTCACGCTGCTCCGCTCGAACCTCGACCTCGTCGACAACCTCGCCGGCCTCAACGTCCTCAGCCTCCAGCTCGGCGACGCCCTGAGCAAGGCCAACGAGCCTGCCGGCGCCCTCACCGCCTACCGCACCGTTCTCGGCAAGGACGACGTCCTCGCCCAGCAGGTTCGCCGTAACCGGCGGATGGATACGGAGCTCGCGCAGCTCAAGGCGCTCGCACGCGGCGACGCCACGCAGCTCGACTCGTTCCGCCGCCTGACCGCCCGGCTCGAGCAGTCCCGCACCGCGGTCGAGGAGATCAACAAGCTCTCCCACTACGACGCCACCCTCCTCTTCCGGCTGGGCAACGCCTTCCAGCAGCGCGGCGGCGCGTGGGAGGCGGCCCTGATCTTCGAGGAGATTATCGCCCGTTACCCGGAAGCGCCCGAGCGCGAGCAGGCCTACTTCGGCCTGGTGCGCGCCTACGCCGAGGCCGGCCGGCTCGACAAGACCCGCGACGCCGCCGAGCGCTTCCAGCGCGTGTATCCGCAGAGTCAGTTCGGCGCGCAGGCCCTTTACCTCGCCGCCCTCGCCGCCGGCCAGCGCAACGACACCACGGCCCAGCTCAAGTTTCTCGAGATCGGCACCGAGCGCTACCGCGACAACACCGAGATGCGCGAGCCGATGCTGCTCATGCAGGCCAACGCCCTCTTCACGATGGGCCGCTACGCCGAGGCGGGCGCGATCTGCCAGGACTACCTGCGCGACTTCCCCTCGGGCAAATTCGCCGAGGAGGCCCGCTACCTTTCCGCCATGGGCATGCTCGCCGAGGGCCAGGCGAGCGCGGCGGCCCGGGCGGTCGAGGCCTACCTCACCGCGTATCCAAAAGGTAAATTCGTCGAGGACGCCCGCTACCGCCTCGCCGCCACCGACTACTCCCGGCAGGAATACGACTCGGCGATCGAGCGCACCCAGGCATGGCTCAACGACTACGCCGCCTCACACCCGCAGCGCGGCGAAGTGTATTCACTGCAAGGAGACGCCTATGCCGGCCTGAACAAGCCGGTGGAGGCGATCGAAAGCTACCGGCAGGCGCTGCAGCTCGGGCTCGCCGACGAACAGCTCGGCTACGTCCTCGACGAGCTCACCCGGCTCTATCAGGCGCAGCGCGATTACGACGCCGCCGTCGCCATGTGGGACCGTTTCGCGCGCGAGCGGCCCGACCACCCGTTCGTGATCAACGCCGCGTATTGGATCGGCAAACTTCGCTCCCGCGAAGGCCGCACCGCCGAGGCGCTCGACGGCGTCGCCGGCATTGCTACGCGCTATGTGGCCGACCCCAACCGCGAGTCCATCGAACGCCTGTTGATCGAGATTTCTTCGATGCTCGCGAAGCCGCCCCGCGGCCGGCCCGGCCAGCCCAAGCCCACGCCGCCCGCCCTCGACGAACTCTTCGCGCGCGCCGACGAGTTGCTGCTTACCGCCGACACCGCCAACTCCGCCACCGCCAAGGCGCGCGCGCTGTTCGTGAAGTCGGAGATCGCCAGCTTCCGCAAAGACCCGAAGACGCAGAAGGAGATGCTCGACCAGATCGCCGCCGCCTATTCCGCCGACACGCTGCCGCCCGGCATCCTCGGCAAGCTCGGCGATCACCTGCTCGCCAAAAACGAGCTCGATCTCGCCCGCACGTTCTACACGCAGATCGTCACCAGTTATCCGCGCTCGATTTTTTCCGATTACGGCTACGTGGGACTCGGCGAAATCGCCCTGCGCGAAAACAACGGCGACGAAGCCCTCCGCCGTTTCAACGAAGCGATCGACATCGCCGGCGCGCGCTTCAAGCTCCTCGACGCGACCCTCGGGCAGGCGAAGGCGCTTCTCCTGCTCGGCCGGCTCGATGCCGCCAAAAATCTCTTCGAGCAGGTCGCCAGCAATCGCGCCTGGCGCGGTCCGGCGACCGCCGAGAGCCTCTTTTCCCTCGGCGAAGTGCTGATGAAGCGCGGCACGCCGAACGACGTCGCCCAGGCGCAGGCGCACTACCAGCGCATCTACATTTCCTACCGACGCTTCGTTCCGTGGGTCGCGAAGTCGTATTTGCGCAGCGCCGACGCATTCGAAGCGCTCGGCCAGACGCAGGAGGCCGTCAACACCCTGCGCGAGATGCTGCGCGACCAGCGTCTCGCCGAGCTTCCTGAAGCCGCCGCCGCCCGGCAACGCCTCACCACCCTCGAAGCGCGCGTGAGCGCCACAAGCACCCCAGGAGGCGGAAAATCATGAGGTTCCTTCGTCGCGCCGGTGGTCTTCACCCGGCCAGCATCGCAGCGCTGTTGCTCGGCCTTGCCGTCGGCACGCCGCTCTCCGCCCAGCGCTACCTGCTGGCCAACGGGTCCGCGCTCGACGCCGCCGACGTGACGCTGAAAGGCGATGCCCTCGTGCAGACGCGAAAGCTCGCCGGCGGCGGCTCGATGGAACAGCGTTTCCCGCTCGCGACGATCACGCGCCTGGACTGGCCCGAGCCCACCGAACTCGCGGAGACCGCCGCACTCATCACCGCCGGCCACGGGCAAGCCGCCCTGGCGAAGATCACGCCCCTCTACCGGCAGTTCGATCCCTTTCCGAAGACGCCGGGCTCGTGGTGGACGGAGGCCGCGATGTTGCGCCTGCGGGCGTTGCTCGCCGCCGGCAGCCCGCCGGTGGAGATCACCGCCGCTGCGCGCGACATCATGGGGCGCGCCACCGATCCCGAAGCCGTGGGCAACGCCAAGCTCGCGCTCGCCGAGGTCGATCTGCGCGGCGGCAAAGACAGCATCGCCGACGCCCTGATCGATCAGATCGTGACGGATGCGCCCGCAGCCGTCCGCGCGCGCGCCTGGCTTCTCCGCGGCGACCTCGCACTCAAGCGCAAGGCCTACGAGCAGGCACTCGAAGCGTACCTGCGCGTGCCCGCGCTCTTCGGCACGCTCGACGAGCTCATGCCCGCCGCCCTGCTCGGCAGCGCCCGCGCCTACAAAGGCTACGGCGACAAAGGCCGCGCCGAACGCGCTTACCTCTCGGTGATGGACGAATATCCCAACAGCGCCGAGGCCGCCGTCGCAAAAGCCGAAGCCGGACTCTGATCATCGCTCAACTTCCCCGATTCCCTAGCTTATGAAATCCCCCCGTCTCCAGCCGTCTGCCCTCCTCGTGCGCCTGGCCGGCTTGTTCCTCGCCAGCCCGCTGGCGCTCCTCGCTCAGGACGCCGCGCCGACTGTTCACCAGAAAAGTCTCCTCCAGGAACTCAGCGCCCCTGCGATTCTGCCACTCTGGTTCTGCTCGGCGCTGATCGTCTATCTCGTGATCGATCTTTATCTGAAGACTGCGCGCAAGCAGTTCATCCCCGCCGACGCAGTGGACTCGCTCAAGACGTTCTTCCGCCAGGGCGACTATCACGGCGCCTACAACTGGACGGCCGCCAACCCGGGCGCGCTCGCCAACGTGATCCACGCCGGCCTGCGCCACGCGAGCGGCGGCAAACAGGCCTCCGAGGACGCAATGGGCGCCGCGATCGTCGGCGAGAACACCAAGTTCCAGAACAAGATCGCCTATCTCTCCGTCATCGGCGTGATCGCGCCCATGATCGGCCTCACCGGCACGGTCGTGGGCATGATCCAGGCGTTCGCCGCCATGGGCCAGGCCGGGGCCGCCGATCCCTCGAAGCTCTCCGGCGCCATCGGCCACGTGCTCCACGCCACCGCCTCGGGCCTCGCGGTGGCCATTCCCGCGTTCGTATTCTATTACCTGATACGCAATCGCGTCACACACGTCATCCACGATCTCTCGGTGGTGGTGAACGACCTGTTCCACCGCTTCCCCTACGATCACCTGACGGAGGTCGAGTT
>DASWVO010000052.1:0-19011 GCA_036406235.1 Opitutaceae bacterium
TTTGGCGCGCGGCGCCTCGAGCGTCGCATCGGCGCCGGGCTCGGTCGTCACTTGCGGAGGCGTGAAGCTGCTGGTGGGCGCCGGCGCGGACGGCGTCACCGTCACAGTGACCTTTTCGGTGGTGATCGTCTTGTACTGCCCCGTCTTCGGGTCGAAGTAACTCCACGCCACCGGCCCGAGGGTGTAGGTGCCGGGCTTGGTCGGAATCAGCACGACATCCTCGGAGAGGGTCGCGTCGAAGATCGTGTTCTCCTTGGGGGTGCGCTTGGCCTGAGGCTGGACGATCCGGAAATCCTTGGAGACTTCGCGGCCGGGCAGACCGGCGACGTCGGGCCAGTTTCCCGTGCCGGCGAGCTCGAGCGTCCAGGTGATCGGCTCGCTCACGGTCGCGGTGGCCGGCACGATCTTCGAGGTGAGCGTGAAGTCGCCGACGGCGCCGGAGAAGGCGGCGGGCGCGGGCTGCGGCAGCGGGCGGACCACGAGGGCGGGCTTGTTGCTGGTGATCGTGAATTGTTCGGCCTGGAAGGCCTGGAAGATGGTGAAGCCCGAGGACGGCACGCGCAGGTTCACGAGCTGCTGCACGGCGTTGAGCGTGTAGCTGCCGGGCTCCTTGATGTAGCCACGCGACCGATACAACGCGTTGTTGCGCGACTCGCCATTCACGACGTTGCTGAAAGGCTCGGGCTTGGCCCATTCCTCGACCACGAGCGGGGCTGGCGTCCATTCCGGGTTGCTGGCGATGTTGAACGGAAAGCGCGTGCTCACGCTGAGCGTGTAGTTGATCGGGATGATCTCGCCGGCCCACACCGGGCCGCTGCCGGCGGTGAGCCGGGAGTTGGCGGCCGATTCGAGCGGGATGGACGTTCCGCCGACGGTGGCTTCGCCGACGTCGAAGTTGACGGGGGCGACGCGCTGCACGCCCTTGTCGGTCTTCACCTCGAAGCCGGGGATGGCGACGGGCGTCTTGCGGGACGGGCGCACTGGATACGTGAGGTAGATCGTGCGCTGGCTGTTGGCGCGGCCGTTGACGATGTTGAAGGAGCTCTGCTCGCCGCGGTTGGGCCGGCCGAAGAGGAGCCCGTCGACGGTCGGCAGGGCCACGTCGCCCTCGGGCTCGCAGTTTTCGAAGATGAGGCTGAGCTCGCTCGTCTGACCGACGGCGAGCGAGCCGCCGGCGGGCTCCCAGCGCACGGACTGGGCGTGGGCGGCGGTGGCGAGGGTGAAGAGGAACAGGCAGAGGGCAACGAATGCGTGCGTGGCGGCAGGCGTCCCTGCCTGCCGCTGCCGGGTTTGGCGCCTGAAAAACAGCAGGCAGGGACACTTGCCGCCGCGGTTTGCCGACGCCGCTTCGGATGGAAAAATGAAACGTATCAGACGCATGGTTACCAATCGCGGCGCGGTTTCGCCGGCTTTTCTTTCGGGTCTTGCATGAGCTGGTAAAGGCGGGCGGGGGAGTCCTGGTTTTTGAGCTGGTCGAGCTTTTGCAGCGGAATCGCCAGCGCGGGGTCCATCTGGGCGGCGCCGGTTTCCTTTTTCTCGGGCGCGCCGCCGACCTTCTGCACATCGCCCGGGGCCGACTGGGGCTGTGGGGGCTGCTCGGGCTGCTTATTCTCCATGTCGCCAAAGGCGGATTGCGCGTCCTTCTTCGGCTGCTCCTCGCCGGACTTCTGCTCACCGGCGTTTTCCTGCGACGGGTCGCCGGGTTGTGCGGGGTCGCGCTGCGTCTGGTCCTTCTGCTCCTTCTGCTGATCGGAGGACTGCGGATCGGACGGCGGTTTTTCGGCGCTGTCGCCGCCCTCGGGATTTTGCGTGTTGGGTTGCTGGTCCTTGCCGTCCTTGCCGGTCTGCGCGCGGGGCTCGTTTTTGTCCTGCTCCGATTGATCCGACTGCTCCTCGTTTTTCTTGAGAAGGGCCTCGAGTTCGCTGCGCAGCTTGGGCCAGTCGGCGGCCTTGGCATCGGCGGCGGCGCCCGCATCGACGGCCTTGAGCGCATCGCGCACCGGCCCTTCGGGCACGGGCTGCCCGCCTGACTGGACGCGCTGGCCGTACGTGGTGGTGGTGCGGGCGAGTTCGGCGTAATCGCGGGCGCTGAGGGTGTCGCGCGAGGCGAGTTGCCCCACCAGTTTGGAGAGCGGAGCGGCGAGCGGATCGGACGGGGGCGGCGTTGCCGCAATGACCAATGACCCGTAGGCAATGACCCAGGAAAGGAGACTGACGGCGAGCGCAGTTGCGGCGCCGGCGGTGGAGGACTGCGGAGCGCGGTGCGGTGCTGCCGAGGCTGCGAGCTTGAGGTCGCGGCTGCGCGGCTGCACCGGAAACTCGCTCCAGAAACTCCACAGGAGGAGCAGCACCGCGGGGGCGAGAGCCCATTGGAAACGCTCCGCGAGGCGCACGCGGTTGGTCTCCTTGAAATCGCCCTTCTGGCCCCTCTCGACGGTGGACTGGACGAGTTGGGCGAGATCGACCCAGGCGCTGGCGTCGGTGTAGACGCCGCCGGTTTTCTCGGCGAGCTGGCGCAGGGTGGTGCTGCCCAGTCGCGAGAGGACGACGGCGCCCCGCTCATCCTTCACAAAACCGCCCGCGCTGTCCGGGATCATCGCGCCCTGCTCGGTCCCGATGCCGAGGCCCAGGACCCGCACACCCTGTTTCACCAGCGCGTCGAATTCGCGCTGCCAGTCGTCGTCGGTCGCCTCGCCGTCGCTGAGGATGATGAGAAAACGATCGGCGGCGCCGGTGGCACTGAACGCCTCGCGGGCCGCCTTCAGGAGCGCGCTGTAATTGGAGCCGCCTTCGGGCAGATAATCGGGGCCGAGCGCAGGAAGGAATTCGCGCAGGATCTCGTAATCCGCGCTGAGCGGGCTCTGGAGAAAGGCGGTGCCGGAAAACACGATGAGTCCGACGCGTTCGCCGGCGACGCGCTCGAGCAGGCTGGTGATGAGGAGCTTGGCGCGATCGAGCCGCGACGGCTTCACGTCCTGCGCGAGCATCGAGCGCGAAAGATCCACCGCGATGAGGATCTCGCGGGCCTGATCGAAAACCGGTTCCTCAAGCCGCCCCCACTGCGGACGTGCCAGGGCGAGCGCGGCAAGGACGAGGCCGAGCGCCAGCCGCCAGCGGACGCGCGGGCCGCGCTGGCTGGCCTGGGGGCCGATGGCGAGCGCGCCATGGCTCGCCTCGGCCCGTGTGATCTTCGGGTGCGCGGGCGCTGCGGCGGCGCGCCGCCGGCGGGTCAAATCCCACCCGAGCAACGCGACGGGCACGAGCAGCAGCCAGAGAAGTTGGGGCCAGTGGAAACTCATGGGGCGAAGGGAGCGCTAGACACACCCCGCTCTTCGGGCACCCCTCTCGAGAGGAGATTCAAACCCTCGCTGGCGTGTGCCTTGGATCCCCTCTTGAGAGGGGTGGCGCGCAGCGCCGGGGTGTGTGGTTGGTGAAAATTCATGCGGTGACCTCCCGGCGCGCGAGCGGGCGCGAAACCAAGGCGCCGAGCATCAGCGCCGCCGCGCCCGGGGCGGCGAACCAGATGAACAGCTCGGTCGAGAGCAGATAAGACTTGGCCTGAAACTCGATCTTCTGCGCCGCGTCGATCGCGGCGAAGGCGTTCTCGATCGTGCGCTCGTCGTCGGCGCGGAAGTAGCGCCCGCCGGTCGCCGAGGCCATCTCGCGCAGCGCGTTCTCATCGAGGTCGGACAGCATGCGCCGGTACGTGATGACCTTGCCCTGATCGTCGAACACCGGGAAAGGCACCAGGCCGTCCCGACCGGCGCCGATCGTGTAGACCGGGACGCCACGGCTCTTGGCGATCTCGGTGGCCTGCGCGGGGGAGAGCGCCCCGCGGTTGTTCGCACCGTCGGTGAGCAGGATCACGAAGGCGCCCTTGCGACGGTTGCCCTCCTCGCGCGCGGCTTGCTCGAGGCGCGTGAGAGCGACCCCGAGGCCGTCGCCGATGGCGGTGCCGTCCTCGATGAGGCCGATCTTCAGGCGCTCGACCTGTTTGCCGAGCCAGGCGTGGTCGAAGGTCAGCGGGGCGAGCGTGTAGGCGCGGCCGGAGAAAATCACCATCCCGATGCGGTCGCTCGGGCGATCGTTGATGAAGGCCTGGATGACCGGCTTGATCGCCTGCAGGCGATTGAGGCGCTCGCTGCCGCGCTCGAAATCCTCCGCGAGCATCGAGCCGGAGAGGTCGACCGCGAGCAGGATGTCATAGCCCTGCGAGCGCACCTCGCGCTTGTCCTCGATCCGCTGGGGGCGGGCGAGGGCGACCGTCAGCAGGACCAGACCGAGCCCGGCGAGGATGCCCGGCCAGCGCGAGGCGCCGGCGAGCGAAGGACGGTGCCAGGCCGCCGCGAACGGCACGAGGAGGACCGGAACGCTGCGCCGGCTGCGCAGCCACACGACCAGCGGCAGCACCAACAGCGCGAGGAACCAGAGCGGGTCTTTGAACGTGTAATCCATCCGGAGCGATTAGCGGGCGGCGCGCATGCGCGTGTGGAAAAACTTCACCAGCGCCTCGAGCCGGTTCTCGTCGGCGCCGACGACCAGCCGGCTGAGCGGGTCGGGAAACAGCTCGCGCCATGCGGTCTCGCGCTGCTCGCGCCAAGCGGCGTGCGCGGCGCGCTCGGCGGCGGAGCCCTCGAGCGTGACGAGCCGGCCGTTGAGCGGATCGTAGGCGGCGAAGCGTTCGCCGGCCGGCAGCTCGCGTTCCCACGGGTCGTCCACGCGAAAACCGAGCGGCTGGTAGCGGCGGCGCATCACCGCCCAGCCTTCGGGCGTCGGCCGCGGCGGGAAGTCCCCGAGCCAGATGAGAATGCTGTGGCGCGGCGCGGCCTTGGAGAGAAGTTTCCACGGAATGGGAACAGGAGCCGAGAGCTGAGAGCCGAGAGCTGAGAGCTCAGGGGCGGGACGACCGACGAGCGTCGCCGCGGCATGCATGATCTGGCCGCGTCCACGCATCGGTTCGCGAAAGGTGTAGCCGTCGGGGGCGGCGTGCACGTAGCCCACGCGGTCGCGGTTCACCGCGCCCAGGAGCATCACGAGGCCGGCGAGTTCGAGCAGCGCCTCGCGCTTGGTCACCGCGCCAGAACCGAACTGCAGGCTGGGGGAGTCCTCGAACACGACGAGGAACGTGATCTCGCGCTCCTCCACAAATTTCTTCCGGTAGGGTTCGCCGAGGCGCGCCGTGACATTCCAGTCGATGTCGCGGATGTCGTCGCCGAACTCGTATTTGATGACCTGATCGAACTCCATGCCGCGTCCGCGAAATGCGGACCGATACTCGCCGCTGAGCACGGTTTGCACGGCGTGCCGCACGCGCCACTCGAGCTGGCGCAGGAGCGCGAGCGAGGAGGAAGTCGTGGCGGTGGCAGCGTTGTTGTCGGCGGCGGGCATGAGGGCTGAGCCGGAATTCTTCAGGAGGAGTTAACCACGAAACACACGAAAGACACGAAAGGAGCGAGTTACGGAAATAAACGACCGGGGAAATTGATCACCGACATGTGCCTGGGAGGTGGGTACATTTTTGATGTATCTGCTTTTCCATTTCGTGTCTTTTGTGTGTTTCGTGGTTCTCAACGCATTTCTCCGGCTGAGTGGGATTCACCCGTTCGGCACGGCGGTTTTCTCCACGACGGCGGCGATGATCTTGTCGGCCGTCTGTTCGGCGGCCTCGGCCTCGTAGGTAAGGCCGATGCGGTGGCGCAGCACGTCGGCGGCGATGTCCTGGATGATCGCCGGGCTCACGTAATCCTGGCCGCGCAGCCACGACAGGGCCCGGCCGGCCTGGTAGAGGGCGAGCGAAGCGCGCGGCGAGGCGCCGAAGGTCAGCAGGCGGAAGCCCTTCGTGTCGGGCACTGTGAGCGCGCGTGTGCCCCGCACGAGCGCGAGGATGTAGGCTTGGACGGCGGGCGAGATGTGCACCTGATCGACCGCCTGGCGCAGGCCGAGCAGCTCCTCGCCGCTCGAGACCGGTTGCAACGCGGGGGCCTTGGTCACCTGGCCCCAGCGCATCATCATCTGCGCCTCCTCGTCGGCGCTCGGGTAGTCGACCAGCAGCTTGAAAAGGAAACGATCGACCTGCGCCTCGGGCAACGGATACGTGCCTTCCTGCTCGACCGGATTCTGCGTTGCCATGACGAAAAACGGCTTGGGCAGCACGTGCGTCTGCCCGCCGATCGTCACCTGGCGTTCCTGCATGGCCTCGAGCAGTGCGCTCTGCACCTTTGCCGGCGCGCGGTTGATTTCGTCGGACAACACGAGATTGGCGAAGATCGGACCGCGGTGCGCGCTGAACTCGCCGCTCTTGGGCTGAAAGATCATCGTGCCGACGACGTCGCTCGGCAGCAGGTCGGGCGTGAACTGAATCCGCTCGAACTGCACGCCCAGCGCGGTGCCGAGCGATTTGATGAGGAGCGTCTTGGCCAGACCGGGCATGCCCTCGAGGAGCACATGGCCGTTGGCGAGCAGGGCGACGAGCAGGCGCTCAATGATCGCATCCTGGCCGATGACGGCCTGGCCAATTTCGTTGCGGAGTTTTTGGGACCAAGCGGAACCGGTGATCATGCGTAAAGCGGCGAGGGAGCTGGGGTGAAAGCGTTATGACTCGCTTGCCCCCGAAGTGTTTCGAGGAGAAAAAAGGGCTCGATCATGGATTTACCACCACAAATCCACCGGCGCCTGGCGGCGGTCGGTGTGCGCCCGGACGAGGTGGACGAACGGTTCATCCGCGGCTCCGGCCCGGGCGGGCAGAAAATCAACAAAACCTCGTCGACGGTGGTGCTGCGCCACGAGGCCACCGGTCTCGAAGTGCGTTGCCAGCGCGAACGTTCGCAAGCGGCCAACCGCGAGGCGGCGTGGAGCGAGCTTTGCGAAAAACTTGAAGCGCGCCGGCGCCTCGCCGCCGAATACGCCCGCTCGGCGCGGGAGCTCCTCCGCCGCCGCAGTCGCCAGAAAAGCCGCGGACAGAAGCAGCGCATGATCGCCGACAAGCGCCACCGCGCCGGCGTGAAGGCGACGCGCGGCCGTAAGGCGTCCCGCGACGAAGAATGAGATCTCCCGCGCAACGAAGCGGGAACCCTCCCGCGGCTGGCGGTCATAACGTAAGTCACAGCGTTGGATGTAGAATGAAAATTGGTGGCGCTATCATGATGGCGGCGGCGGTTGCGATGCTCGCAGGGTGCGCCAGTGCTCCGCGGCAGGGTGCAGGAGGCGTGCCGCCGGCGGCCGGGCGTACGATGAAAACCACTCCGCCGCCCGAGCCAGTGCCGGCGGGCGCAGCGCCGGCGGAAGCGCGTGCGTCGGCGGGTGACGCGCCGGCCACGACTGGCGCTCCCGTCGCTGCGGTTCCGCCTTCGCCGACGGCCGCCGCCAAAACGCGCGTGGCTGAGGCCTCGGAGGAGCCGGCCGCCGGGAATGCGTCCATCCCGCTTCCGCACGGCCAGTATGCGATCCTCGTCGAGTCGCAGCCGAGCGGCGCCACTGTGGTCGTGGACGGCATTCCTGTCGGTCGGGCGCCGCACCGCGTCCTGGTGGCAGGAACCTCGCTCGGGTATTTTCAGGGTGCGATGTCGATCAAGGTGCGATTCGTCGCGACCGACGCGAATGGCATTTCGCAGACGGTGGAGGAGGCGCTGACCCCGCGCGATCGGATCCCGGCGGCGCTGGTCTTCACGCCCGCGGGCGCGCAGCGGCGGCTGCGGTAGGCGGCTCCTGGAAGCGCGGGCCGCTAGCCCGCAATCCGACCGATGCGGGCGGGGACGCCCGCGCTCCCAGGGAAAATCGCGCGCAAGCGCGCTCCCACCCCGGTCTGTCGGCCTACGTTACTTTTGCCTTGTTGGATGTTCGGCTCTGCGCGTTCCTTTTCGGCAGATGGAACGCCGTATTTTGCTGATCGACGACGACCGGCTGCAGTTTGCCATCGTGCGGCAGCAGTTCCTTGCGTTCCGACGCGAGAAGTTCGTCCTCGAATGGGCGTCGACCTATGAGGAGGGTCTGAGCCGCCTTCGCACCGGAGGCTACGCGGCGTGCCTGCTCGACTACCAGCTCGGCGAGCGGGATGGGCTCGAGCTCATCCACGACGCCGTGCAACACGGCTGCTCGACCCCGATCATTTTTCTCACGGCCGAGACCTCGGCCAACGTCGACATCGAAGCGATGAACGCCGGGGCGCTCGACTACCTGGTGAAGGGCGAGATCTCGGCGGCGATGCTGGAGCGTTCGATGCGTTACGCGCTCAAGCTCGGCGACACGCTTGCCGAACTGAAGCGCCTGGCGACCCACGATCCGTTGACGGGCCTGCTCAACCGGCGCGAACTCGACCGCATCCTCAACGAGGAAAGCGAGCGCGCCCGACGTTTCGGGCGGCCGCTTTCCCTCGTGCTGATCGATGTCGATCATTTCAAGGCGGTGAACGACACGTACGGCCATCCCGCGGGCGACGCCGTGCTGCGCGAAGTTTCCCGGCGGCTGCTCGACAACGTGCGCGAGATCGACCGGCTGGTGCGCTTTGGCGGCGAGGAAATCGCCCTCGTCTTCCTCGAGACCGATGGCGAAGCCGCGCAGGAAGGCGCGCAGCGCCTCGTCGATCTGGTGCGCGCGGAGACGGTCGACATCGGAAGCGCGCACATCAAGGTCACGATCAGCGCAGGCGTGGCGTCGCTGCCCCGGGACGCGAGCTCGGGAGCGGAGCTTCTGGTCGCGGCCGACAGCGCGCTCTATGCCGCCAAACGTGCCGGACGCGATTGCGTGGCGCAGGTCAGGGCGAAGTGAGCGGCGCGGGCACTCTTGCAGCCCTGCGCGGGAACGCAGGGATCCCGCCGCTCCCGCGGCAGGCTACGACGAACGAAATCGCGCGCAAGCGCGCTCCTACCTCCCTGCGTCTCATCCCACCTGCGGTGCGGCGTCTTGCGGGAAATCGAGCACGCCGACCTCGGTTTCGTCGGCGGGGGCCTCGTCGGCGGTGGCTTCGTCCTCGAGCGGATAAAGCTCACGAAATTTCGCGAAGTCGATCAGCTCGAAACGGCCGTCGAAGTGTTCGACGATCGCGGTGAGCGACTCGACCCAGTCGCCGCTGTTGAGATAGTGCACGTCGCCGATCATGCGATCGGCGGCAGTGTGGATGTGGCCGCACATGACGCCGACGCAGCCGCGGCTTTTCGCGAGTTGGGCGATGTGATCTTCGAAGCTGGAAACGTGATTCACGGCCTGCTTCACGCGCGCCTTCACGGCCTTGCTGAGCGAATAGTATTCCTTGCCCTGCCACGCGCGCCAGCGGTTGTAGAGCCGGTTGATCTTCATCAGCATCCGGTAGCCCCAGTCGCCGATGTAAGCGAGGAAGACGAAATTCTTCGTCACGGTGTCGAAGACGTCCCCGTGCAACACGAAGTATTTCCCGCGCGGCGTATCGTGGATGTAGTCCTCGACGATGCACAGGTTCTCGAAGGCGATCGGCAGAAACTTCGCGAGCACGTCGTCGTGATTGCCGCGCAGGTAGATCACCTCGGTGTTCTTCTTCTCGAGTTTCTTCAGAACGAGCCGGATGAAGCGCGTGTGCGATTTCGGCCAGTGCCCCGTCTTCTTGAGCCGCCAGCCGTCGATGATGTCGCCGTTGAGGATCAGCTTCTCGCAACGCGTGTATTTGAGAAAATGATTCACCTCCCGGGCCTTGCAGTCGTAGGTGCCGAGATGGACGTCGGAGATGATGACGGTCTTAACTTTGAGCGGCTTGAGCTCCATCTGCGCGCGAGGCTAGCAAAATCGCGGGTCGTCGCCTAGCGGCGAGGTGTCCCGTCACCCAATCGTCACGCGGCCAGCCGGGTGGCGGCGGCGCGCGGGGTCATGACCCGCAAGCTGCGCGGCCGCACCGCGATGTCGAGCACGGCGCCCGACTCGTGCACCTCGCCGTCGGTGTGAAAGACGCCGGGCCCGGGACGCTCGATCGTGAAGTGATTTCCGCGCAGTCGGGCGACGCTGGGGCTGCGGTCGATGTTTTTCAGAAAGAGGCGGGCGGCGAGCGGCACGGCGTTGAGGAGGTCGACCCGCTTCAAGACGGTGAGGTCGAGCTGACCGTCGTCGACCGCGGCGCCGGGGGCGATGAAGCAGTCGTTGCCGTATTGATCGGAGTTGGCCACCGCGACGAGGAAGGCCTTTGTGGCCAGCGTGCCGGTGCCATTGTGGATGGTATATGTGGCGGGCCGGTAGCGGGACCAGGCGCGCACCGTGGTGCTCACGTAGGCCGCGAAGCCGCGGCGCGTGAGCCGGTTGAAGCGCGCGCTGATCTCGGCGTCGAAACCCACGCCCATCGCATTGAAGAACGGCACGCCGTTGACCAGACCGGTGTCGATCGTGCGGACCGTGCCTTCGAGCAGCGTGCGAAAGGCGCCGTGCCCGGGGCCCGGAATGCCAAGATGACGGCCGAGGCCGTTGCCCGAGCCGCAGGGAATAAGACCGAAGATGGTGCTGGTCCCGATCAGCGCGGAGGCCGTCTCGTTCATCGTGCCGTCGCCACCGATCGCGACCACGAGCCCGCAGCCGTCGTCGACCGCGCGGCGCGCCAGCTCCGTCGCGTGCAGCGGCCGCTCCGTCAGCACCACCTCCGCGTTCAGCCCGTGCTGCCGGATGAAGTCCTTGGCCCGCGAAAAGAGATAGGGGTTGCGGGCGTTGTGGCCGGAGCAGGGGTTGAAGATGAAGCGCGTTTTCAGCATGCGACACACTAGCCCAGATTCACCGCGTTGACACGGCCAAAGCGGAGCGGGATCCCGAAGCGGCGACTTCGCGCAGATCCCGTTCGAGCCCGTCGATCACGAGATCCCACGAAATGGTCTCCGCGGTTGCGCGCGCGGCCGGCCCGAGCCGGCGCCGCAGCCCGCCATCCCGCGCCACGGCGACCGCGGATTGCACGAAGGCGTCGGCGTTGCCCAGGGGCACCAGCCAGCCGTTCGCGCCGTGCGTGATGTAGCGCGCGGCCGCGGCGTAGGCGAACGCCACGACGGGCAGGCCGCCGGCCATCGCCTCGGTGACGACGTTGCCAAAGGTCTCGGTGAGGCTGGCGTAAAGAAACAGGTCGCCCGACGCGTAGTGTCGCGCGAGATCCTCGCGGGGAAGGAAACCCGTGAAGTGAGCCCACGGATACGTGCGCGTGAGCCGCTTGCGCAGCGGGCCGTCGCTCACGATGACGAACTTCGCGCGTGTATTGATGACACGGATCGCCTCGTAGGCCCGGAAGAGCAGCGGATAGTTCTTTTCCGCGGCGAGGCGGCTGACGTGTACGACGACGAGGTCGTCGGGACCCGCGCCCCAGGAGGCGCGCAGCGCGTCGGAGCGGTGCGCCGGGGAAAAGACTCGGGTGTTGACGCCGCGCGCGAGCAGGCGGAGATCGCGAAAGCCGTCGGCCGCGAGCTGGGTGTTCAGCTCCGCCGTGGGGGAGAGCGTGATGCGCGTGCGGTTGTGGAAATGCCGCAGGTAGGCGAGGACCGGCCGCGTCATCCACGCGGCGCCGTAGTGCCGGCTGTAGGCGTGAAAGTTGGTGTGGAAACTCGAGCTGATCGGGATGCCGAGTTTGGTCGCGGCGGACAGGGCGGCGTAGCCCAGCGGCCCCTCGGTCGCGATGTGCACGATGTCCGGGCGCGCCGCGCGCCACGCCTGCAGGAGGCGTCCGCGGACGGGCAGGCCGAGCTTGAGGAAATCGTAGCCGGGGATCGGCAGGCCGGGGGCGAGTCGCTCGGCGTAGAGGCCGTCGGCGCGAGGCGTATCGCGCGGGCCCTGGCGCGGGCGAACGACCGTCACCGGGTGCCCGCGACGGGCAAGCCCCTCCACGAGATGGCTCAGCGTCATGGCGACGCCGTTGATCTCGGGCGGGAAGGTTTCGGTGACGAGGGTGAGTTTCAACTTGCGAACGGGTTGGAACCGCCCGTGCCTAGACAGGCAAAAGGAAAATGCGAGCCGGGCCCGATATCACGTGCTTGTAACACAATGACGCGCACGCTCCACGTCCTCACCGGTCCGACGGCGGTCGGCAAAACCGAGCTGGCACTGCGCTGGGCCGAGCGCCACGACGCGGAGATCGTCTCCTGCGACTCGCTGCTGTTTTACCGCGGGATGGACCTCGGCACGGCCAAGCCCACGCCCGCCGAGCTCGCCCGCGTGCCGCACCACCTGATCGACATCTGTGATGTGCGCGAGCGCATGGATGTGACCGATTACGTGACGAGATGCCGCGCGGTGGTGGCGGACATTGCAGCGCGCGGGAAGCGCGTGCTCGTGACGGGCGGAAGCGGCTTCTACCTGAAGGCGTTTTTCGCGCCGATCGCCGACGAGGTCGAAGTGCCGTCCGCGCTGCGCGAGCAGGTGGCTGCGCGACTTGCGGCGGAGGGCCTGCCGGCGCTCGTCGCGGAACTGCGGCGGCTGAATCCGGCTGGTCTTGGAAAACTGGATACGGCGAATCCGCGCCGTGTCGTGCGGGCGCTGGAGCGCTGCCTCGCGTCGGGTCGGACGCTCGCCGAGCTGGCGGCGGAGTTTGCGCGGCAGCCGGCGCCGTTTTCCGGCTGGCAGGTGGTGTGCACCCGGCTTGGCCGGCCCGCGGAGGAACTCGAAAAGCGCATCGCGGTGCGCGTGGCGCTCATGCTGCGCGACGGCCTCGTCGCCGAGGTGGAGCGCCTGCGCGCGGCCGGGCTCGAGGAGAATCCGAGCGCGGCCAGGGCGATTGGCTACCGGGAGACGCTGGCGATGCTGCGCGGCGAGCTGCCGCGCGAGGCGCTCGCGGAGGAAATCGTCAGGAACACGCGCGCCCTCGTGAAGAAGCAGCGTACGTGGTTCCGCACGCAGTTGCCGCCGCATCGGGTCGTCGCCGCGGCGGAGGCGGAGGTGGAGGGGCTGTTCGGGTAGGAGCGCGCCTGGCATCCTCGCGTAACGAGGAAATGATCGTAGCCGTGGGCTGAAGCCCACGGCTACGTTCGAATCGCCGCTACGCGGCGGGCCAACGGACACACGTCCGCGAGGCCGCCGGCCCGCCTCACTGCATCAACGTGATTTTGTAGCGTTCGAGCGAGCTGCCTTCGAGGCGAGCGAGGTCGGCGAGGGCGACGCGCAGATTGACCTTGGCCTGCAGCTCGCTGACGCGCGCGTTGTCGAGGTCCTCCTGCGCTTCCTGCACGCGGCGGAACGTCGACAGGCCGGCGTCGTAGCGCGCCTTTTCCAGATCGTACTGGCGCTGGCTCAGCTCGGTGGCCTTGGCGGAAATATCGACGCTCTCGCGGTTCGTCTCCACCGCACGGACTGCCGCGCGCACCTGCACGACGATATCCTGGTCCACGGCGCGAAGGAGCGTTTCCTGGCGGCTCAGGTTGGAAAGCGCCTGCCGGTAACGGGCTTTCTCCGCGCGCAGACCCCAGGGGACGGTGAGCGTGAGGTCGACCTGCCAGCTGTATCCATCGCGTGAGAACGCCTCCTGCGCGGCGTCGCCCCAGGAGTCGTCGCGATTGTTCAGGCCGACGGCGCCGCCGAGGTCGAGAGCGGGCAGGGTGTTGTTCTTCGCGACGCGCGCGTCGAGCTTGAGCTGCTCGACGGCGGCCTTGGCCGAGGCGTAGTCGGGGGCGTTGGTGAGGGCGCGCTGATAGGACTCGTCGAACGAAACGGCGGGGATCGCCTGCTCGGTGAACTTCACGTCGCCGAGCGTGGTGTTGAACTCGAACTGGCCGATGAGCTGGAGCAGGTTGTCCTCGCTGTCGCGCACGGTCTGTTCGGCGAGGAGGACGTTGCGGCGCGCGTTGGCGACGCCGACCTCGGCCTGCAGCACGTCCAGATCGGTAGCGACGCCGGTGTTTCGCTTCGCCTCGTTTTCCTCGAACAGCTGCTCGGCGACCTGAAGGCTGAAGCGGCGGACGGCGAGCTGCTCGCGGGCGAAGCCGAGGTCGTAGTAGGCAGCCTCGACGTTGCGGACGACGCTGAGCACGGCGCTCTTGAAATCGAATTCCGAGCGCGTGAGGCCGATCCTGGCGCGCGCGATCGCGGCGCGGTTGACGGCGAGGCCGCTGCCCTGAAGCAGCGGCTGATTGATGGAGAGCGTGACGTCGCTGTCGTAGGCGGGGTTGAGACGTGAGGAGGCGGGCGTGCGTTTGCTGCGATCCAGGGCGCCGCTGGCGCTGACGGTCGCGCCGGTGACGATTTTTTGGGAGACGCCGAGGCGGATGTCGGCGCCCTCGGAGCGGCTGCTCGGGAGCACCACGACGACCGGATTGCCGTTCTCGTCGATGATCGTGGTCGTGTTCTGCTCGGCGGATTTTGCCTTGCCGGTCGAGGCGCTCGCCTGGAGCGTCGGGTCGTAGGCGGCCTGGGCGATGGTGATGGCGTCGCGGGCGTTCTGTGTATCGAATTCCTGGATCTTCAGGTCGAAATTTTTCCCGAGGGCGCGCGCGACGCACTCTTCGAGGGTCAGGGCCGGGGTGGCGGAGCTCTGGGGATCCACCTTCGCCAGCGACGGTGCGGGCTGCGAAAACGCGAGCGGCGCAAATAGCACGAGCGAGGCGGCGAGGCGGAGCGGGCGAATCATGGAGCGAGGAAGCGTAGTTGGAGCGAAGAACACCGGCGGGATCGGAAAGTTACTGTTTTTCGTAGTCGCCGGAACCGGTGCGCTTGAGCACGGTGAACCCGGCATTTCTGGCCTGTGAGACGGATGGCGGTGCCAAAAGTTTCGGCGTCGTAATCGCGTGCACGCCTTTTCGCGCGACCGCCTGACCGCAGGTGGGGCAGCTCGTCAAGTCGGGCACGTCCGCGGCCTGCCGGTGCTCGAAGCCCTCCCCGCAAAGTTTGCAGGGCGCGTTGAGGGGACAGTAGCGATAGACGGGCATGGCGCCGCTCAGGCAAACGATCCGCGACGCGTCTGACCAGCCGCTTTCTGATGGACGGTTGCGACCCGGGATGAATGGCCCCCGTTTCGCCATAAAAAAAGCGCCGCGGGGAAGCGGCGCTTGGAAAGGGATGCGATTCGGCGGACGGGGCGGGGGCGCCGGCGCGTGCGGTTACGGCGTCGCCGGCGCGCTCTTCGCGAGCTCCTTTTCGACCATCTCGCGCAGGTAGTCGGCCGCGTTCCGCGCGGCGGTGAACTGGGCGAGCTGGGTGCGCGTCGTCACATACTGGGGATTCGCCTCGGTGAGGTCGGGCACCTTCTGATCAACGGCGTAGACGAGCAGACCTTTGTCGCCGCTCGTGATCATCTGGGAAACTTCGCCCTTCTTGAGCGTTTCCAGCGCGCCCGTCGCGGCGTAATCGAGATCCTGCGGGGGCTGGCGGCGCGTGAAGGGCCCGTAGGTCTTCACCTCAAGCTTGAGCGCCGAGACGGCGCCGGCGGCCTTTTCGAACGTGTCGCCCGCCTTCAGGCGCGCGGTGAGTTGATCGCGCAGGCTCTGGCCGAGGGCGACGAAGCGCTTGCGCTTTTCGCCGTCGAGGTAGTCGGCGGTGACACGATCGCGCACTTCGGCAAGGACCGGCGTGCGGGCGGGAATCGATTCCTGCCAGAAGAGGACCACGGCGCCGGCGGGCGTCGTCAAGGCGTCAGAAAAGTAGCGCTCCTCGGAAAGCTTGAAGGCTTCGGCGGCGACCTGCGGGTTGCTGCCGAGCTCCGCCGGCGCGGCTTCGCGGGAGAAAGGTGCGACGGTCTTGAGCGGCACGCTGCGGCCGCTGAGGAAGCTTTCGACGTTGCCGGCGGCGACCTTGCCCTCGTAGAGCGCGAGCGTGAGGTCGCTGGCGGCCTTGGCGGCGAGACGCTGCGCGCGCTCGAGCTTGAGGGCGGCTTCGACCTGCGGACGCACGGCGGCGAAATCGGCGTCGGGAGTTGCGGGCGCCGGCGTGACCTGTGGCGCGGGCGTGGGCGTCGCCGGCTTCGGGAAGCGCGCGGGGTTGGCATCGTAGTAGGCGCGCACCTCGGCGTCGGTCACATTGACCTGCGAGACGAAGGCCGTGGACGGAAACTCCGCATAGCGCACGCGCACCTGCGCGGGGATCTCGTAGCGGAACGAGTTTTCGTCGAAGAATTTTGTGAGATCGGCGTCGGTCGGCTTGAGCTCGGGGGCGAAGGCCTTGTAGTCGGCGGTCGCCACGGCGATCGTCCAGGACGAGTCCGCGCGGGTGAGCTGGGCCTTCACGTCTTCCGGCAGCACGTAGCCGGGCCCGCCGAGCAGCTTTTGCACGCGGTTGTAGCGGTAGTCATCGGCGAGGACGCGGCTGACGTCGGCCTCGTTCAGGCGCGGGTTGGTTTTCAGGCTGTCGCGAAATTCGGCGTAACGCTTCGGATCGAAGTTGCCGTCGGCGCCCGCGAAGCCGCGCAGTCCCTTGATGAATTCACCCAGCTCGGTGTCGGACGGCGCCGGGACGTTGAGCTGGCCCGCGAGGTGGAGTCCGGCGTAGCGCTGCAGCGCGTATTCCTGCAACTGGGCGTTGTCGAAGGACGGGTAACCAAGTTGTAGATACACGCTGAGGCCCGCATCGCCGAAGAGGCGTTCCTGATCTTCCTGGGAGCCGAGGTTGAGGTCGAAGAACTGGCGTTGAAGTCGCTTGTGATCGGCGCGGCCGAGGCCAGGCGAGGCGCCGATCGTGAACACAAAGGCGACGATCACGAGTCCCAGCAAAACCATGAAGATGGTGCGAAAGTGATGCTGGAACGTTTTCTGAATCCAAGAGATCATGAGAGGTAAATCCGCGACCCTAGGTCGGGCGGAAGGGGTGTCAATCGGGGAAAGGGGCAGGGGAAGATCGGCCAATAAATGGTTGCGACGCAGGTCCGGTCTGCGAGGACCGGGGCCCGTCGGAGACTGGCCGTAGACCTGCTCACGCCTCGACGCGACGCTCGCCGAAAAGAAACGGCGGGCGCGAGGTGTCGATCGGGTGGTCGCGCAGCAGGTCCTCCACGGTTTTTTGGAAGAGCTCCGACTGGGTCAGTCCGGTCGTCGCCTGCTCATAGCGGTCCATGATGGGATCGATGTTGGTCAGCATGGAGCCGGCGGGATCGTCGCCGAGCTCGTCATCGAGAATCTTGAAATCAGCGAGCGTGATGCGGTTGAGCGGGCGGGCCGGCTGATAGCGGAAATCGGTCGAGGCCTCGTCGGTCTGGGGCGGGATGGGCGTGACGAGTTGCATCTGCACCAGGCGGTTGAGGCACTCGTTGAGGATCTGGGTCGGCACCTTGAGCATCGCGCTGAGCTGCGAGGCGGTGCAGGGCGGGGCGCACTCGTAGAAGCGGCGGCACACGGTGAGCAGGACGGCGAGGGAAAGGCGCTCGCGCATCGTCTTGGCCAGGCTGTGCCAGGCGGCCTGCGAATTGCGGAAATGCACGTTCTGCACCGCGTAGCTCACCTGGCCGCCGAGCAGGACGAAAAACCAGAAAATATACAGCCCGAACATCAGGATCGGGAGGATGCCGAGCGAGCCGTACAAGCTGCGCGAGAGGATGACGCGGCGAAAGTAAAGGAACGCGAGGAAGTTGTTCAGCAGGAGCAGGAGCGCCACCACGAGCGCGCCGATGAAGGCCGCGCGCCAGAACACATGGGTGTTGGGAATCGCGCGGTAGAAGATCGTCAGCACGGCGATGAGCGCCGTGATCGAAGCGGCCGGGAGGAAAAGCCGCAGGAGCGCGACGACATGGGTGCCGAACGGCAGTTTTTCGGCGAACGCATTGAAGAAAGCGCCCGCCGAGATGCCGGTGACGGCGGCGAAAAACAGGACCGCGCCGAGCGTGATGACGGTCCAGTAAAACACGATGCGCAACAGCCATGAGCGCCCGCGCCGCACGCCCCAGATTTCGTTGAAGGCGGTTTCGATCGAGGTGAAGAGTTGCACCACGATCAGAATGAGCGTCAGCGCGCCGATGACGCCGATCGTGCCGCTGCGCGAGCCGGAGACAAAACCGTCGATGATTTCGACGAGCTCCGGGTTTACCGCGACGGTGGTTTCGGCGGTCGGAGCCGGCTCAGGGGCGGTCTCGCTGACGGCCGGTGGTGCGGACTGCGGACCGCGCGTGGCAGTGACCACATCGCTGCGATTCTCCGGCGGCGGCGGCATTTTCCCCTGCTGGCGGAGTCGCTCATACTGGTCGATCTGCGGTGCGACGAACTTGATCAGGCTGTTGAGCGTGTTGACCGCGAGGTTCGGGTCGTTTTTGTCGAGCACGAAGCCGGCGACGAGCATCGCAATCGCGACCAGCGGGCCGAGCCCGAGCAGGGTGCTGAAACTGAGAGCCGCGGCGCGACTGGCGGCCTTCGTTTCCGTGATGCCGGTGACGGTGATCGAGACGACGCGCAGCACGGCGAAAAGCAGGCCGCGGGGCGAGCGGTCGCCCATGTATTCGGATTTCCAGATCTCCTTCCGATATAGGTATCCGAGTGAGGTCCAGTGCTGCGCGAGCTTCGCCATGAAAAGAAGGCTCCGAGACGGTCCGGTGCGCCGGCGAGGCCGGCGCGGTCAATGCGCCAGCACGTATTGCACAAAACCGCCCATGCCGATCAGGCCGAGCAGGATCGTGATGCTGAGGCCGGCCAGATTGGTGAAGATGGTGGAGAGATAGATGGCGGCATAGCCGGCGATCACCGCAAAGAAGGGAGCCATCTGGCCCTGGGTCCAGAAATAGAGCCCCAGGAAGCCGATGCCGAGCGCGGCGCGGAAGCGCACGAGCGGATAGATACTCACCATGTGCAGCATCAGCAGCAGGAAGAGCACGACGTCGACGATGCCGAAAAGCGCGAAGGGGCTCTTAAGGAGCGCGCGGTAGTTGCCCGCCGCGAGCGAATCGATCGAGGGGAGGAGCAGGGCGGCGGCGCTGGCCAGCAGGAGGAGCGTACAGGCCCACATGCCGATCTTGGCGTTGCGCATCAGCGCCTCGGTGGGATCGGCCTTGTCGCGGGTGTCCGCGCTGCGTCCTTCCGCCGCGGCGAGCATGTCGACGACCTCGATCGGCTTGGCGTCCTCCTTCTGGACGTTGAGTGACTTGACCTCCACGCGCGCCTTGATGCCGAGTTTTTTCTTCTCGGGGAA
>DASWVO010000053.1:0-23781 GCA_036406235.1 Opitutaceae bacterium
GAGCGTGTTGTGTACGTTTCCGAACGCACACCCCGTAGCGCCGTGATTCAGCCCGCGTTCGTTGCTCCCTCGCGCGCGGGCTGAAGCACCGCGCCACCTCGGACAATCGCAGCCCAAAAGTTCATAACCCCCCTAGGAAACAGCGGCTAGCCAAAGCACTCAGGCGGACGAAGCCGTGCGCACGGCCTCGAGTTCCTCCCAGCGGGCGTAGGCCTCCCCGAGTTCGTGTTCGAGCGCGATTAGTCTCGCCTTCAAGGCCGGCGCCGCTGCGGGATCGCGCTGGTAGAGAGCAGGATCGCCGAGCTGAGCCGTGATGCCGGCCTGCTCGGTCTCCAACGTTTCGATACGCGCCGGCAGGTCCTCGAGTTCGCGTTGCTCCTTGTTCGTGAGCTTGCGCGCCTTCGCCGCGGGCTTCGGGCTCGCGCCGGCCGCAGGAGAGGCGGGGATCGCCGCGGTGGCGGGGCGCACGGAGGCCGCCGCCTGTTTCGCCAGCTCCTGCTGCCAGTCGCTGTAGCCGCCGACGTAGTCGCCGATTCTACCGTCGCCTTCGAAGACCAGCGTGCTGGTGACGACCTCGTCGAGGAACGCGCGATCGTGGCTCACGACGAGCAGCGTGCCCTGGAATTCGACGATCAGATCCTCGAGCAGGTCGAGCGTCTCGATGTCGAGGTCGTTTGTCGGCTCGTCCAGCATGAGCACATTCGCCGGCTTGGTGAAGAGCCGTGCGAGCAGCAGGCGGTTGCGCTCGCCGCCGGAGAGCACGCGCGCGGGCGTGCGGGCGCGGTCGGGCGTGAAGAGAAAATCCTGAAGGTAGCTGATCACGTGGCGCGTACGGCCGTCGATCGTGACGGTCGTGTTGCCGTCGGCGATGTTGTCAGCGACGGACTTGTCGTCGGCGATCTGCGCGCGGAGCTGATCGAAATACACGACTTCGAGGTTCGTGCCGTGCTTGACCGTGCCGGAGGTCGGCGCGAGCTGTCCGAGCAGCAGCTTGATGAGGGTCGTCTTTCCGGCGCCGTTGGGGCCGATGAGGCCGATCTTGTCGCCGCGCAGGATCGTCGTCGTGAAGTCGCGCACGAGGACGCGTCCGTCGGCATAGGCAAACGTGACGTTCTCCGCCTCGATCACTTTGACGCCGGAGCGGTCGGCCTCGGCGAGACGCATGGCGATGTTTCCCATTCGCTCGCGCCGGGCGCGGCGGTCGGCGCGGAGGGCCTTGAGCTGGTTGATGCGGGCGGTGGCGCGGGAGCGCTGCGCCTTCACGCCGCGGCGGATCCACTCCTCCTCCTGCGCGAGTTTCTTGTCCATCGCCGCCTGCTGGCGCTCCTCGGCTTCGAGACGCTCCTGGCGGCGCACGAGATAGGTGTCGTAGTCGCAGGCCCAGTTGGTGATGATGCCGCGGTCGAGTTCGACGATGCGCGTCGCGAGTTTTTTCAGGAA
Organism: Opitutaceae bacterium; assembly: GCA_036406235.1. GTDB lineage: Bacteria > Verrucomicrobiota > Verrucomicrobiia > Opitutales > Opitutaceae > DASWVO01. Next base: position 1,441 of record DASWVO010000053.1, read on the forward strand.
CGCGCGGTCGTGGGTCACGAAAAACAGGCCGATCTTCTGTTCGAGCAGGAAGTCTTCGAGCCAGAGAATCGAAGCGAGATCGAGGTGATTGGTCGGTTCGTCGAGCAACAAAAGATCGGGCTGGCTCGCCAGCGCGCGCGCGAGCAGCACTCGGCGCTTCAGGCCGCCCGAGAGGGCGTTGAACTCCGCCTGCGGATCCAGGCCGACGTGCTCCAGCAGATTCTCCAGGCGAATCTCGCGCTCCCAATCCTCTTCGTGCGCGCTGCCGGAACGAAGGTCGGCGGCGACGAGGTCGTGCACCGTGCCAGTGAGTCCGACCGGCACTTCCTGCACGAGGCGCGCGAAATGCGCGCCGGGCTGGCGGAAGACCTGGCCGGAGTCGGGCTTTACGTCTCCCGCGATGAGCTTCATGAGCGTGGACTTTCCCGCCCCGTTGCGCCCGAGCAGGCATACGCGCTCGCCGGCGTCGACCTGGAAGTTCACGTGGTCGAGCACCGGCGGGCCGCCAAAGGCATGGGAGACATCGAGCAAACTGAAAAGCGCCATGAGAGCCGGCCACGATGAACGGGCCGCCGAGCCAAACGCAACTCCTGTCCTGCCCGGGCCCGCCTGGCACCATCCGTTGATTTCCGGACAGGAAACCCGCCGGCAGGGCAAGAGGGCGAGCGACAAGCGCCTCCGGATGGAGTAACCTGGCCCGGCAAAAGCATTGTTCCCACTCGTAACCGCTTTCCCAATACCATGCGCCCCAAAGTCATTTGTCACATGATGAGCTCGATCGACGGACGCCTGCTGCCGGATCGCTGGACGGCGCCCGCCGGCGGCGTCGACCGCACCGCGCTTTTCCGTCACTACGATGAAATCGCTGCCCGGCTGCCGGCCGACGGCTGGCTCGTCGGTCGCAAGACCATGGAGGACTTTGCCAACGGCGCCGCGCGCCGCGTGAAAGCCGACGGGGCGTTTCCGCGAGCCCCTTACATCGCCAACCGGCGGGGCCGCGACGTCGCCGTCGGCATCGATCCGCGGGGCAGGCTGCATTACGGCCAGGACCATGCCGGCGGCGATCACATCGTCGCCGTGCTCGGCGAAAAGGTTTCCGACTACTATCTCGCCGAACTCCGCGAGGACGGCGTTTCCTACCTCTTCGCCGGCCCGGACGGGCATGACCTGCACCCGTCGATGGACACTCTCGGCACTGCGTTTGGCCTCAAGGCGCTACTCCTCGAAGGCGGCGGCAACATCAATGGCGCCTTCCTCCAGGCGCGGTTGATCGACGAGATCAGCCTGCTCGTGTATCCGGGAATCGACGGCCTGGCCGGGGTTCCCAGCATCTTCGAATACCTCGGCGCCGCCCATGAGCAGCCCGCTGCCGGCCAGTCGCTGCGCCACTTCGCCACGGAAACTCTGGCCGGCGGCGTCGTGTGGTTGCGCTACGCGGTCGAGAAGCAGCACGCCGCGTAGCGAGACCGTAACCGTTGCGGTTGCGCGCGCACATTGCCACTGCTCACGCCCGCTTGCGAATTCGCGCGGCCTGACCGTTCTATCTGCCTCACATGGACAGCCACATTCTCCCGGTTGCACTGGAAAAGGCGTATCGGCTTATCAACCACGGGCCCACGGTGCTCGTCTCCGCCACGCACGGCGGCGTGGACAACGTCATGACCGCGGCCTGGGCGTGCGGGCTCGACTTTTCGCCGCCCAAGGTGACGGTCGTGATCGACCGCAGCACGAAGACGCGCGAGCTCATCGAGGCAAGCGGACGGTTCGTCCTCCAGGTGCCCAACGTGAGACAGGCCAAACTGGCCTACGATGTGGGCAGCATGAGTCTCGCGGAGCATCCCGACAAACTGGAGCGCTGCGGCGTGGAGCTGTTTCGAATCGACGGCTTCCAGCCGCCCTTCGTCGCCGGGTGCTCCGCGTGGCTCGCCTGCACGTTGATCCCGGAGGCGCACAACCAGGAGACATATGACCTGTTCATCGGCGAGGTCACCGGCGCCTGGGCGGATGACCGCGTCTTCAAAAACGGCCACTGGGATTTCGAACACGCGGATCGGGAATGGCGCAGCCTCCACCACATCGCTGGCGGCCATTTCTACACCATCGGCGAGCCCTTGAGCGCCTGCCCTGACAAGAAATGACGGAAGTTCCTTTCCGGATGCTGGCGCAGTGCCGGTTCGCTTCGCCGCCCGCAAGCGGAGCCGCGCTCGTTGCGCTCCCGAGCGCGGGCTGAAGCGCTGCGCCACCTTCGGCCGTCGCGTGCCAGGCGGTTGGGACGCTCTTTCGCAAGGCGGCCGCTGCCCGGCTCTCAACTCTCAACTGGATCGTTCCGCTCAGGATCTGTCATCGCCGGGCTCGAACAAACGGTCGGTGCCCGGCACCAACCGGTGATCTTTCCACGTCGACTCCGAACGCAACGAGCCGTCGCTCCACCAGGTCCGCCACACGCTCGTGCCGTCGGCGCGGTGCTCCCACTCCCACTGCTTCGCGCCCGACGGCGACCAGAACGTTTCGTGACCCGTCTTCACGCCGAGCTGATACCCCGCTTCACGCTGCTTCGCGCCGCCCGGGTAATACCAGCTCTCCTTCCCGTGCAACAGCACGCGCCCGTCGTCGGCGATGCCACTGCTCCAGACGACGCGCGGTGAGCCGTCGGCGAACGTTTCCCGGTGCTCCTGCACGCCCCGGAGGGTGGTCGCGCGACCGCGGCTCATCGCGGGATCGTCGTCGGCAAAGGTCTCGTCGCTCAGGATCCAGGCTTCGTTCAACTCGTAGTGCAGGCCGGGGTGATTGCACGAGGTAATGACATGGATGATACCGTTCGGCGCCTGTCGCGCCACCGAGTAGCCAACGCTGGGTTTGCCGCGATGCACGGAGTAGTTTCCGGGCAGCCGCTTGATGCGCCAGGTCGCGCCGTCATCGTCGGACAGCGCGACGTAGGAACCGTCCTCCTTGATCGAAGCCGCCTTTTGCATGCGCTTCGACGGATAAAAATCGCCGGTCATGAACAGACGTCCGCTCGCAAGGCGCAGGACGGAGGGCCGCTGACCGCTGCTTAACTGGGAGAAGGGGGTCTTGCCCAGCTCGTAGGTGCGGCCGCCGTCGCGGCTGACGGCCCGGGGCATGAAGTTGTCGACGCCGGAGTTCTTTCCCCCGAGGCCGAGAATACTTCCGTCCTTGAGCAACGCGAAGGTCGTGTGCCGGCCGAAGGTCCGCCCAAGTGTATCACGCCAAGTGATACCGTTGTCGTCGGTCGCCCACAGCATCGATTGCGAGTCCAGCGGACCGCCCTCGGCCGCGTCCACGGCAAGGTAAAGCGTGCCCTTGCGGTCGCGCAGCATCGTGTTGATCGGCTGCGGACGCTCGAGGTCCGGCCCGAGCGGGCCGACGATGCGGGGAAAATTCACCGCGGACCAGGTTGCGCCGTCGTCCCGCGAGGTGAGGAACTGGAACGGGAAGTGCCCCTCGAGGTGGGGATTGCCCCAGAAAAGCCGCACAGTGTCGCCCTCGACCCAGAGCAGCGGCGCATGATCGTTGGCGCCCGGCGTGTCGACCAACGGACAGGGCATGTCCCACTGGTCCGCCCCGAAGCGCAGGCGCGCGGCGATGAGGCTGACCTCGGGCTCGTATTCCCAATCCGACGTATAGATCACGAGCAGCGCGTCGCCGTTGGGCAGCACCGCAAAGCCGGGGCTGTGGTTGTGGTGGCGGAACGACGGATGCAGCCCGGCGCGATGCTCCTTCACGTCGTCAATTTTTCCCTCGAGCGGCATCGGCAGCAGCGGGCGGCGGCGCAGATACGGTCTCGTCGCCTCCGGCCCCTGCGCGGCCCGGGCGGCGGTGGTGTGTTTCACCCCCTGCGTCGCATAGGGCGGAACGAACGGCTTTGGCGCGGTCGCCACCGGCGGCGCCAGCACGACGCGGAAACCGATGCGGTGCACGCCGTAGTTTTTGGGATTCGGTTCGCGGCCGGAGTTCGGGCCGAAGTTCGGCGGCGCGGCGGCCCGGTTTGAGGGTCGCCGGTAGTCGTCGGGTTTGAACTTTTCGGGCGTATCCAGGTATCCACCACGCACGACCTTGGTTAATCCCGCGTCGTAGCCGACCGGATCGTGCGCGGCGCCCAGCTCATATTCGCCATACCAGTCGGAGCACCACTCGACCGGCCCGGTGAACAGATCGCGCAGGCCCCACGGATTCGCCGCCGCGGGCTCCGTCTCCCAGGCCGCGCCATCCGCCCGTCCGGCGCGCGCGGCGTATTCCCACTCCGCTTCCGTCGGCAGGCGATAGCTCCGGCCTTCCTTGCGGCTCAGCCACTCACAGAACGCCACGGCATCGTTCCAGCTCATGCCGGCCGCGGAGGGAGCATACGCCGGGTTGAGTTGGGCGTCGGGACGAAACTGCCGGAACTGCTCGACGGTCACCTCCGTTTCACTGAGGGCAAAGGGCGCGCTGATGGTCACGCGATGCACCGGCTGTTCGTCCCAATTCGCGGGCCTGGCGGCCGAACCCATCACAAACTCGCCCGGTGCGATCGGCACGAGTTTCAGCCCGATCGAGTTGACCAGCGGCTCGGAGGCGGCGTTCAGGCCGACGGTGAAGAGAGCGATCGCAAGATGGCAGCGGGGAAAACACATGGGAACGCGGAAATAGAAGCGTCCAACATAGAGGGTGAAGGGGCCGGGTCCGCAGGAGGTGACGACGGTCGCAACGAGGTTGACCTCCAGCCTAGCGGTAACGAGCGCCCGAAACTGCCCGGATTTCGCACGGACTCTTGCGGGATACTAATCACTCCGGGGCGCATCAGGCCACGCGCGACCTCGCCGCGAACTTGTCCCGCGTTTCGGTGACGGTCAGGAGTGTTCCTGACACGCCCCCCCATATGATGCCGATGCCTGGTTACCTCCCCCCTCACCCGCGGGCCGCGCAATGCCGTTGGCTCGCGCCGCTCGGCGGCGTCTGCCTCGCCGCGCTGCTCGCGTTCGAGGCCTGCGCCGCTCCGGCCGGCTCACCGCGATTCGTGGCAAAATACGGCTCGCTCGAGAAACACGAACTGCCCGCGTGGTTCGACGACGCCAAGCTCGGCATCTTCATTCACTGGGGCATCTACGCGGTGCCGGCGTGGGCTCCGCCCTCGGGACAATTCGGCAAGCTGCCCGAAACCGAGTTCTTCAAACGAAACCCCTACGCCGAGTGGTATTTCAACAGCATGAGGATCGAGGGTTCCCCGACCCACGCGTATCACCTCGACACCTACGGCGCGGACTTCGACTACTACCGGTTTGGCCAAACGTTCAACCGCGAGGTCGAACGGTGGGATCCGGCGGCGATGGCCGAGCTTTTCCGGAGCGTGCACGCGCGCTACGTCGTGCTCACCACCAAACACCACGACGGCTTCACGCTCTGGCCGAGCGCGGTGAAGAATCCGCACCATCCCGATGCCCACGCGACGCGCGACATCGTCGGCGAACTCACCGCCGCCGTCACTGCGCGCGGGCTCAAGATGGGTTTCTATTACTCCGGCGGAATCGACTGGAGCTTCCGTCCCGTGCTCATCGACGGAACCCAGGAGGGCGGACAGGTCACGCCCGAGGGCGACTACGCAGCCTATGCGGACGCGCACTGGCGCGAACTCATCGAGCGCTACCGCCCCGCCCTTCTCTGGAACGACATCCGCTATCCGGAGAAGAGCGGGCTCCTGCAGATCGTGGCGGATTTCTATAACGCCAATCCCGAGGGCGCGATCAACAATCGCTGGGGCCGGTGGATGACGCACGACTTCACTACCGCCGAATACCAGGTGCACCCGGGCATCGTCGCGAAGAAATGGGAGGCGACCCGCGGCATTGGAAACTCGTTTGGTTACAACCGCACCGAAGGCGCCGAACACATGCTCTCGGTCGACGAACTCGTCGACTCGTTCATCGATATCGTCAGCAAGAATGGCAATCTGCTCCTCAACGTCGGCCCCCGCGCCGACGGCTCGATTCCCGGGCTGCAGTTGGAACGGTTGCGCGGCCTCGGGCGCTGGCTGGACGTCAACGGCGACGCGATCTTCGGCACCCGGCCGTGGGTGGACTTCGCCGGCACGCTTCAAGGCAGCGACGCCCCCGTTCGCTTCACGTATCGGCCGGGTCGCGACAGCGCCGTCGCCGGCGATGTCGTCTACGCCTTGCTGCTGAGGAAGCCCGCCGGGGCGCGCATCGTCCTGGAAGGTGTCGTGCCCGCCGGCGCGAAGACCGAAGTGCGCCTGCTCGGGCACGATCGCCCGCTCGCCTTTCGCCGCGTGGGAGACGCGATGGAAATCGAGCTGCCCCCGTCGCTGCCCGACGCTCCCGCCTACGCGCTCGCGATTTCGCCCCAGCCCGGCCGCATCCTGCGGAAGTGACGCACCGAATCCCCGCGCGGCAGCCGGCGGCTCACGGTAGCACGGCGCTTCAGCCCGCGCGAGTTGCGCTCTGCGGCGCGGTGCTGAACCGCCGCGCCATGGGAAGACGCTCGCTATGCCACCGCAGCCAGCCGGCTCTTGGCCGACTCGCGGTCCTTCGCCGGCGGCAGGCCGAACATCCGGCGATATTCCCGCGTGAATTGCGGCACGCTTTCGTAACCCACGGCAAAGGCGGCGCTGCCTGCGGCCATGCCCTCCGCCATCATCAGCCGGCGCGCCTCGATCAGGCGCAATTGCTTCTGAAACTGCAGCGGTGAGAGCGAAGTCACGGCCCGAAAGTGTTGGTACAACGACGACGGGCTCATGCCGGCCGTCGCGGCAAGGTGCTCCATTGCCAGCGGGCGCTTGAATTCCGCGCGAATCACCGCGACCGCCCGCGCCACCCGCTGGACGTTGCCCCCCGGCCAACCCAATTGGCGAATCGCCGCGCCGTAGCGGCCGGCGAGGAGCCAGTAGTGCAACTCGCGCACCAACGACGCATGCAGCACCGGCACCGCGGCCGGACGTTCGAGCAGGCGCACCAGCCGCAACGCCGCCTCCGCAACCTCGGGCTCGGTCGGCGCCACCCGCACGGGCGCGCCCCCGGCGACCGTCTCTCCTGCCGTCTGCAGCGTCAGTTCGGTGATCACCGCCACGTCGAGTTCCAAAACCAGCGAGAGGTACGGCATGGCTGCGCTCGCGCGCGTGATCTGGCTCACCGTCGGCACATCCGCCGTAATCAGCAACGAATCGCCGGCGCCAAACGCGAACGTCCGCGTCCCCATCGTCACCTGCTTTCGTCCCTGCAGCACAAGGCAGATCAACGGCTTGGAGATCGCGTGGACGAGGCCGCTGGGGCAGGTCGACCGGACGAAGCCCAGCCCCGGGATGGGCGTTTGAGCATAGCCGGCCGCCTCGAGATGCGTCTCCGCATACTGACGAACGGCCTCGAAGAGCGGGTCGGTCATGCCGCGATTTCAATCATGCCCGGGCCCGGCGCGCAAACCCCATCTGGAGGATTAGGCAAAGAACTCCGAGGTCTCGGTAAAGACGGCCGCCGCCCCGTCTGCTAACGTATCGCCGTAACCACTACCAACGATGAAAAATCACCCGACCAAGATCACCCTCGTCACCGGGGCCAGCCGCGGGCTCGGCCGCAACACCGCCCTCAGCATCGCCCGCCAGGGCGGCGATGTCGTCCTCACCTACCAAAGCCGCGCCGGCGACGCGCAGGCCGTGGTCGCCGAAATCCAGGCGATGGGCCGCAAAGCCGTCGCCCTCCAACTCGACACGGGCAACGTCGGCGGCTTCGCCGCCTTCGCCGGGCGCCTGCGCGCGGCGCTGCGCGAGACCTGGCAGCGCGAGACATTCGACCACCTCGTGAACAACGCCGGCCACGGCGACACCGCCCTTATCAAGGACATGACGGAGGCGCAGTTCGACCGGTTGATCAACGTGCACTTCAAGGGCGTCTTCTTCCTCACCCAGGCGCTGCTGCCGGTGCTCGCGGACGGCGGCCGCATCGTCAACCTGTCGAGCGGCCTCACCCGGGTTTCCTACCCCGGGTTCGCCGCGTATGCCGCGGCCAAGGGCGCGATCGAGGTGCTCAGCGTTTACCTGGCGAAGGAGTTGGGCAGCCGGGGCATCGCGGTCAATGCCGTGGCGCCGGGCGCGATCGAGACCGACTTCCTTGGCGGCGCCGTCCGCGACACGCCGGAGTTCAACCAGCAATTCGCGCAAATGACCGCGCTTGGCCGCGTCGGCGTGCCCGACGACATCGGGCCGATGATCGCGAGCCTGCTGTCGGAGGCCAATCGTTGGGTGACGGCCCAGCGCATCGAAGTCTCCGGCGGCCAGGTGATCTGACCGGGAAATCGGTTGCCGGACGTTCGCGAAGATCCGCCCTCGCCAGCGGCATGGTGGTGGCGGATTTTCGCCCGATCGCAAAAAAAAACGCGCCGATTCGTTTTCATCCCGAGCCGCGCCGACGTAGGTAACAGCACACCGTCATCCACCGCGTCCCCGCCCAAAGCCGGGGAAGCGGGCGAACTCCCGAGTCTCGTCATCCATGAAAGCGAACGCGTCGAAGTACCGGGTCGTGTCGAGCATGTGGGCGCTCGCCACGACACTGCTTTTCGCCGGGGCCTGTTCCACGGAACGATCGCCCCAAGCCAGCCCCCGCAACACCGCCGAGGCCCAGCGGCGCGCCGAGTCCCAGGCTACGTTCATCAAGATCGCGTCGGTGCTCCGCCATCCCCGCTGCATCAACTGTCATCCTGCGGCCGATTTCCCCCGGCAGGGCGACGAGGGCCGGCGCCACGATCAGCTCGTCATGCGCGGGCCGGAAAATCACGGGGCGCCCGCGTTGCAGTGCCGCACGTGCCATCAGGATGCCAACCAGGATGATCGCATCCCCGGGGCGCCGCACTGGGGTCTCGCGCCGATCAGCATGGCGTGGGACGGCCTCGACGATCACGACCTCGCCGAGTCGCTGAAGGATCAGGCGAAGAACGGCGGCCGTTCTCTCGAAGCCCTCCACGAGCACATGGCGCACGATCCGCTCGTCGCCTGGGCGTGGAATCCTGGCGGGAGCCGCAAGCCTCCGCCGATCTCGCACGAGGAGTTCGGCCGGCTGATTCGCCAGTGGATCGATACCGGTGCCGTCTCTCCGGACAAGAGTACCGCCACGCAAGTCGCCACACAGTGAGATGAGGTGTTCTCATGAAGATCAACGTCAATGGCTCTGACCACGAAGTAACCGTCCCGGACGACACCCCGCTGCTGTGGGTGCTGCGCGACGTGCTGGGGCTCACGGGAACGAAGTTCGGCTGCGGGATGGCGCTTTGCGGCGCGTGCACCGTCCACATCGATGGCGCGCAGGCGCGTTCGTGCGTGACTCCGCTTTCCGCCGTCGTCGGGAAAAAGATCACCACCATCGAAGGCCTGTCTGCCGACCCCTCGCACCCGGTGCAGCGCGCGTGGGCGGAGTTGGAGGTCGTGCAATGCGGCTATTGCCAGCCCGGACAAATCATGTCGGCCGCCGCGCTGCTCAAGGTGAACCCCCATCCCACCGATGCCGATATCGACGCCGCGCTGAGCGGCAACATCTGTCGCTGCGGCACGTACGTGCGAATCAGGGCGGCCGTCCATCGCGCCGCTGAATTGAGTCGAACCGCTGCCGTCTGACGAAGGAGAAACGCGATGACCCCCCCCTCGAAACCACGCGTCGCGATTTCATCAAAATCGCTTCGACCGCCGGCGCCGGATTGGTGCTGGGCATTTTCTTTCCGCCCGGGCGATCGCGCGCCGCGCCGGCCGCGGCTGCGGCCATCGCCGGCAACGGGGCTTTCGCGCCCAGCGCTTTCCTGCGCATCGACGGCCAGGGCGTGATTGCGTTCATCGTGCCCAAGGTCGAAATGGGCCAGGGCACGTACACGTCCATTCCCATGCTCCTCGCCGAGGAGCTCGAGGTCGATCTGGCGAGCGTGCGCATCGAGCATTCGCCGCCCAACGACGCGCTTTTCCGCGATCCGCTCCTGGGAGAACAAGTCACCGGCGGGTCGCTCGCGATTCGCGCGTTCTGGGAGCCGATGCGGCGCGCGGGCGCCACCGCGCGCACGATGCTCGTCACCGCCGCCGCGACCCGCTGGGAGGTGCCCGCTTCGTCCTGCCGCGCGGAAAAGGGCCGGGTCGTTCACCCGGAAACCGGGCGCACCCTCGCCTATGGCGAACTCGCCGCCGAGGCCGCGTCGCTGCCCGTTCCCGAGCAGGTCGCATTGAAGGATCCAAAAGACTTCAAACTGATCGGCACGCCGGCAAAACGCACCGACTCGCTCGACAAGATTCGCGGAAGGACGGTCTTCGGCATCGACGTACGCCTGCCGCAACTACGCTACGCGGCCGTGGCGGCCAGCCCGGTGTACGGCGGTCGTCTGCAAAGCGTCGACGAAGCCGCCGCACTCGCCGTCGACGGCGTCAGCGAAATCCTGCGAACGCAGGACTCGGTCGCAGTGGTCGCCACCGACACGTGGACCGCGAAGAAGGGCCTCAAAGCCTTGAGCCCGACGTGGGACGACGGCCCGCACGCGTCGTTCTCCAGCGAAAGTCTCGACGCCGCGATGGCCGCCGCACGGCCCAACCCGGCCTTGACCGCGCAGAAAATCGGCGCCCCGGAGGAGCTGCTGGCCAGGAGCAGGAAAACCATTTCCGCGTCGTATCGCCTTCCCTTTCTCTGCCACACCGCGATGGAGCCGTTGAACTGCACGGTGCAGATCGACGCATCCGGCTGCGACATCTGGACCGGCTCCCAGGTGCCCGCGCGCGCTCGCGATGGGGCGGCCAGGCTGCTCGGCCTGCCGCCCGAAAACGTCCGCCTCCACAATCAGTACCTCGGCGGCGGCTTTGGACGCCGGCTCGAGATCGACTACGTGACGCAGGCCGTCGCGCTCGCGCAGCGCGCGAAAGGTCCGATCAAGTTCACCTGGTCGCGCGAGGAGGACGTGCAGCACGATCTGCTGCGGCCGTATTTCCACAATTATCTCGCCGCCGTGCTCGACGACAACGGCATGCCCGCCGCGTGGAGCCATCGCCTGATCGGCTCGTCGGTGATGGCGCGGTGGTTCCCGGGATATTTCAAAGACGGCGTCGACCTCGATGCGGTGCACGGCGCGACCAACCTCCCGTACACGATTCCGAATTTCGTCATGGAGTACCTGCCGTTCGAGCCTCCGATGCCGACCGGCAACTGGCGCGGCGTCGGTCCCTCGCACAACATTTATGTCGTCGAGAGCTTCATCGACGAACTCGCCGCCGCCGCCGGCAAGGATCCTCTCGCCTACCGCCTGGCTTTGCTGGACAAGGAGCCGCGGGTCAAAGCCGTCCTCGAACTCGCGGCTGAAAACGCGGGCTGGTCCCGGCCCATGCAACCGCGCCGGTCCGGCGTCCGGACCGGTCGCGGGCTTTCGGTGATGCGGGAGTTCGGCGCCTATCTCGCGCAGGTCGTCGAGGTCTCCGTGGCCGACGACGGCGAAGTGACCATCGACCGCGTCGTGTGCGCCGTCGACTGCGGCCAAATCGTCAATCCCGACACGGTGATCGCGCAGATCCAGGGCGGCGCCGTCTACGGCGCCTCCGCCGTCTTGTGGGGCGAAATCACGTTCAAGGCCGGCCGGGTGCAGCAAAGCAATTTTCACGATGCCCGGGTGATGCGGATCAACGAGTGCCCGAGGATCGACGTCCATCTGGTGAAGAGCGGCGAAGCTCCCGGCGGTATTGGAGAACCGGGTACAGCGGGTCTCTTTCCCGCCGTGACCAACGCGATCTTCGCCGCGACCGGCGTGCGGATCCGCGACCTGCCCATCCGCCCGCAACTGCTCCAACGCGCCTGAGCCGGGCGGCGCCGTCTCAACCGAATCAATACAGCCCCAGGTAGGGCCAGGCGTCCCGCCGAGCCAGGGCTCACCGGGACGGTGACGCCCTATCCTCTGCTGTTTCCTCGTCGCAGCCTCGAACACGCTCAACTGACCGGCTACGGCTCAGGTCCCGGGCGGGCGGCTCCGTCTCCGCTCCGGCCACTGCTCGTCGAAAAAATTCGCGGACATTTCGGCGACCTCGCGCAGTTCCCGCCGCCGTTGCTCGGCGGCCATCGGCTGGAGGTAATGCCCGCGCTCGCCCGGCACGACGACCAAGCGCGCGTGGGGAATGTGCGCGGCAAAGTGTCGCGCATTGCCGGCCGCCGGCGCGACTTGATCGGCGTCGCCCACGACGATGCAGACGGGGACGGTTACGCCGCGCAGCCCCTCGGGGGTGAAGCCCGCGCCCATGGGCGGAGCCAGCGCAAAGACCGCCTTGATGCGAGGATCGCGATAGGACTGGCCGGCGCGGCTGACCGCCGCAATCGCCACGCGGTCGGTTTTCGAATGGGCAATGAGGCTTTCGATGGCTCCGGCGATCGCCTGCGGTGGGGGCGGTGAATGGAGCCGCAACGCCTCGAGGTCCAGCCGCGCACCAGCCGTCCAGAGCGCAGTCGTGCCCCCGAGCGAAAACCCGGCCGCGCCGACCCGCGCCTCGTCGATCCGCGGGGAAAACCGCGCGTCGGCGAGCAGCCGGGTCAGCGCCAGCGAAAGGTCCCGCGCCCGCTCCCAGCCGAAGAAATCCGTCGGCGTCGGCTGCCGGCGATGAAGTTCCTCCTCGTCGGTCCCGTTGTGGTCGACGGCCGCGACAATATATCCCCGTTGCGCGAGGAAGTGCCCCCACCAGAACACCTGGCCGGCGTTTCCGCCGGAGCCGTGCGACAGGAGAATCAGCGGATGCCGCTCCCGGAAGCCGGTCACCGTGCCGTCACGCCGGACCGAGACCAGTTCGCCCTCGTCTTCCACGGCCTCGACGGCGCCCCCGCCCTCGCTCGGATACCAGAGCGTCACGCGCACCGGTCGCGGACCGTTGCCCGGCCAGTTGCTCCGGTCCGCATCCTCGAAGGACCGATTCGCGACACCGACCGGATGCGAGACGGCGCGCGGGTCCTCCGCGGCGCGTGCCCACGCACCGGAGAAAACCACCCCTGCAACGAGGAGCACGAGACGGGCGATGGAGCGTGGGGGCATGGGAGGACGACGCAGGAGAAGAGGGAGCGGACGAGGAGAGCGCACGGCGGGCGAGAGACGTGGACCGAACGCGCGCGAGGACCTTCGCCCCCGCGGCGGCGGCGTTGGGTACAACCCGCCGGGAGCGGCGCAGGTTACAGAGATTTTTCCGTCGAGGGTCCGCTGGCGGGGCCGCGCGCGGCCCGAGGCGGGCTTTCGACCAGGACGCCCTCACATGCGTTTCGTCACCCAATCGACGCACGGATTACAGGGCCGACCGATTGACACCCGTCATCGGTTGCGGCTGAATTCTGCGGTCACCTACCCCGCCCCGCCTGACCGCGACCGCCCCCGGATCGCACGATGCTGGTTCGTCGTGTTGGCGTGCTGCGTTTGCGTTTTTCCGTCCCTCCACTGTCATGCCCTTCGTTTGGTTCTGGACGTTCTGGCACTGGAGCAAGGAAGCCCACCGCTGCGGCGCGTTATTGCATGGTCCGCTGGATTCGCTCGCGACCAGTTGGGACGAGTGGCTTCACCACGAGGCGTCTGAGGACGACCTTCGCGCGATCGCCGAAACCGGGCGGACGGAACTGTCGCAGCGCCAGTTCATCGCGTGGCTTCTGCGCCATTGGGCCCGCGAAGCGGATTTGAGCGGCAACCGCTCGGTCGCGCGTTTTGTGCTCGGGCAACTCGCGCAGCTGCCGCCGTTCGAGGGTTGGACGGCGCTGCATCGTTTTCGCGGTGGGTACGGCGCTCCCGGGATCTCCGTGATCGTGCTGGAGGAAGGAAGCCGCGGTGCCGCCAGCGACGTGCGCGCGATCGAGACCGTGGTGCTGCCGTCGGAACGCGACCGCGCGCACCGCGTGGTGACCGAGGGATTTCACGCCAACGCGTCCGATCTGAGCGTTCCGGTCGATGCAGCCGCGAGCATGCTCGGCGGCAAGGGCCTGCTCGTCTTCCTCACGGCCTGGCTCGTGCGCGGCCGCCGGCAGTATCCGCCGTGGCTTCGCCTCGGGCTGCTGTTGGGCTGGCTCGCGGTGCTGGGCTTGCTCGTCACGTTGCTCGTCGGCCCGGAGCCGGGTGAGCGCTTGTTCGCTTACGGCGCCACCCTGGTGACGCTGTGGAGCGGCTTGCTGCTGGTGTCGATCGGCGCGTTCGCCGTGGAAAGCGTTCGCGCCGTTCGTGCCGGGAGGAAATGGCGTTCGCTGCTCGAACACAGCCAGGTACACCATCGCATGCCATCGGGGCTCACGGTGGACGGCGGATCCGCCGGGCTGGGGCTTTGTCTCAACACGATGCTCGGCGTCTACCGCGCGCACCCCGGCATCGCGCGCTCCTCCTGGTTGTGGCGGCAGTTCTTCCGTCAGCTCGGCCGCGATCCGCAACGATGGGCGGCCACCGGGGTGGTGACCGCCGACGCGCAGGTGAAGCGCGTGGTCGTGACGCCGAAAGTGCGGGCGGCCCTGAAGCATCCGGAAACCGAATACCTTCTGGCGCCGCGGCAGCGGGAGGCGACGCGACGCAACATCGAGCGGATGAGCGAAGCGCTGGAGCAGGCAGGCCCCATCGCCTGTCCGGTCGCGACGACGGGGAGACGCGGAGCGCGGAGCTTCCCCGCCGGGGCCCGACGGCTGCGTGGCTATCGCTGCCGCCACGTCGCCACGGCCATGATACACGCGGGGCGTCTGGCTTCCTCCTGGCAGCTCGCCGGCCACCTGTGCGCGCTGCTGGTCAGCGTGGGCGTGGCCGCAGCCATGCCCGATCTGGCGGCAATCGTCCGGCCGCCCTCCGCGCCGGCGGCGCTCGCGTCGAGTTCACCGTCGTCGGAACTCCTGTGGGTCAGCCTCGACACCGACCGGCCGCAGTACTTCCGCGTCGTGCTCGAATCGCACTTCTGGACCAACCGGAGGGTGGACGTGGTGAAGCACGGCGGGCCGTGGGGCGCGAGTCGCGCGGAAATCCGTCTGATTCGCGTCGGCGCAACGGTGTCGCGCGACCCGCGGAACGGCGTCGTCTGGATCGAGCGGCGCAACCGGCTCCTCTGGCGGGAATACGAACCCGGTGAGCGCGTTGGCCGCTACCCGCTGCACTATCTTCTCGACCTCCGCCGTGACTGACTGGTCTCCCGCCAACCGTGCGTCAGCCCGCAAGGTCCCCCGGCGGACCGGCCGGCGATGGACCTTCGTCGTTGTGCTCGCCCTGGGCGTCTGCGTCGCGGGTTGCCGGCCGCGGGACGGCGTCGACGTGCAGTTGGACGCGCGCGAAGCCCGAGTCGATCCTACCCGGCTGGAAATCCACGCCCATGTATCCGGTCCACAAACCGGCCTCACCTATAAATGGTTCTCGGATTCCGGCGAATGCGTGCCACAGGAGACCGACTGGCCGGGCACCGTCTACCGGTTTTCCAGCGACGCGCTCGAGGACCGCGTCATGGTCGAAGTCTGGCGGGCCAGCCAGCGCGTGGCCGTGCGCGATCTCGCGGTGCGGCGGGAGCGACGCATCGCGGAAGCGGCGGGCGCGACGCCGGCCGTGAGCATCGCCATCACCGAAGTGCCGCCCTACGAACCGCACGGCGGGCCCGACACCGACGCCCGCATCGCGGGGGAAGTCGGGGGCGATTTTCAATCGGAGTATAAGGTCATTCTTTATGCCCGGGCGAACGAACTCTGGCATCTCCAGCCCGGCCCCGGCGCCCAGCACGAGGTTCACCCCGACCGGACTTGGTCGAGCGCCACGCACACGGGCTCGAGTTATGCCGCGCTGCTCGTTCGCAGGGCGCACATGCCGCTCTTGATGCTGGACGTGCTGCCCCAAGTCGGTGGTGACGTCCTGGCTCGCACCGTGGTCGAGGGGAGACGAAGCGCCTCGTCACGAAACTCCCGGGCAGCGGCGATCCCCGCCCAAAAATCGGCGGTGCCGGTGGCCCTGCCACCCTCCCAACCGCTGGTCATGACCACGCCCTCGATCCTGCGCATCAAGGCCGGCCGGAAAGATCCCCTGACCGACGCCCGCGGCAACGTCTGGCTGCCCGACCAAGGCTTTACCGGCGGTGTGCCGGCGGCGCGCGACGACAGCCTCACGGTGCAGAACACCGACACGCCGGCGCTCTTCCAGTCGGAGCGTTACAACGTCTCGCGTTTCGCCTGCGCCATGCCCAACGGCTCGTATGTGGTGAGACTTTATTTCGCCGAGATGTATGCGCGCGTGAGGAATCCCGGCGACCGCGTGTTCTCGTTCAATGTGGAGGGGCGCGAGTTCAGCGACTTCGATATCTTCGCCAAAGCCGGCGGACGCGAACGCGCCTACGTGGAAACGGTGCCGGCCACGATCAGCGACGGGGAACTGACCATCACGTTCACCTCGCGTATCCAGTATTCGGTGATTCACGCCATCGAGATCATCCCCGCCGCAGCGGAGGAACATCTTCCGTGAGTTCCGCGTGGCAGAGAAACACGCCTGTGGCTGTCGTCCTCGCGCTGCTTTCGCTCGTCCCGCTCATCGCGGGCTGCGGTCGCAACCGCTCGGCCCCGGTGGAGCTGCAGGTGCGAGCGCCGGCCGCGCCCGATTCCACGAGGCTCGAAATCCGCGCCCACGTGGCCGCGAAAGGTGCACTGAACTACCGGTGGTTTTCCACGCACGGCAACTGCGAGCCACAGGAATCCACCGAGCCCTTCACGATATTCACGTTCGGCCCCGGCACGGCTTCCGACGAAGTTTCCCTCGAGGTCTGGTTGGCGGGGAAACGGATCGGAATCGGCCGCGTCGCCGTGCAGTCGACCGCCCGGGCGCGACAGGCGCCCGATATCGTCTTCACCGTGGTCCCACCCTACGATGCGGAACGCCGGCTGCGGGGCCGCCAACATATCGCCGGCATGATCAGCGGCGAAGTCGCTCCGGGCTGGGTTGTGGTGGTCTATCGCCGCAACGAACGGGGAATCTGGATCATCCAGCCGAGTATCACGGACAGAGGGGGATTGCATGCCGACGGCACCTGGGCGGCCACGACCAACAGCGGCACCAATTACGCCGTGTTGCTGGTGGATGCGGACTATATACCGCCCGACTACGTCGGGGCCCTGCCCGCGGTCGGCGAAGGCGTGATCAGTCGCGCCATTGCCTTTGAAGCCCGCTCGGCAATACCGGCGCCCCGTGTTTCCGCCGCGGCGACGCCCGGCAGCGGCCGCTGAAGGCTGTAACCTACTTTACCCGGCCGCCGCTCGAGGTAGCGCGCCGGTTCAAGCCCGCGCTCGGAGGCGCCGCGAGCGCGGACAGCCTTTAAAACGATCCGGGCCGACCGTGTAACGGCGCGGGCGGACCGTGTCACGGCGCGGGCGGACGCTGTAATCGTCCGGGCGGACCTTGGGATCGCCGGGGCGGACTCTGGAATCGCCCGGGCCAACCCTGGAATCGCCCGGGCCAACTGCGAAACGGCTCGGGCCGACGGTGTAAGGGGTCGGGCCGGCTCTGAAATCGAGCGGGCTCGGACGAAACACACGAAAGACGCGAAAAAGGATGCAGATGCAGTGAGCGGATGTATCCCACTTCTCGATCACCCTATGGGGCGGTCATCCTGGGCGCGTCTACTTCAGTTAAGTCGTTCCTTTCGTGTGTTTCGTGTAGTTCGTGGTTAACTCCTTCTGGAATCCTCCGGCTGAGATCCTCCGGCTCAGGGCGCGGCGTCGGGCTTGCGGCCTTCGAGCGCCCAGCTCAGGCCGCGGCGGATGTGCTCAAGGAAGAGTGGCTCGTGGTAGGACTCCTCGGTGTGGCCCAGCGCCGTGTAGAAAACGCGCGCGCCGCCGACCCGGCGCGTCCAGGCGAGCGGATGAAGTTTCCCCATCTTGCCGCCGGTGTAGCTGGTTTCGTCCACCGTCAGGAGCAGGCAGGCGTCGGCCGGCACGGGTTCGCGAAAATCATACCACTCGTCGAAGCGCTGCCAGGTCGGCCCGAGATGCGACACCAGATGCGCGTCGGCGCAGTTGTGGTGCACCTGCAGGGTGGCCGTCTGCTGCTTGGGGTGACTGAGAAACCGCGCGCCGAGCATCGTGGGATACCATGGATCGTCGGTCTCCGTGTCGGCCGCAGCGTGAATGCCCGCGAAGCCACGGCCGGCGGCGAGAAAGGCTTTCAGCGCCTCCATCTGCGCGGCGTCCAGCGGGTCGCCGGTCGTGTTGAGGAAACACACGGCATCGAACGTCGCGAGTTTCTCGGGTGTGAACACCGCGGCGTTTTCGGTGAACGTCGCCTCCCAGCCTTCCTTCGCGGCAAGCCGGGCGAGCGCGGCGATGCCCTCCGGTATGCTGCTGTGCCGGAAGCCCGTGGTTTTGCTGAAGACGAGAAGACGTGGGGCGGCGGCGAGGGGCATGACGGAGGCAAGGAGAAGCGCTAACGCGGCGGAACGAAAAAACGAGGGCATGGCGGAGTGGATCACATTCGCCGCGAAACGAAAAGTCCGACGACACGCCGGCGAGGGCAAAGCGCCCGGCGCCGCAGGCGGAGCTCCGACACGCCTGTATCGTATTCGGCATTACGTCGCGTCCCCGAGGACGTCGAAGACGCAGCGAGGCAGCGCGCATCGTTCCCCGGGCGTCGCGGGGAGGTCGCGTGTCGTCCGTGATTGCTCTTCCCAAAACGCAAAAAAAGTGCCTGCGTCGTTGAACGATCGCATCGACCGGATATCGATCCAGGGTTTCACCCATCCTTTCTCCCATGCCCCTCTCCACCTCCCCGTCGCGACGGGACTTCCTCAAAACCTCCCTCGCCGCTTCGTCGCTCCTGTTCCTCCCCCGCTTTTCCATCGCCCAATCCGGCCCGCCTCCGTCACGAAAGCTCAATCTCGCCTTCATCGGCGCCGGCGGCATCGCCAACGTCGCGCTGACCGGGTGCCTCGGCGAGAATTATGTCGCGCTCTGCGACATCGACGAGAGCCGCGCGGCGGAAAACTTCGCGCAGTATCCCGAGGCAAAACGGTTCAAGGATTTCCGGACGATGCTCGACAAGATGCACCGGGAGATCGACGCCGTCGTCGTCTCGACGCCGGATCACACGCACTTTGCCGCCGCATATCTCGCGATGCAGGCAGGCAAACATGTGTACGTTCAAAAGCCCCTCACCCACGACATCTGGCAGGCGCGGACGCTGCAGCGCGCCGCCCACCACTACAAGGTGGTCACGCAGATGGGCAACCAGGGTCATGCCACCGAAGGCATCCGCCGCATCAAGGAATGGTACGACGCGGGCGTGCTGGGGGATGTTCGCGAGGTTCACGCCTGGTTCGACGGTCCCGATTTCGTCGGCGCGCCCTACTTCCGCATTCCGTCCGCTTTCCCACCGGCGAAGATGCCGGCACCCGACACGCTGGACTGGGACCTCTGGCTGGGGCCGGCGAAGAAGCGCGCCTACAGCCCGGCGTATCATCCGCTCACCTGGCGCGGCTTCTGGGACTTCGGCTGCGGCGAACTCGGGGACTGGGCCTGCCACACGCTCGACGCCCCGTTCTGGGCGCTGCAACTCGGCGCGCCGACGCGCGTCTCGGTCATCAACCTCGAACCGATCCACGACGCGTTCGTCCCCCGCTCCTCGCACATCAAGTTCGACTTTCCCGCGCGCGGGGACAAGCCCCCGGTCAGCCTGCATTGGTACGATGGCGGACAGCGCCCGCCGATCCCGCTCGACTGGGACCGCACCAAGGAGTTCCCCAAATCGGGCATGCTGATGGTGGGCGAGAAGGTGACGCTCATGACCGGCGCGCGTCCCGACAGTCCGCGGCTGCTGCCTGACGCCGTGTGGGAGGATTTTCGGCAGAACCTGCCGCCCGCGACGATCCCGCGGGTCAAAGGCGGACCGTTCCAGGAATGGCTGCGGGCGATCAAGGGCGAGGGTCCTGCGCCCGGCTCCAATTTCGACTACGCGGCGCCGCTCACCGAGATGGCGCTGGTCGGCGTGCTCGCCCAGCGGACCAACCGCGACATCGAGTGGGACTCGGCCAAAATGCGCGTCACGAATCACCGCGGCTTCGATTCGCTCGTCCGCGAACGCGCGCGTCGCGGCTGGAACTTCGGCAAGGAAGTCTGGCGGAGCTGAGCGCGCCGGCGGCTCAAGGCAGCGCGGTGCATCGGTCCGCGCTTCCGATCGGCAGCGCCAAAGGCGCGGTCTTCATCACAGCCTGGGCCAGCGGCCCAGGAACCGGGTAACAGCCAACGACAGAGGGCTGAAAGCCCGAACCACCCCGACCATGAGTCGGGCCTTCAGCCCTCCGAAGGCGATCGTCACCTACCTGGGCCGTGGGCCCAGGCTGGTATTGGGCGGGCCTTCGGCCCTCAATCCGCGGGCGCTACCATCTTGGCCAAGCTCCAGGGCCCGCTCGGAGAGCAGGCCCTGCCCAAAAGCGCAAACTTCAGGACCGCCGCTAGAAAAAGCCCGAGAGGAACGCGGCCGCTTCCTCGGAAAGGCCGACGATCTTGTTCGTGGCCTGGCGGTAGAATTTGAAATTGAGCTCGGTCTCGGGCCGGCCGTCGTTCCAGTCGGAAAACGGTTTGAGCTCGCTCCGGCCGAGGCGCCGTTTCGCGAGCGCAGTGCGCCGGATCGTGATGCTCACGCGCGGCGTTTGCCGCTCGATGCCCGGCTTTCTCGCCACTGCTTTCGCCGACGTGACGACGCCGCGCGCAATGAGTCCCGGTCCGCCTTCGTTCTCGCTCGCGAAAATATAAAGCGTATCGCCGGCAGCGATACGTTTGCCGCCATACATCGTCTTCTGCGCTCTGAACGCAAACGTCTCCGCTCCGGGTTCGCTCACCTCGGCCTTGATCGCGTAGTTCATGTTTCTCATCTCGCCGCATTCGCTTGGCGCAGGCAATCCAGCGCCATAAGCAGGCTTCGCACAAGGCGAGCGAGAATGCGCCAACGCGTGATTTCAGGGGTGACGACGAACCCCTCCGTTTCCCGACCGCGAAGAGTTGACCCAGGGGGAAATCGGAATGCCGTCGCCTGCGGCGATGCCCCAAGTGCTGCCTTGGCCTCTGGCCGGCAATGACATGCGCCAAGCGCTGCCAGGCGACGACCCGTCTGGGACGCTCCTCCGACGTCCATCGCGGCGAGTCTTCCCCCCGAAATACCCAAGGGGGCGGCCCGCACATTTCGTATAACGGCTAGATGCGGGCTTCGCGCCCTGCGCAGCAAGCGACGGGAAGACCCTCATCACGCGCCCGTGAACCGCCCCGCGCATCGCCTATTTCTCGATGGAGATCGCCCTCCAAACCGGGATGCCGACCTCGGCGGTCTCGGTGCGCCGGCCGGCTCTCATTTACGCGCCTCGGCCGACCCTTCATGTCCCGCTGATTAGGATCACCGCCCCTTTCCAGCAAACCTCGCCCCCTGCCCCCATGAAACCCAATCGAATCATCCTCGCCGCCGGCCTCGCGCTGGCTTCCGCGCTCGTCGCGTTTTCCGCTCCTCCATCCAAGCGCACCTACACGCAGTACAAGACTTTCGAAGAGCTGAAGGCCCTGCCTGCGGATACGCCAATCGCCATGGTCTGTGCAAAGTGCAAATCTGCCACCGTCTACGAGCAGGGCGACGCGACGACGTTGCTCGCCGCCGACGCGAAACACGAGTGCCCGGGTTGCAAGGGCGAGATCACGATCAAGCATCGCCACAAAGCCCCCAACACGACGGAGCTCGTCCACACGTGTTCCAACTGCGGCGACGACTCGGCGTTTTGTTGCGCCACGTCGACCGGCCACGGCCCGACCAAGGGCATGGAAGGCATGAAACACTAGAAGCACGATTCACGCGGGCCGGTGCGCACTCGGTGGGCCACCGGCCATCGCAATCCTCGCGCCGCGGGCATCCCCCCTTGCGCAAAGAGCAATCACCGTCGATGCGAACACGCATCACATCGCTGGCTTTCGGCGTTGTGGCCGGTCTGCTGGCCGGCTGCACGGGCATTCCCGGCGCC
Organism: Opitutaceae bacterium; assembly: GCA_036406235.1. Classification (GTDB taxonomy): domain Bacteria; phylum Verrucomicrobiota; class Verrucomicrobiia; order Opitutales; family Opitutaceae; genus DASWVO01. Next base: position 23,396 of record DASWVO010000053.1, read on the forward strand.
GAGGAGATACGGGCCCGCGCCCGCGTTTCACAGATCGATGCGGCGCTTCGCCTGTCATCCGCCGAGCGCGATCTCCCCGCTTTACGCGCCGACTCGCCCTCGAGCGACTACTTGCGTTTCGCGCTGCTGAAACACCCCGGAGTCGCGGCGGCTTTCCACGACTGGCGGGCCTCCGTCGAAGCGATCACCCCGGCACGCTCGCTCCCGGATCCGCAACTCACCTTTGAGGCCGATATCGCCGACATGGTGATGACGTTCATGCCTGGCCTCATGTTCGACTTCATGACTCCCGGCAAACAAGCCGCGATGGGTCGGGAGGCTGCGGCCGCCAGTGAGGTCGCTTATCGCACCTACGCGACCACGGTCCTGCGCACCGCCGCCGCCGT
>DASWVO010000054.1:0-12498 GCA_036406235.1 Opitutaceae bacterium
CTCCGCCATGCGCCAGGGCTGCAAGAGCGTGACGCAGATCGAGATCCTCACCAAGCCGCCGCAGGAACGCGCCGCCGACAACCCGTGGCCCGAGTGGCCCAAGGTCTACAAGATGGACTACGGCCAGGAGGAGGCCGCCGCGAAGTTCGGCGCCGATCCCCGCACCTACCTTACGACGGTGAAGCGGTTCATCGGCGATGCGGAGGGCCGCGTGAAGGAGCTCGTGACCGTCCAGATCAAGTGGGAGAAGAACGACAAGGGTCAGTTCGTCCCCCGCGAACAGCCCGGCACCGAGAAGACGATTCCCGCGCAACTCGTGCTGCTCGCGATGGGCTTCCTCGGGCCCGAACAGGCACTGTTGAAGGAGCTGGGCCTGGAGACCGACGCCCGGTCCAACGTCAAAGCCGAGCACGAGAAATACACGACGAGCATCAAAGGCGTCTTTGCCGCCGGCGACTGTCGCCGCGGCCAAAGTCTCGTCGTCTGGGCCATCAACGAAGGCCGCGGCGCCGCCCGCGAGTGCGACCGTTATTTGATGGGCAGCACCGACCTGCCGTAGCCTTTCCGCCAGCACCCACCCAGTCCGGTTTCCCGCGCCCGCTCCGGCTGGCACGATGCCATTCAGCGTGCATACTGGCCGGCCGCGGGTGAAGCTCGCCAGTTTTCCCTTTCACACACACACCGCTCATGTCCTCGATCCGTCCCTCACCGCTCTACCATCCCGATTTTGAGCACGACGCCTGCGGCGTCGGTTTCGTCGCCAAGCTCACCGGCGAACGCTCCTACGATGTCGTCAACAAAGCGGTCGCGGCCCTCAAGGCGCTCGCCCACCGCGGCGCGATCGACGCCGACGCGGTCACCGGCGACGGCGCCGGCATCCTCACGCAGATTCCGGTCGAGCTCTTCCGTGAGACGCTCGCCAAGAAGAAGAAGACCCTCCTCCGCGACGCCGACCTCGGCGTCGGCATGCTCTTCCTGCCGCGCGAGGACGAGTCGGCCCAGGTCGCCTGCAAGAAGATCGTCGAGAAGACCGTGAAGGCCGAGGGCCTCACGTTTCTCTGCTGGCGCGAAGTACCCACCGACGCCTCCTGCCTCGGGCGCAAGGCGCTCGAGACCCAGCCCCTCATCCTCCAGGCGCTCGTGGCGCGTAGTGACGATGCGGTGACCGACGACGAGTTCGAGCGGAAGCTCTTCCTCACGCAAAACGCCGTCGAGCGGAAGGTCCTCGAGGCGAAGATCGAGGGCTTCTACATCTGCTCGTTCTCCTCGCGCACGATCGTCTACAAGGGCCTGCTCACGCCGGCGCAGATCCGCAAGTTCTACACCGACCTGAAGTCGCCCAAGTTCACCAGCGCCTTCGCGATCTTCCACCAGCGCTACTCGACCAACACGTTCCCCACGTGGCACCTCGCGCATCCGTTCCGCATGGTCGCGCACAACGGCGAGATCAACACGATCCGCGGCAACCGCAACCTCATGCGCGCCCGCGAGCAGTCGACCGCCTACGGCGTGTGGGGCGAGCGCTTCCACGACCTCAAGCCCCTCGTGCAGCCCGGCATGAGCGACTCGGCTTCCTTCGACAACGCCCTCCATCTCATCACGCTCGGCGGTCGCAATCCCCTTCACGCGTGCATGCTCATGATGCCGCCCGCGTGGGAAAAGGATAAGTCCCTCTCGCCGGAGACGCGCGCGTTCTTCCGCTACCACGCCTGCATGATGGAGCCGTGGGACGGCCCCGCCGCGATCGTCTTCACCGACGGCCGCATGATCGGCGCCGCACTCGACCGCAACGGCCTGCGCCCGGCCCGCTACAAGATCTTCGACGACGGCTACGTGATGCTCGCCTCGGAGGCCGGCCTCGTCTTCGACTTCCCCGGCAAGGTCGTCGAGTCCGGCCGCCTCGGTCCCGGCCGCATGATCGCGATCGATTTCGCCGAGCAGAAGTTCTACCACGACGAGGAGATCAAGGCGCGCTTCACCAAGGATCCGCACTTCCAGCAGTGGTGCGAGCAACACCTCGTCAACCTCCACAAGGCCACCGCTGCCGCGCCGTCCGACTCTCAAACCGCCGCCGAGACCGCCGGCCGACCGTCTGAACCTCTCAACGCTCAACTTTCCGCGCTGATCGCGTTCGGTTACGACCTCGACGAGCAGGAGCTGATCCTCACGCCGCTGGCCGAGGGCACCGAGCCCACCGGCTCGATGGGCGACGACACCCCGCTCGCCGTCCTCTCACGCCGCCCGCGCCTGCTCTACCAGTATTTCAAGCAGCTCTTCGCGCAGGTCACCAACCCGCCGATCGACTCGATCCGCGAAAAGGCGGTCATGTCGCTCACGATGTACCTCGGCGGCCGCCTCGGCCTCTTCGAGGAATTCCCCGAGACCAGCGGCTTCGTCGAACTGGACTCGCCGGTGCTATTCAACCACGAGGTCGCGGCGCTCTTCGACACGTCCTTCCTCAAGAACCGCGTCGTGCGCCTCTCCGCGCTGTTCGACGCCGTCGCCGGCCCCGCCGGCCTCGAGGCCGCCGTCAAGGATCTCGCCCAGCGCGCCCAGGCCGCCGTCGAGACGAACGCCGCCAAGGTCATCATCCTCTCCGACAAGGGCCTCTCCGCCACGAAGGCCGGCATCCCGATGCTCCTCGCCGTCGGCGCCGTGCACCAGCAGCTCGTCCGCGCCGGCCTGCGCCTGAAGTGCGACCTCGTCGCCGAGACTGGCGAAGCCCGCGACGTGCACCACCTCGCCACGCTCCTCGGCTTCGGCGCCAACGCCGTCAACCCGTACCTCGTGCTCGACGTCGTCAGCGAGCTCGCGGCCGCCGGCAAGACCTCCAAGCCTGTATCCGCCGAGCAAGCACGCATCAATTACAAGGCCGCCATCGACGCCGGTCTGCTCAAGATCATGGCCAAGATGGGCATCTCCACGCTCGCGAGCTACCGTGGCGCGCAGATCTTCGAGGCGCTCGGCGTCTCCCACAAGCTCATCGACGAGTGCTTCACCGGCACACCCTCGCCCATCGGCGGCGTCGACTACGCCCAGATCGCCGGGGAAACGCTGCGCCGCCACGCGCGCGCCTTCCCCGCGCTCGACCCGGCCGATCCCGACAACGCCGGCCAGGCCGGCGTCGCCCCGGCGCTCGGCGCCGAGGGTTACTACCGCGTGAACAAGCGCGGCGAGGGAGAGTTCCACGGCTGGAACCCGAAGGTCGTCGCCTCGATGAACAAGTTCGTCAAGGCCGGCTCCTTCGAGGGCTACCAGGAATGGAAGACCAACGCCGACGACCACCAGCCTGTATCCATCAAGGACCTACTCAAGATCCGCTTCGGCGCCCGCGAGGCCGTCCCGGTCGACGAGGTCGAGTCGATCGAGGACATCCGCCGCCGCTTCACCACCGCCGGCATGTCGCTCGGCGCCCTCTCGCCCGAGATCCACGAGGCGCTCGCCATCGCGATGAACCGCATCGGCGGCAAGTCCAACTCCGGCGAGGGCGGCGAGGATCCCGCGCGCTTCTCCATCCGCGAGAACGGCGACAACGCCAACTCCGCGATCAAGCAGGTCGCCTCCGGCCGCTTCGGCGTCACCGCTGAATACCTCGCCAACGCGAAGGAGATCGAGATCAAGATGGCCCAGGGCGCAAAGCCCGGCGAGGGCGGCCAGCTCCCCGGCCACAAGGTCACCCCGCTCATCGCGCGCCTCCGCCACTCCGTGCCCGGCGTCACCCTCATCTCGCCGCCGCCCCACCACGACATCTACTCGATCGAGGACCTCGCGCAGCTGATCTTCGACCTCAAGGAGGTCAACCCGCGCGCCAAGGTCTGCGTGAAGCTCGTCTCCTCCTCCGGCGTCGGCACCGTCGCCGCCGGCGTGGCCAAGGCCTACGCCGACGTCGTGCTCGTCTCCGGCCACGAGGGCGGCACCGGCGCCTCCCCCATCGCCTCGATCAAGAACGCCGGCTCCGCCTGGGAGCTCGGCGTCGCCGAGGCCCACCAGGTGCTGATGATGAACGGCCTGCGCGGCCGCGTCGTCCTCCGCACCGACGGCGGCATGAAGACCGGCCGCGACATCGTCATCGCCGCCCTGCTCGGCGCCGAGGAGTTCAACTTCGGCACCGCCGCCCTCATCGCCGGCGGCTGCGCGATGTTCCGTGTTTGCCATCTGAATACGTGCCCGGTCGGCGTCGCCACCCAGCGCGAGGACCTGCGCGCGAAGTTCCGCGGCAAGCCGGAAAACATCATCAACTTCTTCAACGCCGTCGCCGAGGACGTGCGCCACTACGTCGCCCGCCTCGGCTACCGCTCGCTCAACGAGATCATCGGCCGCGTCGACCTGCTCGAGCAGATCGACGACCCGTCCAACCCGAAGAGCCGCCTCGTCAACCTCGCCGGCCTGCTCCACAACCCCGATCCGTCGGGCGAGATGGACCGCCACCACACGCGCGAGCGCAACGAGCGCTTCGGCAACGAGGGCTCGCTGGACGAGGCGATCACCCAGGAGGCGCGCGACGTCATCCTCGGCAAGTCCGCCCGCCTCGTCGCCCGCTACAAGATCACCAACGTCAACCGCGACGTCGGCACCTACCTCTCCGGCCAGATCGCCTACCAGAAGGGCAACGCCGGCCTGCCCTCCGGCACGATCGACCTCACGTTCACCGGCTCGGCCGGCCAGTCGTTCGGCGCGTTTTTGGTCAACGGCATCCGCCTGACGCTCAACGGCGAGGCCAACGACTACGTCGGCAAGGGCATCAACGGCGGCGAGATCATCATCCGCCCCAAGCCGTCGGAAACCTTCGCCTGGCAGGACCAGTCGATCGTCGGCAACACCTGCCTCTACGGCGCGACCGGCGGACACCTCTTCGCCGCCGGCCGCGCGGGCGAGCGCTTCGCCGTGCGCAACTCCGGCGCGACCGCCGTCGTCGAGGGCGTGGGCGACCACGGCTGCGAATACATGACCGGCGGCCTCGTCGTCATCCTCGGCCCGACCGGCAAGAACTTCGGCGCCGGCATGAGCGGCGGCCTCGCCTTCGTGTATGACGCCGCGGATACATTCGCCGCGCACATCAACCCGGCGATGATCGGTCTGGAGCGCCTCAACAGCGACGACGAGAGCGCGAGCCTCAAGCAGCTGGTCTTCGCGCACGCCAAGCTCACCGGCTCGCCCCACGCCGCGGCGCTGCTCGCCGACTGGCCGAAGGCGGTGGCAAAGTTCTGGAAGGTCGTCCCGCACCCGGCCACCGCCGACGCTCCGAAGCCGTTCTACGTCTTCGAAGCCGCCAAGGTCCCGGTCGCCGGGTAACGACCCGGAAACGACTTTTCTGCCCAGGGCGGCCGTTCTCACGGCCGCCCTTTTTCATCGCCGCGTCCGCCGAGCCGGCGTCGAAAAGACCGCAAGAGCGACTCTTGCCCGTGACGAATGGAAACCGGTCGGGCGAGGCGTCGCGCCGAGCCGCGGCTCACCGGGAGGGTGACGGGCGGTCACGCGGCGGCGCTCGGTACGCCCGGGCAAGCGCCGCATCCTGAAGGATGTTCGGCACGTTTGGGCTGCGCTTGCCCGAGGTAGCGCGGCGCTTCAGCCCGCGCTTGAGAGCGCAACGAACGCGGGCTGAAGCCACCGCACTACGGGAGGGCGAAATTCCCCGGCGGAGCCCCGCTTCCGGGCAACCGCAACCGCCGCTGCACGGGGTGCGGCGCGTTCCCGGGCTTCGCTCAACGCCGCCGCACGCCGTGCACTTGCATTTTGCGCTCCGTCCCGTGTCCCTGCACGCGGTGCATTTGCATTTGGAGCTTCGCCCAAAGCCCCTGCACGCGGTGCACCTCGTTTTCCGGCTCCGGCAACGGGGCGTGCACGCGGTGCACCGGCGCCAGCGGCTCTTCCGAAGCGGGCCGCACGCGGTGCGGACGGATTTCCGGCTCCGTCTGGCACAGTCGCACGCCGTGCACCGGCGCCGGGCGCTCCCGCCGGTGGCGCTGCACGCGGTGCAGCTGCGTTTCGGACGCCGCCGCCGAGGACCGCACGCGGGGAGACGACGCCAGGCGCTCCCGTCCGCCGGACCGCTCTGCGGGCGTGGCTACGCCACCGCCATGATTCGATGGGCCACCGGCGTGGGGCGGCCGGGCAGCATCACGAAATCACCCACGCGCTTGCCCGCGAGCTGACGGCCCAGCGGCGAGGCGGCGGTGATGACCGTGACAGCCGTGTTGTCGATCGTCAGCTCCAGCCCGCCGCGCACCGGCCCGAGAAAATACACCGCCTGCCGGCCGCGGGCTTCGAGGGTCACCAGTGCTCCGGTGGCAATCGGCTCGGTCGGCACAAAAACGCGCGAGCTCAACGCGCGATACGCCGCCAGCGCCTCGGCGATCTCGCCGGCCATCTTCGCCTGACCGGCGGCAACATAGGCGGCAAGTTGCCCGCGCATATCATACTTGTCCTCGGATCTGCTCTCTTCGTCGGTGGCCTCGTCGCGCGAGGTTTGCGCCGCCTCGGTCTGCAACGCCAACTCTCCCTGCAATGCGGCGAGTATGGCCTCCAGCAAACGGGATTTTTCCATTGGCGGGCACTGTGGCACGCGCCCGCCGGACTGTCACCCGGAGATTTGCCCGACGGGGTCGGAAAATTCCCGACCTCGTTCGCCGCCCCCCGCGCCTTTGGGAACCGCGCCGGCCTCGAGCGCGTTCATCGCGCGGAGAAACGCCCGCTCCAAGTCCACGCCATAGGCGTCGGCGAGCACCAGCACGCTCCACAGACAATCGGCCAGCTCGCGCGCAAGCTGCGCCTCGAGCTCCGGGCCGGCGCGCCCGCCCGCCTTCGCCATCGCCAGTTGCAGGAGCTCGTTCGCGTTGCCGATGAGTCCCTGCGCCAGCGCCTCGCGCGTCCACGGCCGTCCGCCCGGAGCGGGAGCGCACCTTGCGCAAAGGGCGCGGATTTCCTGCGCACGTTCAGTCAGAGCAGCCAGATCCATATTCCGAGCGTGCGGGTCGCCGCGGGCACGGCAAGCCCCGCCCCGCCGGCCGCGACCCGGAGATGCTCAACCGTTGACCGCTCCCGCCCCTCCGCCGCTTCGCGCGCTACCGCCCGACGGCGATCACTTCGACCTCGATCGCCGCCCCACGCGGCAGCGCCGGCACCGGAAACGCCGTGCGCGCCGGCTTGTGGGGATTGAGCTTCGGATGGTTGAAGAACCGCCCGTAAGCCTCGTTCCACCGGTCGAAGTTTTTCCGGAACGCGTCACCAACCACCGGATACGCCCGGAGCTGCACGACGTCGCCCAGGCCCGCGCCCGCCTCGCCCAGGCGCCGGCGCAGCGCGAGCAGCGCGCCCACGCCCTCGTCGTGCATGCCCGCGCCCGGCGTGCCGATCGCGCCGGAGAACCACGTGAGCGCCCGGTAACGCGCCGCCGTGCCGCTGCTGCTGATCTGCGCCTCGGGATTGCCCGTCATGGAGAGCCAGGGGCTCGCCAGCCCCGCCGCCGCATAGCGGTCGAACGGCCCCCGGGCGTCGCCCGCCGCCGCGTAGACTTCGACCTCGAGCAGCGTGCCGTTGACGTTGAACCCCGGCGCCGCCCACAGCGTGAGCGCCGGCCGCAGGGCCGGATGCCGGTCCGGAAAGGCGGCGCGAAACGCCTCGCCAAAACCGGCAAAGTCGACCGCGCCCTGGCCGGGCGCCGGCGAGAGCAGGGCGCGCACGTAAAAGATATCCTCCCACTGGATACCCTGGCTCAGCAGCGTCGTCTCGAGCTTGGCGAAGACCGAGCGCGCCTGCGCCGCCATCGGGCCAAAGCGTTCCACGCTGCGCTCGGGTTTCGTGGCGTCCGCCGCATCCGCCAGCACGCCCGCGGAAAAGAGGATCGCCGTGCCGGGGAGCACGACCGCCGCGGCCGACGCGCCGAAGGGGCCGTCGCCGACCGTGCGCACAAACGGGTTGAGCGCGGCCCGCCCCGGCGGCGCGGTGTCGGGGGTCGGTGAATACGCCGCCACGCCCTCGGCATACACGGCCGCGCCGTCGGCGAGCGCACTCGCGCCGATCGTGGTGCGCGTCGGCCGTCGCTCCGCCTCGGGGAAGGCCTGCGTCCAGGCGGCATTCCACGCGTCCATGCTCGCGCCGAGCCGGCCCTCACCGTCGGGCGCCAGGCTGCCGCGCACGTTGACGAGATGTTGCCGGTCGAGCCCGAGCGGCTGCAGCGCGCGTTGCAATCCGGCCAGCACGCCCCCGGCGTCGGCCGCGCCCACGCCGCTGAGGAAGACCTTGGCCGCATACGCCGAGACCGTCACCGACGCCGCGTAAGGCGCGTCGGCGAGCGGCCGGAAGACCGCCGCTTCGTCCGCGCCGAACGCAACGGCACAGGCTCCGGTGAACACGAACGACGTGAGGCGGGTGGAAGGGCGCATGGCCCCGACCGGAGCAGATGACATGCGCGCGCCGCACAAATATTTTTCACGGCGCAGAAGTCCGTGGCGGGCAAGCCGCCTGCTCCGCGGCGCCCATGATGCATCGACGCGATTTTCTTGCCCGGGCCAGTCTGGCGATGGGCGCGGCGCTCGCCGCAACGCCGCGAAAGGGCCTCGCCGCCCCCGCGGAACAAGTACCCTCCGGCCCGTCTGCTCCCGCCGTGCCGACGCTGCCGCTGGTGCGGGCGCGCACCGACCGCATCATCAAGATCACCGTGTGCCTGCGACCGTTTCGCGCCCAGGGACCGCGTCTCGAGGTGGAGCGCATCGGTTCGAAAACCGTCGTGCACAACTACGGCCACGGCGGCAGCGGCTGGTCGTTGTCGTGGGGCTCGAGCACGATCGCCACGCAGCACGCGCTCGCGACCGGCGAACGCGACTACGCGGTGATCGGCTGCGGCGCCCTCGGACTCACCTCGGCGTTGCTGCTGCAGCGGGCCGGCCGGCGCGTGACCATCTACGCGAAGGAGCGGCCACCCGAAGTGCGCTCCTCGTTCGCGACCGGCGTGTGGTCGCCCGACTCGCGCATCTGCCTCGAGGAACACGCGACGCCCGCCTACGGAAAGATTTGGAACGAGATGTGTCGGACCTCGTTTCGCGCGTATCAAAACCTGCTCGGACTGCCCGGCGATCCGGTGGCGTGGTATGACCGTTATGCGCTCTCGGACATTCCGATGGAGGAGGCCCGCAAGAAACGCGAAGCGGAGGAAGGCCCGGTCAAATTCGGCAAATTCCAGGATCTCGTGAAGGACCTCACGCCCGCCCCGGAAGATCTCCCGCCCGATGCGCATCCCTTCGGCGCACCCTATGTGCGGCGCGCCACCACGATGGTGTTCAACCTCGCCGCGTACCAGCGCCTGCTGGTGAATGATTTCCTCGCCGCCGGCGGCCGCCTCGAGACCCGGGAGTTCTTCGCGCCGGGCGATTTCGAGCGACTGCCCGAGCATACGATCATCCATGCCACCGGCTACGGCGCCCGCGCGCTTTTCGGCGACGAGAGCCTCACGCCGGTCCGCGGGCAGCTGTGCCTGCTCATCCCCCAACCGGAGATCACGTATGGACTGAGTGGAGACGACGTGTCCATGGTGCCGCGCCGCGACGGCATCGTGGTGCAGTCGAGCAAGAAGACCGATTTCGGCAACGCCGACGACACACCCGACCGCGCGGAGTCGGAAAAAGCCGTGCTCGCGCTGGCGAAGTTGTGCGCGCGGATGCGGGTGTGAGGGGTGAACCAGCCACCCACAATGGCGCGTCAGCGCCGGTAGGGCCCGATCTCCGAGCCGGCCGTATTGAAGCCTCGCCTACGGAAGCGGCCCGCCCGGAGGTCGGGCCCTACCCGACGCCCCCCCGAATCACTCGTAGCGCGCGCTGCGGCCGAGGTAGTTGAGCAGCCAGATCTCCTTCCACACCCGATAACGGCCCTCGGTCGTCATCTTGCCGTTTTCCTCGCGCTGCCCATGCGGGAAAAGGAAACCCAGCTCCGTGTTCACCTGCTCGAGCTCACGCTGCTGGGCGTTGAGGTCAACCAGCGGCTCCGTCGTCCACGGCACCACGATCTCCCCGCCGCGCGCGGTGCGATCCCGGTGCATCGCCAGCAACCGCGCCGGCGAACGCCGCCAGGGCGAACGTTGCACGAGCCAGCTCTCCGGATAAAAACCGCCGAAGGGCAGGTAGAGATTGTCGGTCACATAGCGGAAGCCGCTCACCGTCTGCGACGCGAAGCTGTAGCACACCGACACGCTGCCGTTGGCCTGCGGCAGGAACATGACCTGCACGCGCACCTTGGCCTCCGCGTCCTGATAAACGGACACGCGCAGATAAACGCTGGGCGCGACCTCCGCCTTGAGCGACTGCACGGATTTGAAACCCTCGCGGCGCAGCCAGTCGCGGATCTTCAGCAGGCGCGGATGGGTCGGCCATTCCTCGCCGCTCGCATTGACCGCAAAGCGCGGAAACAAGGGCAGCGCGCTCACGCTCAAGGCATGGATTTCGAGCCAGCGGTAAAGCGTTTCGACCAGAAAATAGACGAGGAAGAAAATCGCAGCGAGGACCCAGAACGGACGATCGATCCAGCCGAAATCCGAGCTCACCTTCGCCGCCCCGGCCGCAAAAATCAGCCAGCGCAGCCAGCGGTTGACGATCGCGAGCACGGGCGAGGCGAAACGCTGGTTGAGCTGAAACAGCACCAGCGACACGACCATGGCGGAGAGAATCGGATATGTCGGATCCATCAATTGGGGGCCGTTATCCCTAACGGCCCGGAGTTGGGCAAGCGCAGCATGCCGGCGGACGAACTGAGGGAGACTGAGGACAGCCGCCCCTACCTTAGACGCGCGAACCGGCGTTTCGTTAGCTCAAACGCACCGGCATGATCACGCAGATGAAGCTTTCCAGCGTCTTGAACACGCCCGGGCTCACCTCGTCCTTCAACTCGAAGAAAATCTCGTCCTTGGTCAGCGCCTTCAGCGGATCCATCAGGAACGCCGGATTGAACGCCACTTGCAGATCCGGACCGCTGTAGCTGATCGCCATCGATTCGTGCGCCTCGCCGAAGTCGGGGCTTTGGGCGGTGATCTCAAGCAGGTTGCTCGTGAGCTTCAGCTTCACCGAATTGGACTTCTCGCTGCACACCAGCGCGGCGCGGTGGATGCACTGCAGGAACAGCTCGCGCTCCAGCTTGATGCGCTGGTGGGTCTCCTTCGGGATAACCTGCTGGTAATTCGGATAATTGCCCTCGACGACCTTCGAGTAGAGGTAGATCGAGTCGATCAGGCCGCTCGTGTCCTTGTCGGTGTCGAGCTGGAAGGCCGCGCGCCGGTCGTTGAACGACACTTTGAGCTTCTCGCCCTTGTCGAGCATGCGGAGGAGCTCGCCGACCGTCTTGGCGGGCAGGATGATGGCGCCGACGCCGTTGGCCGGCACATCCATCTCCTTCGCGATCAAGGCGAGGCGGCGGCCATCGGTCGCGACGAGCGAAAGTTTGCCGTCGCGGAAATTGAAATACACGCCGTTGAGGATGTAACGGGTCTCGTCGGTCGATTGCGCGTAGGCGACGCTCTTGAGCATCGTGGTGAGCTCGGCCTGCTCGAGGGTGAACGAGCGCTCCTCGCCGAATTCCGGCAGCGGCGGAAACTCCTCCTTGCCGATGCCCATGATGCGAAAGGTCGAGCCGCCGGAGGTGAGCTTCACCTGGTGGTTGGGCGCGGCGTCGAAGGTGACGTCGACGTTGGGCAGCTCGCGCACGATGCCGGCGAGGCGTTTGACCGGGAGGGTCACCGCGCCGCCCTCCTTCACCTCGGCCTTGATCTTGCAGCGGATGCCGAGGTCGAGGTTGGTCGTGGTGAGAGTGATGTGATCCTTGTCGGCCTCGATCAGCACGTTGCTCAGGATGGGCATCGTGGCCTTGGATCCCACGACATTGAGGACCTGAGCCAGGCCGTTGCTGAAGTGATCGCGGTTGATCTTGAATTTCATGAGCGAAGGGTACGCGCGAGTGCTGAAAGTGTGGGAGTTAACAAAGTCTAAAGGATACCTAGTTCAATAAGGAATTAAGAGCCGTCTTATTATGGGCCTGAAAAAGACCAAGAAGCTGATTTTTCCGCCCGCTTTCACCTCTGAAAACGACCCCCGCAAGTGGCTGTGAATAACGGCGGCTTTCAGACCAATAACCGGCGGCTTGTTCGCAGGCGCCGGGTTGTTGGTGTTTTGAGCGCACGTTGTTCACACACTTGTTCCGGTATGCACCGCGGCAGTACGGCGGCTGTGGCGGCGGAGATGGCGAATCAGCCCGAAAAAGATGTAGCCGAGGCAGATCGTGAGCATGCCGTATTCCTTGAAGACGACGACCGCGGCGGCGGCGGCGCCGAAGAGGACAAACGACGTGAGCCGGGTCTTCGTCTGCAGGTCGATCTGTTTGCCGCTGGGGTAGCGCACCGTGCTCACCATCAGCATCGCGATGAGCAACAACAGCAGGGGCAGCACGAGCGCCCAGCGCTGGAGCGTGCGGTCGTGGGAGGCGAGCTTGAGGAGGAACAGCACGAGAGAGGCCACGGTGCCG
>DASWVO010000055.1:0-8035 GCA_036406235.1 Opitutaceae bacterium
CCCGCATGGCGCAGTGCCGCCGTCGCTACAGACACAACAAACTGCCCAAGCCTTTGCAGTTGGAACAGACCACTGGGTAAATCGGCCTGCCCGGCCCTCCGCTTGAGCGGACGATCGCGCAATGAGTGCAATTACTACCCGGAAACCTCCGGCCGCCGGGTAAGCGTGTGAACTACGCGCCTACGGCACGGCCAGCTGCTGCTCCTCTCCGTATAAAACCAGCAGCGGGTGCTTCACCACCGCGCGGACGTCGTAGGTGTGGCCGCTCTTCAGACCGGAAAGCGAATGGGTGAACTCACCGACGGCGTTCTTCGCGGCGAATGGCGTGGCACTCCAGGAGCTGTGCCGCTCCGTCAAGTCGAGCCCGGTGATATCGCGGTATTCGAAACCGACCTCAAGCGTCGTCGAATCGCCGAGCTTGCGCAGCGCGCCCGAGACGCGCGCGGTCTTCGTCGCCGGATCGTAAACCGGCCGAAGCGTCTCGACCTGCGGCGCGACGAAAGCCGGTTCGACGTTCGTGATCTTCAGCACCACCGGATTCGGCCACTGGCGGTTGTTGTAGAGTCGCTGTGCGTGCATCGCGCGCAGGTGGAGACCGTCGCCGGTCTGTTTCCACGTGGTCTTGGGCGTCACGTCGGAGCGATACTCGAGCGCACGATCATTCTGACCCAGCACGCTGACCTCGGTCTTCTCCGTCGCCCGGAGCGACTTGAGCGTCAACTCCCGCCACTCGCCAAAGGGCCAGCGCTGCGGTGTCTTCACAATGGCGTAGACGGTGTTCGCGTCCTTCTGCTTCGTGAACCACACGTCGCCTTCGTTGGTGATCACCCACGGGCGCACCCCGTAGATGCACTCGCTGTTGACGAACATCCAAAGCGCGACCTCGCGCAGCCGCTCCTCCTGCTCGATCGGGATTTCGCCGTCGGGCTTCGGACCGATGTTGAGCAGCAGGTTGCCGCCCTTCGCACGCGTTTCGATGAGCAGACTGATCACCTGCCCGCCGGTCTTGTACGTTTCGTTGGTGGGTTTGTACTGCCACTGCGTGCCCATCGTGAGGCACGCCTCCCACGCTACATCGAGCGGTACGCCGGGCACGACCTGCTCGGGCGTGAAGATTGCACCGCGCGTGACCACCGTCTCGGGCTGCAACTGCCACGCGAGTTCGCGCAACCCCTCGTGCGGTCCGTCAAAAAATATCACGTCGATCGGCCCGTAGTTCGTTAAAAGTTCGCGCACCTGCGCCTGGTCGTGCGCCATCAGTCCGGGGTTATTCGCCGGATACACGTCGGGCGAGCGCCGCTGGATCAGCTTTCCGTTTTGATGGAGCCACCAGAAGTCATCGGGGGAGAAATAGAGTCCCGGTGCGATGCCCTGCGCGCGGAAGGCGTCGAGGATCTCGCGCGTAATGTCGCGGCGAAAGGGCGTGGCCTTCAGGCTGTAGGGCGTGGTAGCGGTCGGCCACATACAGAAGCCCGAGTGGTGTTTCGCGGTGAACACCACGTAGCGGATGCCCGCGAGCTTCGCGAGCGCCGCCCAATCCTCGGGCTGAAACTTGCGCGGATTGAAGGTGCGCGGCAGCTCCTCGATGAAGCGCTGCAGGTAGTCGTCGGACGCGCCCACCATCGAGTGGCTGATCACCGAGCCGATCTGGCTGTCGAGGCCCCAATGGATGAAGAGTCCGAAACCGAGGTCGCGAAAACGCTCCAGGCGTTCCGCTTTGTTCAACGAGCCATCGGTCGCGGCCTCCGCCGCCGACGCGGACGGGCGGCTCCACGCGAGCAACAGGAGAACGGACATGAACCAGGCAAACCGGGCGCAAATGGGAATGATCATAGGCTCCGCGTGATCACACGCCCCCGGCTCGCCCGAGGAAAGAGCGCCGTACTGAAACGGTTGCATTCGCGCGCCCGGGGCACGTCACGCGGTCTGAAGAATCGCGCGACGTTGGGTGCCCCCGCGGTCCAAGCCCGCGCTCACGGCCGGCCGCCAAAAGTCACGAAATCGTCGAGCTCCAGCCAGTCGAACCACGTGGCAACATCCTCGCGATGCGCCGCGTTCTTGCGGTGGACGTCGTTGAAAAACGCGCGCGAGTCGGGATTCGTCGGCGCGAGTTGTTCCATCCAGAGCGACCACGCCGCGATCTCGGACGCGTGGCGCTTCGGCCGGGCTTGCGCCTGCACATAAGCGAGCAACTCGCTGTCGCTCTTCCCCGTTTTCACCTCGGCCATGAACGCCTCATGGTCGATCCCGGTAAACGCGAAGAACCGCTGGTCGAACGGGCAATGGTAATGGTAGTCGCCGTTCGTCCCGGCGGCAACGGCCCGCGCTTTGTCGATCAAGCGCGGCAGATGCACGTAGCCGCCGAGCCGCGTCCGCGGGCTGCGCGGCGGGTGGCGCGTGAGATCGGGCGCGCTGAAATTCGCGGCCCCGGCGGCGGTTTCGTTGGGATTCAGATAAGCGGATTGGAGGGAGGATGACATGGTTGAGGTGTGGATCGGAAAACGGCGCCGCTCAGTCCCGCGGCTGCGACAGCGCGATGGCGGCGGCGGACAGGTGGCGCAACTTTTCGGGGTTTCGCACGATATAGATGGCCTGTATCCGGCCGTCCACGACGTCGAACGAGAACGCGTTGTGGAGCGCGCCGCCGCCGGTCATCAACGCGCCCGGTCGGCCGTTGATCTGGGTGAAGCGCAGCTTCATATCGGCCGGCCAGCCGCCGCGGATGCCGATGAAGAAGCGGCTGATGTGGTCGGCGCTTTCGATCGGCCGGCCTGCGGCGACCACGCGCCCGCCGCCATCGCTGTAAAGCGTGGCGTCGTCGGCGAGAAGGGCGAGCAGGTCGCCGACCTGGCCGGTGGTGGTGGCTTCAAGAAAACGCTGCACGACGCGACGCGCGTGATCATTCGGCGCAGCGGGAACGGCGACCGCCCTGGGCAGATGGCTCTTTGCGCGGCGCACGATCTGCCGGCAGTTGGCCTCGCTTTTGCCGACGATGCTCGCGATCTCCGCGTACTCGTAGTCGAAGACTTCGCGCAGGAGAAAAACGGCGCGCTCCGCCGGCGAAAGTGCCTCCAGCATCAACATAAACGCCATCGAGAGTGAATCGGCCAGCGCGGCGGTTTCGTCGGGCGCAGGCGCGTGGGATTCGACGAGCGGCTCCGGCAGCCACACGCCATAATACTCCTCGCGCTCGCGCTGCGCCGAGCGCAGCTGGTCAATGCACAGCCGCGTGATCGTGGCGACGAGCCAGGCTTTGGGCGACTCGATCCCGGCGACGTTCTGCCGCTGCCAGCGCAGCCAGGTTTCCTGCACCATGTCGTCCGCCTCCGCCACGCGACCGAGCATGCGATACGCGATGCCGAAGAGGAGTTGACGGTGTGCGGTGAAGGTCTCGATCACAGGCGGAGAAGAGAACGACCAGACGCGCTGGGTCAAACGCCGCCGGGCGGTACGCGGAAGCCCACGTTGAAGCGATTCCAGCCGTTGATCGCGACGAGTGCGAGCGTGAGCTCGAGCATCTCGGCTTCGCTGAGCTCGCTGCTCACCTCCTCGAACACGGCGTCCGACACGGCGCTTTCGGAGAGCCTCGTGATCGCCTCGGTCCAGCGCAGCGCGGCGCGCTCGCGCGGCGTATAGACGTCCACTTCCTCCCACGCGTTGAGGAGGTAGAGGCGGTCGGCACGTTCGCCGCGGGCCTGCGCGTCCCGCACATGCATGTCGATGCAGAAGGCGCAGCGGTTGATCTGCGAGGCGCGGGTCTTTGCGAGTTCGAGCAGCGCCGGCTCGAGGCTGCTCTCATTGACGACCTGCTGCAGCGCCATCATCGCCTTGAACACGGCGGGCGCGGCCTCACGGTTCTTGAGGCGGGGTTGAGCGTGGGGAGCGGATTCAGTGAGTGTATTTGTGTTCATCACCAATCCAGACGAACCAGCGCGCGGTTTTGTGACAGGCCCGGGAAATTCCCCTGCACGGACGAACGCCCTACGCGCGGGTACTGGCCCCAATCGACGCGCGGTCAACGCCCGCTTGACAGCGCGCTGCCCACTTGCAGGCGTCTATGCGCAGGCCGATCTCCCGCTTCTCGCCCCCAAAGGGGGAGCGCTGGCCATCGAGCAAAACCTGTCCCCAAACGGCGAGCCGAAGGCCGGAACCGTCAAGGAGGTCGTGAAGAGCATCGTGCTGATCAAGAGCGTCGGAAAAGTGAACTTGTACGAGGTTCACACCAACCTCGGTACGCGCCAGATGCTCGCCGCGAGCGAAGAGGCGGTGCACGCGCTGATCGAAGAAGGCTCGTAGTCGGACCACCAGCACCCGCGCAGGCTACCACCCCGGGACAAGGGAATCGGCCGGAGCGCTCCCGTGCCGCCTCAACGATGCGCAACTGTGCCGGGCGAGGGAAAAGCGCCGCTTGCGGCCGGGGGCCGATCGGGTCGAATACGGCCATGGCTTCCTATACTGCCGTCATCCGCTGGACCCGCGAAGGACAGGTTTTCACCGACAATCGTTACAGCCGGAAGCACCTCTGGCGCTTCGACGGCGGCGTCGAGGTGCCCGCTTCGTCGTCGCCGCACGTCGTGCCGCTGCCGCTCTCCGCCACCGACGCGGTCGATCCCGAGGAGGCGTTCGTCGCCAGCCTTTCGAGCTGTCACATGCTGTGGTTTCTCTCCCTCGCCGCCAAACGCGGCTTCACCGTCGATTCCTACGAGGACGACGCGAGTGGCATGCTCGGACGCAACGCGCAGGGACGCCTCGCGATGACGGTGGTCACGCTGCGTCCGCTCGTCGTGTTCAGCGGCGCGCAGCCCCCCGATCGCGCGCAGCTCGAGGCCTTGCACCACGCAGCGCACGAGGAGTGTTTTCTGGCGAGTTCGGTGCGAAGCGAGGTGCGCTGCGAGCCGCGCTACCCGGCCGCTGAGTAACCCGAATGCAGAGCCGGCCCTTGCCCTTTCGACAAGCTTGGGGCTCCGAGCCTGTCGAGGGGTGGCCGGCCACGTCGCTCGCAATCCGCCCCGCCCCACCGGGCATCACTCCTGATTGCGCGGGTGGAACTTCGCGTGATGGTCGACGAGGCGCTTCTCCTCCACCGCGGTGTAGATCTGCGTCGTGGAGATGTTGGCATGTCCGAGCATCTCCTGGATCGCGCGCAAATCGGCGCCGCCGCCGAGCAGGTGCGTGGCGAAAGAGTGACGCAGGAGGTGCGGCTTCACGGGCTTGGTCACGCCGGCGTTGCGCGCGTATTTCTTCACCAACACCCACACCATCTGTCGCGAAATCGCGGTGCCCCGCTCGCTGAGGAAAAACTGGCTGCCGGTCTTCTTCACCTTCACGAAGTGTGCGCGGCCCGCGGTGAGATACGCCGCCAGCGCGTCTCGCGCCGCGCCGCCGAGCGGCACGATGCGCTCCTTCGCGCCCTTGCCGAAGACGCGCACGAACCCGTGCTCAAGATCGACCTGCTGCAGGAGCAGCCCCGCCAGCTCCGACACGCGCAGGCCGCTCGAGTAGAACAGCTCGAGCATCGCCCGGTCCCGCAGGCCGTGCGCATCGCCCCCTGTAGGGGCGGCAAGGATACGATCGACCTCTTCCGTGGTCAGCGTGGCGGGGAGCTTGCGCCGGAGTTTCGGGCCGGCGACCAGGTCGGTGAAATCATCGGACCGGTGCTTCTCGCGGATGAGGTGCTTCGCGAGCCCCTTGAGCGCGGAAAGTTTGCGCGCGGTGCTGCTGACGGCGTAGCCGCGGCCGAGCGATTGCAGCCAGGTGGAGATGTCGTCGGGCCGGACGGCGCGCCAGTCGCGCACGCCGTGCTTCGCGAGAAAGGCGGCGCACTGGTCGAGGTCGCTCTGGTAGTTCGAGGACGTGTGCCGGGAGACGCCGCGCTCGAGCTTCAGGAAGCCGATGAACTCGTCGATGTCGGTCGCGAACGCCGGCGGCGCCGCACTCGGCTTGTCTTTGTCCCGGGGCACAAAAAAAGCCGACGCTCGCGGCGTCGGCCTGCCAATTCAAAACCGCCGGCGGGGTCCGCCGAAGCGCGGAGCCGGGTTGGTGTCCTTCATACGGTAGGTGATGCGCGCCTTCTCGAGATCATAGGGGCTCATCTCCATTTTCACACTGTCACCTGCTGCGATCTTGATGAAGTTCTTGCGGAGCTTTCCCGAGATATGGGCGAGGACCACGTGGCCGTTCGCGAGCTGGACTTTGAACATCGTGCCGGGGAGGACAGCGACGATTTTGCCTTCGACTTCGATCGATTTGCCGTCGGATTCAGACATACAGTTCGGCGGCACGGCCGAGGGAACGGCCTTGGGAGCAGGGTTGGGTCATGCAGTAAGGTTGAAGAATAAAACCCACTTGTAAGCCCGAAACCCCCACCGATAGTCAAGGTTTTCCTCGGAACCGCCCGGCGGTCGCCGGGAAACTCGAAATCCGAAGCTCGAAGCTCGAAACACTTGTGCTTGGTCGTCGGAACCTGTTTCGGACTTCGAGCTTCGGATTTCGGATTTGATCATACCTCCTTCATGGACCGCGCCCAACCTGTTCCCCCGCCATGCCCCTATGAAAAGCGCTTCCCGTCGCAACTGGTGCGCGACGACGTGTTTTTCATGAGCCTCGCCTACAACCAAGCGATCGACGCCTGGCGGCAGGACGAGGTGCCGATCGGTTGCGTGATCGAGCTTGGCGGCGAGGTAATCGCGGCCGCGCACAACACGGTCGAGAGTGTCCGCGATCCGACGGCGCATGCCGAGATCCTCGCGATCACCCAGGCCGCCGCCCGCCTGGGCGACTGGCGGCTGGAAGACGCCACGCTATACGTGACGAAGGAGCCTTGCCCGATGTGTTCGGGCGCGACCCTCATGTCGCGCCTCAAACGCGTCTGCTACGCGGTCCCCGACCCCAAGATGGGCTGCCTCGGCGGCGCCACGAACCTGAACGACCTGCCGCGCGTGAATCACCACCTCGAGCTCACCGCCGGAGGCGTCCTCGAAGGCGAGTGCCGCGAATTGCTGCAGGCGTTCTTCAAATTAAAGCGCATCGAAGGCGACCGCGCCGCCGAGAGCGCTACGTAAATTCACGGCCAGGGGTTGACGCAACCCGCGGGCCGTCACACGTTGCCCTTCTCTTTCGGCAACCATAAACCCAACACACGCCATGGCATACGAACTCCCGAAACTCGCCTACGCCTACAACGCTCTGGAGCCTCACATCGATGCTCGCACGATGGAAATCCATCACACGAAGCATCACCAGACGTATATCACCAACGCGAACAATCTGCTCAAGGATCAGGCGGCGCTCGCGGGGCTTGAGGTCGATGCGTTGATTGCCGACCTGTCGAAGGTCCCGGAGGCGATCCGCACGGGTGTGCGCAACAATGCGGGCGGCCACAGCAATCACACATTCTTCTGGAAGATCCTCGGCCCGGGCAAAGGTGGCGCGCCCAAGGGCAAGCTCGCCGAAGCGATCAACTCGACGTTCGGCGGTTTCGACAAGTTCAAGGAAGAGTTCGGCAAGGCCGCCGCAACCCGCTTTGGCTCCGGCTGGGCCTGGCTCGTCGTCGGCGCCGACAAGAAGCTCGCGATCGGCTCCACCGCCAACCAGGACAGCCCGCTCATGGGCAAGGCGGTCGCCGGCGTCGAGGGCAAGCCTGTCATCGGCTTGGACGTGTGGGAACACGCCTACTATCTGAACTACCAGAACCGCCGGCCGGACTATATCGCCGCGTTCTGGAACGTGGTCGACTGGGACGCCGCCGAGAAGAACTACGGCGCCGCGAGCGCCTGAGCACACGGACGCGCGACGAACGTCGCCGCGACATTTCAAAGCCGCGCCAGCAAGCGCGGCTTTTTGTTTTGGCGGGCAGCGTCTTTCCCCACCTTTGGCGAATTCGGACGCACGATGAATGGAAAAAGGCGCGCCTCACGGCGCGCCCAGCGGAAAATCGGGATTCGAAATCGAAATCTCAAGGCCCTACCACGCTCGCTTGCGAACAGGCCCCCATCGTCTGGGTGCTGATGCGAGTCGCCTTGCCCGTCTCGGTATC
>DASWVO010000056.1:0-3117 GCA_036406235.1 Opitutaceae bacterium
ACTTTTTCACCTCAACGGCCGCTCGGCGGTCAACCGTTGACCTCCCCGCTCCCGACCCTCGATACTCGGCACTCCGCCAGCCCCATGAAAACCGCCGTTGTTAGTCAGCGCGACATTGCCGCCAAGGCCGGAGTGTCGGTCTCCGCCGTGTCGCTCGCGTTGCGCAATCATCCCAAAATTTCGCCCGAGGTGCGGGAGCGGATTCAAAAGATCGCCCGGCGCCTCGGCTATCACGCCGACCCGAAGGTGGCGCAACTGATGGAGCACTTGCGCACCGCGCGCACCAATCGGGTGCGCTCCAAACTCGCGGTGCTCATTCCCGAGCTCACGCCCGCCCAGCTAAAGAACTACCGGCCCATCGTCGAAATGCTCGTCGGCGCGCGCGAACAGGCGGCGGACGCGGGCTTCGATCTCGACGTTTTTCATCTGGTGGAGCCCGGGATGAGCACGGCGCGGCTTCGCGTCATCCTGCGCACCCGCGGCATCCAGGGAATTTTTGTGGCGCCGTTCGCGAGCGGCGTGGGCCGCATCGATTTCGACTTCTCCGGGTTCGCCGCGGCCACCGCCGGCTACAGCATCGTCGACCCGCTCCTTCACCGCTCGTGTCCGAATTACCTGCAGATGATGGACGAGATCCTGGAATGGGTGACGCGCCAGGGCTACCGGCGGGTCGGTTTCATTCTCACCTACCGCCCGGGCGGGATCGGTCACAAGCTGTTCTCGTCGTCGTTTCTCTATTACCAGAACCAGATTCCGACCGAGCAGCGCATCCCGATCCTGTCCAAAACCGAAATCACCGACCCCAACCTCCTGCGCTGGATCGCCACGCATGAGCCCGAGGTGATCATCAGCTCCGGCCCGATTTACACCCGGCTCACCGGACTGGGCGTGCCGATCCCGAAAAAGATCAAATTCGCCAGCATCGACCTTTCCGAGCCACCCCAGGACGCGGCGGGCGTCGACCATCAATACCGGCTGGTCGGTGGTGAGACGGTGAAACTCATCCTGTCCCAGACGCTGCTCAACATGACAGGCGTGCCGGACCACCCGAAGATCGTGCTCGTCGACAGCCACTGGCGCCCGGGCTTCACGATGCCGGGGAACCCGTCGCGCGACGAAGCCCGCGCCACGCCGCTGCGGCAGGATTGAAGAAGCCGCGCCGGCCGGGTCGCCACTGCTACGGCTGACCGGGATCCCCGTCGAAGCCACGGGCGACCGCCGCCTTGACATGCTCGTAGAGGGCGCGGGGACGACGGAATTCGTCGACCAGCCCCCAGCGCCGGTAACCGTCGTCTCCGGTGCCGGGGTAGCGGCTGGCGTAGTCGTTGAACGACCAATACGAGAGGCCGCAGATCCAGGGACGTTCACGCACGAGCGCCAGCATCGCGTCGAAGTGCTCGAGGCGCTCCTGCTCGCTCTTCACGCGGTCGGCGCGCAGTCCGTATTCGGTGATGAATACCGGCTTCTCCGGCCAGCGCGCATGCACCGGATCGAGATGCGGAACGACGTCGGCGACGCGGAAGTAGATATTGGCCGAGATGAAATCGACGTGATCGAACGCATGCCCGCCGGGCGCGGCCGGCGGGGTTTCGGCCCGCAACTCACGCAACGCCTTGCCAAGTGCCGCGAACGTCACCGGCCGCGTCGCATCGAGGGCTTTCACAAATTGCGCCATGTCCCGCGTCCACGCGACACCCTCGGGCTTCCACGACTCGTATTCGTTGCCGAGGCTCCAGCCGACGACGCTCGGGTGGTTCCACGAAAACTCGATCAGCTCGCGCATCTCGGCGCGAAACTGCGCCCGCAGTTCCTCCGACGCCTGGTCCGGCGCGATATAGCCCCACATGCCGACCTCGAGGATGAGCAGCATCCCGTTGCGATCGGCCCACTCGAGGAGGTTCCGGCCCGGCGCCGTGTGCTGCAGACGCGCGAAGCGCAGACCGGCGGCCTTCATGAGCGAAAGGTCCTGGTCGACGAGCGTGTCGGGATCGATGCCGCCGTGCACCGGATGGCCGCGGGCACGATTGGCGCCGGCGAGCCGCACGGGACGGCCATTCAACAGGAACCGCCCGTCCCGCATCGCGAGCGAGCGAAAGCCGAAGACCGCTTCATGCGCGTATCCATCCATCACGACGCGACTGCGATAGAGCCGGGGCGCGTCGAGCTCCCAGGGGGCGTAAGCCCCCGCCGGCACCGTACCGCGAAGCACCACCGTGCCGTCCGCTTGCGGGGCAAGGGAGCGCTCCCCGGCCAGCGTCACTGGCAGGCGGCCGCCCTTCTCGTCGATCAATTCAGCGGCGATGGTCAGGTGCCGGGCGGCCGCGGACTCGTTGCGCAGAGCGACTCGCACCGTCACCTCCGCCGAACCGTCGGTCTGAAGCTGCGTCTCGATCTTTTGCCCCGCAATCCAGACGGGCGCGTGTGCGATCAGCCGCACGCCGCCGAGGATGCCGCCGTAGTTGAGCCACGGATATTGAGCCGAGTTGGGCGTCCCGCCGGAGCGGGCGCCGGGAAGCGCGCGGAACTTCACGCGATTGTCCACCGCCACGACCAGAAAATTTTGCCGGCCGGGCCGCATGTGCGACGTCACCGCAAACTCGAACGGCGTGTAGCCGCCCTCGTGGGCGCCGATGAACTCGCCGTTGAGCCAGACGCGACAGCGCTGGAACACGGTGGCGAACTGCAGGCGCCACACCTGGCCGACCGGAATGTCCGCCGGCACCGCGAAGGAGCGGCGATACCACGCGACGCCGGTGTAGGCATAGCGCGGGTCGGTCAGAAAATCATGCGGTACTGTCACCTCGTCCCACCCCGCCCGGGGATGCGCCTTGGCGCCGTCCCACTCAGGATCGGGCCGGGACCAGCCGACCGACTCGCCCCGGTCGGTCGGATCGACCGTGAACGTCCAGCCGGCGCCGGCAAGATCGATCGCCGTCCCGGCAGCGCGCGCGGAAAGCAGCGGCACGAGAGCCAGTGCTAGGAGCAGAAATCGCATTCGGATCATGGCTGTGCAGGGGTGCCGCGGACGTCGCCCGCCGGCTGGTCGTCTCCGGAGAAAAGGATCCCCGAGAGCAACAACTCCTGCCCGGCATCGCCGCCCTGGATCTGCTCGATGCG
>DASWVO010000057.1:0-16186 GCA_036406235.1 Opitutaceae bacterium
CTTGGCGCGCCACCAAGCGGCGACGGCGGGGTCGAGCGGGTCGGCGGTTTTGAGTCCGCCGATTTCGATCGGCGCGCTGAAACGTGCGGTAAGGTAAACGCGGATACCGTAAGGGCGGAACTCGTCGGCGAGCGCGGCGACTTTTTCCAGGTAGGACCGCGTGAGCACGAGCGCGTCGGCGTTCACGTTGGTGAGCACGGTGCCGTTGATGCCGATCGAGGCGTTGGCGCGCGCATAATCGCGGTAGCGGGGCGTTCGGTAGTCGGGCAGTTTGAACCATTCCCAGAGCGAAAAACCGGAATAACCGCGTTCGACGAAGCGGTTGAGGTTGTCCCAGTGGTTGAGGATGCGGCGCTGGATTTTCGGCGCGCTGGCGACGTCGAGCCCGGCAAGCGGCTGGCGTGTCTGGATCCGGCGCAACAGCTCAAAGGCGCCGTAGAGCACGCCGAGGTCGCGCGAGCCGGCGATCGTGACGACCCGGCGGCCGTCGCGCTCGAGCGCGCGCAACGTGTAGCCATCGGCGTTTCCGCTCGCCGGAAGCGTGCCGGTAAGTTTTTCCAATCCGACCTGCACGTCGCTGCCGAGCAGGCCGCGGAGCCCCTGCATGAGTTCGTCGCGCGCCGCGGCGATCGTCGGCGACTCGGCGCCCGAGGGCGTGGCGAGCACGACTTGCTGCAGCGCCGCCGAGTAATCCGCGCGCGCGGTGGCGTCGTCGATCAAATCATAACGCAGCCAGAGCCGGTAGCCATCCTCGGCGCGGGCGGCGCTTACTACGAAGAGGGACAGAAGTGCGAACGACAGCAGCAGGCGGCGGAGCATGAGACGGAGACTAGAGAATATGATGAAAGTTACGCGGCCACGACCGGAGGTAGCGCGATGCTTCAGCCCGCGCTCGGGACCGCAACGAGCGCGGGCTGAAGCACCGCGCTAGGCGAAGGCGTCCGGAAAACGACATGACTCGCTCTACAAGCTGTAGCTTTTGCGGCGGTCGGTGAGTTCTTCGACGATGCGAAGATTGAGCTGTTTCCCGATCGGATAAAGGACCAGGCAGACGAGCCCGAGGAGGAAGGGAATGGTCGGGAAGATCGAAGCGCACAAGCGGATGCCCTGCAGCGCGTGCTCCGACTGCGCGACGTTGGGCACGTAGCCGTAGGCGGCGATCAGCCAGCCGCTGAGCGCGCCGCCGAGGCCGAGCCCGGCCTTCAGCGCGAACAGAATGCCGGCATACATGAAGCCCGTGGCGCGGCGGTGGGTCTTCCATTCCGAGTAATCGGCGACATCGGCGATCATCACCCACAACAGCGGCACCGTCGGTCCCCAGCCGAGCGGCCAGAGGATGCTCAGGAAGACCATCAGGTTCATCGAGGTGGGCGTCACGAACACCACGAGCGCGGTCGCGAGCGCCGTGATCGACATGCCCACGATGAACACCGCCTTCTTGCCGAAGCGGTCGGCGAGTGGTTTCGAGAGCACGATGCCGATGATCTGGATCAGCGAGCCGATCACGAAGAAGAGGCTGAGGCCGACCGAGGCGGCGTTGGAGCCGTCGGGCTTCACGAGCAGACCGAGCGCATCGAGGGCGGATTTCCAGCCGGTCGCGTTTTCGGTGCCGATCGCGCCCAGGCCAATGCTGTCCAAAAACGCGCGGATCGCGCCCTGATCGAGATAGTAGCTGAAGAAGTAGTTCAGCGAGCTGCCGCGCAGGACGAGCGTGGTGAAAATGAGCAGCGTGAGAATGAACATCATGATCCACGGGCCACAGCTGAAGACGTCCTTCAGGTCGGTGGCGAGGGACGGCTTCTGCTTGGGATCGGGGATCACGCGTTCGCGCGTGGTGGCGAAGGTCGTCAGGTTGAAGACGACGATGAGCGCCCCGAAGATGCCCATCGTGATCGCCCAGCCCTTGGCGGCGTCGCCCGCGCCGAACTTGTCGACGAACGGCAGCACGAGCGCCTGAATCATGAACTGGCCCATGAGCGCGGCGACGAAGCGGTAGCTGGCGATGCTGGTGCGCTCGCTCGCATTGGAGGTCATCACGCCCATGAGCGCCGCGTAGGGCGTATTGTTCGCCGAATACAGCAGCATCAGCAGCGAGTAGGTGATGTAGGCGTAGATGAGTTTCCCTTGCGGGCCGACATTCGGCGTCACGTAGGCGAGCCAGAACACCGCCCCAAACGGGATCGCGGTCCACAGGACCCACGGGCGGAACTTGCCCCAGCGCGTTTTCGTGCGGTCCGCCAGCGCGCCGATCACCGGATCGAACACCGCGTCGGACAACCGCAAGACGAGGAACATCGTGCCGACCGCGACCGCCGAGAGCCCCACCACGTCCGTGTAAAAACGGGTCTGGTAGAGGATCATCGACTGGAAGAAGAAATTGGTCGCGATGTCGGCCAGGCTGTAACCGAATTTTTCCCGGAAGGAGAGCTTCTGCGAGTGATCGCTCATGGCGGAGGGCGGAGGCGTGGCAGTGGAGGATTTCGGCGAGTGATCGCTCATGGGGAGGCTGGGGTGAAATTGAACCGCGCGGGCAAGCTACGGGTTGAGGCTCATTCGAGCAACCACAGGTATGTCGTTACACCGCGCGGGTAGAAGCGACTGCCGCAGACTTTGCCGGAGTCGCTTAAAATCTGGTCGCACATCGCGAAAGCGCCGCAGCCGCGCCGCCGCTGCCAATCCGCATGCACGCGGTCGGCCGCCCGAGCCTCCGGCGTGAGCGTATCCGGAAACAGGCGACGGATGACATGCTGGCACAGGGCGATCTTGCTGAACCACGTGTTCGTGCTCGTGCTGCTGAGTTTCCAGCCGCCGCTGGTCGCATCGAGGCACACGCCGGCCTTGAAGATGCCGCGCAGGTGCTTCCGGAGTCGCTCGATCAACGGGGCCAGCGGCGCAAGCTCGTCCTCCATCCCGAGGTAGAGCGGATACGCGAAGCCCTCCACCGCGGGGATGATCCGCGAGTGGTTGCCCTGCTCGAAAACCGCCGGGAAGAAACCCGTGTCCTCCTCGAAGCGCTCGACGAGCGAACGGCAGAGCCGGCTGACGGCCAGGGTGGCGCGCTTCGCGGCCGCGACATCATCGAGCCGCCGCAGGGCGCGGCCCAGCAGGATCCATGCGCCGAGCGTCTTGACGGCGAGGTAGAGATTGTTGCGCGCCTGCCCGAGGCTGACGTCGAGGCTGTCGTAGGTGGTGATCTCCGAGCCCGTGCCGCAACGGCTCGAGTCGCACTTGAGGATGCCGTCGCGTTTCGCGGAATCGGGATGATCGCGGCGTTCGAGGCTGTCGACACAGCGCAGCAACACGGGATGATTGCGGCCGAGCCAGTCCCAGTCCTCCGTACGCCACGCGTAGGTGACGGCGGTGAGCACCCAGTTGAGCAGCTGCTCCATCGTCATGTGGCTGAAGCAGCCGGAGAGATTGTCGCACTCGTAGCTCGACCGGCCCGCCGGCGTAAAGTGGTTCATGATCCCCATGTCGTGGGTGAACGACACGCCGCCGGGCGCGCGGGTGCCCTCCGGCGTGCGGACCTCGTCCAGATACGCGTAGCGTTCGACGAAGAGGTCGAGGGTGTTGCGCACGGCCCACGGGTGCCAGGCCAGCTCGAAGAACACGTGGTCCACCGTGAGGTCGAAGGTGTTGACCATGCGGTATTCGCCTTCGTTGACGACCCACAGCAGGCGCCCGTCCGCGCGCTGGAAAAGTTGCGTGCTCGCGAGGTAGCTGTGCGTCGCCTGCGCGACGAGGTACTTCTGATCGGCGTCCAGGCGGCTCGCCGCCAGCTCGGCGTCCCGGCGCAGCGCGAGTTCCGTGTAGCGCGCATGCTGTTCGAGGCCGTGCTGCAACACCGCTTCGAGGGAATCGAACCAGCGCGTGTAGGCGTAGCTCGCCGTGAGACCCGTGGTCACCACCCCCGCCTGATAAAACCCGAGCACGAGCGGAAACTCGCGGCGGGCGCCGGCGGGGACCTTGAAGACGAGCGCGGTTTCGCCGCCGAGCACGTGCAACCCGCGCACGTCACGCGGCACGTCCTCGAACACGCTGAACCCCTGACGCAGGCTCACGTCCGGCGAAGGCGCCGTCGCGTAGCCGAAGAGATTGCCGCCCGCAAAGCCGGCCAGGGCCGGGCGGGTGTCGTCGAGCGGGCGCATCTGCGCATCCGCCTCGCCAATACCGAACACGAGTTCAACCGCCTCCGCCCCCGCCGTGTTGTCGTAGGAAAGATACCCGCACACCACCGGGGCGAAATGAAAGCGCGCGGCCTCCGCCGACAGCGTCTCCGGTTCGGGGATACGATCGAACGGCGTGCGCAGGCCGAAGCCGAAGCCTCCGCTCGTCCACGCATCGCTCGCCCAGTCGAGGCGGCGTTCGTAGTCCGCCGGCGACAGGGAATGCAGGCGGAGCGGTTCGGGCGGCGGCGCCCCCACCTGCGCGGCCTCGCCCGTGTAGGCGACCGCGGCGGAGGACTTCGGCGGCACGAAAAAGGGGAGCAGGCGCCACGCCTCGCGGCCGCGGCGAAACCCCACGTACACATTCTGTCGCGCCGGACCCCGCAGCGATTGCCCAAACCCTCCCGCCCCTCCCACCAGCCCGACGGTAAAGCTGGCGAAGGCGCCAAACGGAGCATGCTGCGTGTGATAACTCTCGGTGGACATGAACAGACGGGCGTGGTCGGAAGTTCGCACCCAGCCGAGGCTGCGACGGCGGCAGCCGGCGAGGCGCGAGGCGGGGCACGGAAGGGTGCGACCAGCATCGAATCGGCCCCTCTCCAACACAAAACGGCGGGTATTCTTACAATAGAACCCAGCGACACCCCGGTCGGGGGCGGCCGTTGCCATCTCCGTCTCCCCTCGCCGGCGCGCCCCGCCCCGTATGATCACGTAGGAGGCCGCTCTCGGATCAAAAAAAGGCCGCCTGTGCCGATGTTCACGCTGCTTTTCGACTCCTTTCCCGGCCCGGTTTCCAGTGTTAACGCGCCCGTCCTTTGCCCGCCCCTTGCCCTCGCATTGTCTCTGGTCACCCCGCCTCCCTCACCCGACGCCCTCCCGGGTCTGGCCCGCCCCCTTGATCCCCATGAGCTTTCAGACTTTCGCCCCATCCTTACCTCGCCAGACCAGGCCCGCGCCCAATCCGCTGCCGTCCGCGAACCCGGGACTGCTCGACGACGCAGAGTTCGTGCTGCGGTGCGTCACGAGCGCGTCGAAACGCCGCCGCTACGGGCTGGGCAACCGCTCCAATTCGCTGGCCCTCCGGGAGATCGTCGCGCGGTTTCTGCAGTGTTCGGGCTGAAACCGCCTCAACGCGCGAGCAACACCACCTGCCCGCTGAAATCGCCGACGATCGGGCACACCAATTGATCGCCCTCGGTCCGCGGCGCCGTCGTCCCGGCCGCAAACGTTTCCTGGATGCGCCAGCCGTCTCCCGCGGGCAATGGCACCGCAATTTCCGCCGGGGCCGCCTCGAACGCATGCAGCACAACCAGTGCTCCGCGTCCGCCGGCCCCGACCCGCACGACCGCCTGCCAGCCCCGCGGATGCCGCCAGCTCTCGCCCACTTCGCCGTACCGCCGGGTCGTGCCGTGCTTGATGATCGGCGCCGCCCGCCGGTAGACGCGCTGGGCCTCGCGCGTGAGCGCCCGTTGCGCGAGCGTCAGCTCGGTAAACTCACCGGACAGGCACATGCGGCCGAGAAACGTCGCCGCAAGACTGTAGACGAGCCGCTGCTCGCTGTCGGCGCGGTGCAGCACCGCCCAGATCTGGCTCTGCCGCGGCAGCATCAGGCGATGCAGGCCGGCCGCGATGATCGGGATCTCCACGAGTTCGTGCGCGTCGGAAAACGACGCCATCGCCGTGCGCGCGAGCATCGACGGCTCGAGGCGGTGGCCGCCCGACGAACAGTTTTCGATCACCAGGTGCGGCAGCCGCTCGCGGATGCATTCGAAGAAGCGGTAAACGCCGAGCACCTGGCGCCGCAGGCCTTCGCCCAGCGACTCCGCTCCGTCGCAGCCGATGCCGAGGGTCTCGTTGTAGTCAACTTTTAGATACCCGAAGCCGCCGCGCTCGAGCAGGCCGACCACCCGCTCGGTGAGAAAATCCACGACAAAGGGATCGTTGAGGTCCCAGAAACGGCGGTTGCGTACCGTGATCGGCACCCCGTCGCGGCGGAGGAGGTGATCGACGAGCGAGAACGCCGCCGAGACGCTGCCGACGGTCTCCAACTCGAACCACAATCCCGGGATGAGTCCGTGCGCGCGGATCGCCGCGGCCGTCGCCTCCAGCCCGTCGGGAAACAGTCCCGCACTCGGCACCCAGTCCCCGTGCGCGTTGCTCCAGTCGCCCTGCCCGTTCTTGTACCAGCCGGCGTCGATCACGAGGTAGCGCACGTCGGAGTCCTTCAGCCGCGCGGCGATCGCGGCAACCTGGTCATGGCGCGGATCGCCCCAGGTCGTGCAATATTCGTTGAAGATAATCGGCAGGTCGTGTTCGACCGCCGGATGCGCATCGGCGGCGCGGTGCTGCACCGCGGTCAGCCGGTCGCAGAGCGCATCGAGGTCGCCCCGCGCGCAGGCGAGCGTCGCGGGCGGCGTGACGAGCGATTCACCGGGAGCGAGCGTTTTCAGCCAGTGCCCAAACTCGCGGTCGGCGAGGCCGCCGGAGAAGCACACGTCGTCGTGCTGTCGATACACCTCGAGCTGCCACGAGCCGGCCCAGGCGAGCTGCGCGCCCCAGACCACGCCGGCCGCCGTGTCCTCGACCGCCACAAAGGGAAACCAGCGCCGCACCGGCATCGAGCCCACCTGCCCAAAGCGTTCGCTCAACGCCCCCGCGCCGCTCCAGGAGCGCTCCAGGTGCAGCGACTCGAGGCTGCGCACCTCGTGCCGGCCCTCCGCACTCCAGGCGGAGCGAAAGCGATGCACGCGCAGCCGCCCGGGCGCATCCGCCGCATCGAACGGGGTGAGTCCGCCGAGCGCAAAACTGGAGATCATCTCGAGCGTCACCGGGTCCGCGCCGTCGTTGACAAAGGTGGTCGAGACCTCGACGGCCGCGTCGCCCTCGTGCCACGATAAGCGATGTTCGAGCCGCTGGCCTTCCGTGCTCTGGAGCGTGGTGAGGATCGTCGTCTTCATGCCGCACCGTTCGACCGTCTGCCCGTGGTAACGAAACGCGTCGTTCGAGGGCGCGTTGCGCATGGTGTGGCCGTGCCCAAACGTGCCCGGATACGGATCGCCCACGCGCTTCAGTTGCACGAGGGGCTCGAGCACCCACGCGGGCGGAGGCAGAGTGCGGTTGTCGGGAACTGCGTCGATGTAGGAGAGACCTCGCAGCGTCTCGCGGCGCGGGGCGATTCGCTCGACGAGCGCGGTCGGCACCCACTGCAAGCCGACGCGCCCGGAAGCGGGGTCATGCAGATAACGGATCGCCATGTCGGCGACCTGCCAGGAGGAAAGCGTGGTGAGATGCATGGGGGAAATGCTCCGAAACCGCTCCGGGCGCGCTGGAGCGCGCCGGCCGGCCAGCGAACCAAATCCCCCGCCCCGAACGCAATCGCCGAGTCCCGGTTTATTTCGGGCCGCTTGTGGATTTCGTGTGGGCACCATGGCCACCCGCCTCCCTCCCCCGCTTTGGTTGATTGTCGCCCTCGTGTGGGCGCTCACGACCGTCGGCTGCACCGAGCAGAGCAAGGCCTTGCTGCCGCCGTCCGCCCAGGCCGAGGAAAACCGCCGGCTCGTGCTGGCGTTCCACGACGCGTTCTTCAACCGGCGCGACGTCGACGCCGCCGCGCGCTACGTCGCGCCGGAATACCGCGAGCACGACCCGCGTCTCGCCGGCGGGCGGCAGGCGCTCGTGGACTATTTCCGCCAGGACTTCGCGAGAAATCCGCACCGCAGCACGCGGGTCGTGCGCAGCGCCGTGGACAACGACATCGTCTTCCTGCACCTCGAGGTGAAATCAGCGCCGGACGCTCACGGCGAGGCGGCGGTGGAAATGTACCGCGTCCACGAGGGCCGGATCGTGGAGCACTGGCGCGTCGCCCAACCGGTGCCGGTAAACTCTGCGAATACGAATACGATGTTCTGATCGGGGGGGATGCGTGGCGGCAGCCAGGGACGCCTGCCGCCACCCAATCCGCCCCGGGCCTACGCGCCCGGCTTCACCCACTTCGCGCCGCGTTGCGCGGACTTCACCACCGCCTCGATGAACGCCATGCCGCGCACGCCGTCCTCGATCGTCGGGATATCCAGATCCTTCGGCCGCGGCTTGCCCTCGACCTCCGCGGCGATCGCGCGAAACGCATCGTGGTAGATGTTCGCGAACGCTTCCAGGTAGCCCTCCGGATGTCCCGACGGCGTCCGCGTGAACGGCTTGAGCCGCTCCGCGACATAGCCCTCGCCGCGCCGCCAGGTCTCGTTCGGCCGGTCCGGATACTTCACCTGCAGGGTCTCCGGCGTCTCCTGGTGCCATTCGAGTCCGCCCTTGGTGCCATAAACGCGGATCGCGAGCGCGTTGGCCTCGCCGACGCTGATCTGCGAGGCGTGCAGCACGCCCTTCGCCCCACCGCGGTAACGCACGAGCACGCTGCCGTCGTCGTCAAGCTTCCGGCCGGGCACGAACGTCGTCAGGTCGGCGCACAGTTCCTCGATCTCGAGGCCCGTGATGTACTCCACCAGGTTTTCCGCGTGCGTACCGATATCGCCAATACAGCCGGCCGCACCGCTGCGCTTCGGGTCGGTGCGCCACGAGGCCTGCTTTTGCCCCGCCTGCTCCAGCCGCGTCGAGAGCCAGCCCTGCGGGTACTCGACGACGATCTTGCGGATCTTGCCGAGCACGCCGTCGCGCACGAGCTCGCGCGCCTGCTTCACCATCACGTTGCCGGTGTAGTTGTGCGTGAGCACGAAGACTTTCTTCGTGCGCGCCACGACGGCCTGCAGGCGCTTCGCCTCGGCGAGGCTGAAGGTCACCGGCTTGTCGCAGATGACGTTGAAGCCCGCCTCGAGAAACCGCTTCGCGGGCCCGAAGTGCTGGTGGTTGGGCGTGACGATCACGACGAAGTCGAGCCGCTCCGCCGCCGGGCGGGCGGCCTCGGCCTCCGCCATCTCGTCGTAGCTGCCATAGACGCGCGCCGGATCGAGAAACAGGTCCGCGCCGGAGTCGCGCGAGCGCTGCGGATCGGAGGAAAACGCGCCGGCAACAAGCTCGGCCGCGCCGTCCATGCGCGCCGCGATCCGATGCACCGCGCCAATGAACGCGCCGCGCCCGCCGCCAATCATGCCAAAACGAAGTTTACGATTCATAGGGAAAAAGGAGCGAGGAGCAAGGAGCGAGGAGCGAGGGCAAAACCAACGGCAGGCCGGATTCGGCATGCTCGCTACTCGCTACCCGCTACTCGCTACTTCATCATCATTTCTTCTTCTCAAACGCCGCGTCGAACGCCACCGCGCTCGGGGCAAAATCCAGGCGCCGCACGAAGGCCGCCGCCTCGGTCGCGCCGTGCTCGCGCGCCATCCGGCCGTCCTCCCACTCGACCGACAGCGGGCCACCGTAGCCGGTGTCGTTGAGCGCCACGATCACGTCCTCGAAGCGGATGTCGCCGCGGCCCGGCGAGCGGAAGTCCCAGTAGCGGCGCGCGTCGCCGAACGGCACGTGGCCGCCGAACACGCCGACCGTGCCGTCGCCGTGGCCCCACCACACGTCCTTGATGTGCGCGTGGAAGATGCGGCGGCCGAAGCGGCGGATGAACCGCACGTAGTCGACGCCTTGATAGCCGAGATGCGACGGGTCGTAGTTGAAGCCGAAGCGGCGGTGCAGCTTCACCGCCGTGAGCGCGCGCTCGGCCGAGGCGATGTCGAAGGCGATCTCGGTCGGGTGCACCTCGAGGGCGAAATTCACGTCGTTCTCCTCAAAGGTCTCCAGGATCGGCCCGAAGCGCCGGGCAAACTCCTCGTAACCGGCATCCCAATACGCCTGCGAGGTCGGCGGGAAGGCGTAGAGCGAGTGCCAGATCGGCGAGCCGGTGAAGCCGTTGACGACCGCCGGCAGGCCGGCGCCGCCGGCTTCGGCCGGACGCGCGTCGAAGAACGCCCGCGCCACCTTCGCCGTCGCGGCGAGCCGCTTCGCCGCGCGCTTGCGCACGCCCTCGGGCTCGCCGTTGCCCCACACGTCGGGAGGCAGGATGGCCTTGTGGCGCTCGTCGATCGGGTCGCACACCGCCTGGCCGACGAGATGATTCGAGATCGCCGCGCACGTGAGGCCGTGCGCCATGAGCAGGTCCCATTTTTCGCGGACGTAGCGCTTGCTCGAGAGCGCCTTGTCGACCTCGAAGTGGTCGCCCCAGCAGGCGAGCTCGAGCCCATCGTAGCCCATGCTCTTGGCGAGCGGGGCGAGTTTCTCCAACGGCAGATCGGCCCATTGGCCGGTGAACAACGTGACGAGTCGTGGCATGGCGGAAAGGGTTGGGCGCGTCGTGGACACGCCGAAAGCGCGTTGGTTGTGACGAATCGCTCCGGCCGGAGCGATACCGAAATCCAAACGCTGTGGAGCAAAGAGCAGGGGGCAGGATGAGGCGATTGATTCTTCCTCCCCGCCCCTGCTCCTTGCTCGGCCGCAACCCTGACGGCTTCCTCCTTGCCCCCTGCTCCTTGCTCCGCCGTCATCTTGACGGCTCTCCATGAACACGCCCCTTCACATTGGCCTCATCGGCTGCGGCAAGATCAGCGACGCCTACTTCGCCGGCCTCAAGCCCTACTCGTTCCTGCGCGTCGTCGCCTGCGCGGATCTCGACCTCGCGCGCGCCCACGAAAAAGCAAAGCAGCACGGCGTCGAGGGCATGACCGTCGACGCGCTCCTGGCCGATCCGCGCATCGATCTCGTGATCAATCTCACCGTGCCGCAGGCGCACGCCGAGGTGAACGAGCGCGCCCTGCGCGCCAGCAAGCACGTCTACACCGAAAAACCCTTCGCGCTCGACTCCGCCTCCGGCCGGCGCGTGCTCGCCGTGGCGCGCGAGCAGAACCGGCTCGTCGGCTGCGCGCCCGACACGTTTCTCGGCGGCGGCCTGCAGACCGTGCGCAAGCTGATCGACGACGGGGCCATCGGCCGGCCGATCGCCGCCAGCGCGTTCATGCTCGGCCGCGGTCCCGAGTCGTGGCACCCGTCTCCAGAATTCTTCTACAAGGCCGGCGCCGGCCCGATGTTCGACATGGGCCCGTATTACATCACCGCGCTCGTCAATTTCATCGGCCCCGTGACGCGCGTGAGCGGCACGGCGAAGGCGTCGTTCCCCGAGCGCATCATCACAAGCCAGCCGCTCGCCGGCAAACGCGTCGCGGTCGAGGTCCCGACGCACTACGCGGGCGTGATGGATTTCGCCGGCGGCGCCACCGCCACGATCGTCACGAGTTTCGACACCTACCCGTATCCGTTCCCGCGGATCGTGATCTTCGGCACCGAGGGCACGCTCGAGGCGCCGGACCCGAACACGTTTCACGGCCCCGTGCGCCTGCGCAACGCCGCCACCGGCGACTACGACGAGGTGCCGCTCACGCACACCGATGAGCGCGGCCGCGGGTCCGGCGTGGCCGACATGGCGCTCGCGATTCGCACCGGCCGCGCGCACCGCGCGAGCGGCGAACTCGCGCAACACGTGCTCGAGGTCATGGAGGCGTTCGACGTCGCGTCGCGCAGCGGGCACTACGTCAACCTCACGAGCACGTGCGCCCGCCCGGCCGCGCTGCCCGTCGGCCTCGCTCCCCACGAACTCGACGCCGCGCCGGCGGGCGCACCGCCGCAGAGGCTGTCATGAACTTTGCGCAGCGGCGGCGGCAGCCGCCGTGCAGCGGTTTCATGAGAGCGTCCGCGGCATCGTCCGGGCCCACCGCCGACGGCTGCCCCGGGCGCCCGCTCGATCGACCGCAAAATTCCACGCCCGGCCTCAAGAAACCACTTTCGTCGCGGCGGCTCCTCTGTCATGGGTCGAACCGGGCGAGCGAATGACGAGGTGTAGAACAAGACTCTTCTCCCGCGTCGCAGGCGTGCTGCTGTGGCTCCTTGCGCCGGGCGGCGTCGCGCTCGCCGCCAGGGTCCTGCCGACCGAGAGCCCGCGGTGGTCGGCGAAACTCGCGCGGATCGTCGCCGCCGATCAGGCGAAACCGCCGCCCACCGGCGGAGTTGTGTTTGCCGGCAGCTCGTCGATCGAGCGCTGGCCGGCCCTCGCGGACACGTTCCCCGGCGCGACCGTGCTCAACCGCGGCGTGGGCGGCTCCTGGCTTTCCGATTTCGCCGACCACGTCGACCAGCTCGTCCTCGCGTGCGAGCCGCGGACCGTCGTCCTCTACGCCGGCGAAAACGACATCGCCGCCGGCTTCGCGCCGGCCGATGTCCTCGCCGCGTTCAACGAGTTCCGCGCCCGCCTGCGCGCCGCCGCGCCGCGCGCCCGCCTGATCTTTCTGGCGCTCAAGCCCTGCCCGCGCCGCGCGAAGCTCATCCCGGCCATGCAGGAGGCCAACGCCCTCATCGCCGCCGAGTGCCGCAAGGACCCCGACTGCACGTTCATCGACACCTTCAGCCCGCTGCTCGACGCCGAGGGCAAGCCCAGTCCGGAGCTCTACGCGGCCGATGGCGTGCATCTGAGCAAGGCAGGTTACCGAGTATGGAACGACCTGCTCCTGCCGGTGCTCAAACCCGTCGCCACCCGAAACGATTCCGTGACGCCGTCCGCGCTCAAGCCGACCGTCCCGCGTCCGCTGCCCGTCAAGACCACTCGCGCCGAAGCGCGCGAGAGTTAGGGCGTGTGAGAGGGCGTCTAGAAAGTCCGAAGGCATGCCCTCCGGACCTTTTTAGACGCCCGCTGAGGCACTTTTCCGAACGCACTCCGGGTAGCGCAGCCCAAAAGTTTATAACACCCTCCAGGCTGAAAAAATTCAGTTCAACCACGGATGGGCCCACGAAACACACGAAAAAGGATGCAGATGGGCTGGGCGCGTGTATCCACTTCTCGATCACTGTTCGGTGCAGGCATCCTGTACGCGTCTACTTCAGCTGAGTCGGAGTTGGCCTTGATTTCATTCGCGTCCATTCGCGTTCATTCGCGGTTCAACTGAAAGCTCGGTCAGCGCGGAGGCTGCGCCGCGATCTCGGCCTGGAAACCTTCGTTCGCGGCCGCAACCAGAAGCTTCCCGGTGTCGGCCCCCTCGTGCACGACGGTCGCGCATTCGGCTTCAGGATCGATCTCGACGGAACGCACGCCCGGCACGGCCTCGAATCGCTTTTCCAGATGCCCGGGGGCGGCGACGCGGCGGAGGCCGGCAAGCTTGATATGGGTGATTGTGCTCATGAGGGATCAGGGTCTCGCTGCCGTTGCGTCGGTTTATCCGTCCATCCGTGGTGAACTGAATTTTATCGGGCTCACTGCCGGTGGGCCGCCGCTTCTTTGGCTTCGAACTCGCCGCGCTGGCGCTTCCGCTTCGCCGGATCGGTGTCGGTATACAACGCCTCGTTCTTCCTCGCCTGCGCCGACTCCGTCAGCAGCCGGCGACTCGCGACCGTCGTCTTGTTGAGCGCGCCCGGCACCACGATGCGCTCACCCTTGAGCAACGCCTTGTAGGCCGCCTCCGCCACCGGTTGCGGCGCCATCACGTTGGCCTTCTGAAAGGCCGGCGTGTCGATCATCTCTGCCTTCGGGAAGAAATCCGTATCCGTCGGACCCGGACACAGCGCCGTCATCGTCACGCCGGTGCCCTCGAGCTCCGTCGCCAGTGACTCCGAAAACGAAAGCACGAAGGCCTTCGTCGCGTGATAGACCGCAAGATTGGGCCCGGGCTCGAAGCCGGCGATCGACGCGGTGTTGAGGATCCGGCCGTGCCCGCGGGCGATCATCGGCGGCAGAAACAGGCGGGTGAGGCGCACCACCGCCTCGACATTGAGCCGGAGCATCAGGATGTCGCGCTCGGGCGGGTTCTCCCAAAACCTGCCGCGCTGCCCCAAGCCGGCGTTGTTGACCAGGATGTCGATTCGCGTGCCGGACGAAGCGAGGGTCGCGAAAATCTCCTGGGCGGCGATTTCCTTCGTCAGGTCTTTCGCCAGCGGCTGCACGCCGACTTGAAACTCGCGCTCGATCTGGACCGCGATGGTTTCGAGTTCGCTCAGGACCGGCGCGACGAGGATCAAGGAGTGCCCGTGCCGCGCGAACTCCCGGGCCAGGTGCAGGCCGATGCCGCTCGAGGCCCCCGTGATCAGGACGTTGTCGTGTTGGATGTCGGGCGTTTTCATGATGCCGGACTCTACTCGTTTGAAAGGCTCTCACTATCGGGGCGCAGCCCTCGGCGCGGCGGAGAGGGCGCCCCCGCTGCGTCTGGGTCGGGTCCCGTGGTGGGAACCACCCACGCCCGCGCCGGCCGCGAGAACGCGGGCGGAGTGACAGCGGATTGTCGTGAGTTGGGCTTTGCGCCCGACACGACATCGACAACGCTCCCGCGCCCCGCCCACGGCATTTTGCCGTCCGAAGGCAGGGCCCGACCTCCGGGCGGGCCGCTTTGGCATGCGCAGGTCGGTGCGGCCCGCGCCGCTTACGACGTCGGCCCGCGCCGTTTCATCGTCGGCCCGAGTGTTTACCGCGTCGGCCCGAGCGATTTCAAAGCCTCGCCCCCCAATTTGAGTCTCGCCCGCGCGCCGGCAAAGCCTGCAAACGCGTTAGCAGACCTTGCCCGCGCGTTAGCGGACTTGTCCGGCGCGCAGGCAAAGCTGTCCGGCGCGTTTCCACGGTTTGCCCGCGCTCAGGACAAGTCGTCCGCCGCGTTTGCAAAGCTTGCCTGCGCCTTTGCGAAGCCTGCCTACGCGTTAGCGAAGCTTCCCGGCGCGTTTCCACGCTTTCCCTGCGCTCAGGGAAGGTCTGGAAACGCGATTACAGGCGGCTTTTTGGGGTGGGGAATGAGCCAACGCGACCATCACCTCTTATGCATCACACTAATTTCCCGCTCCTTCCGTCACGCAGAATTCTCAAAGATACCGGAAGGGAGGAACGACCGTCGCTCGGGCCCCACTCGCCGCACGGCGACCCCGGCCCGAAGAGGCAAAGCTATTGGATCTACTGACTGAGAGAGTATTGACCGGCTACGATGCGAACGCAGCCATCGTGAAGGTCGAAGGTGACGAGGCGAAAAGCTTCATCCAAAAGATTCGGAATGCTGAGGCGGTAGTTGAGGAGGAAATTCGCCTTGTTTTTGACGATGAGATCTCAGCGAAGGTGACAGAGAGTTTCGCTCTTATTGAGACTGAACACAGAAGTCCGACAGACTGCTAGTGCAGCAATATTGATCCAAACATAGACGATGAGAGCGAAGAGCTCGCCCTCGCTGATGGCCATGTCGGGCATCAGCGCGACTTCCTCTGGCCCGGCCCCATCGGATCGCTTTCTCGCGCTGGCGCGGCGCTCGACTAGGGAGTGTTAACGAATTAGTTGTACAAATTAGTCGCGTTATGATGCACCATCGGAGTGAACAATTCACGACGAGTGTTGACGGACGAAATGTGGCGGGAATGCGAAGCGGCCTTGCGGGTGGTGCGCGATCCACGAGGAGCACCTGCGGAAACGGGCGAGCGAGAGTTCGTCGAGGCGGTGTTGTTCTTGGCTCGCACGGGTTGCCCATGGAGAGATTTACCGAAGCGGTTCGGCAATTGGAGTGCCGTGTACATGCGCTTTCGCCGATGGGAAACGGCGGGGGTGTGGCGGGGGCTGTGGGAGCAGCTCGAACAAGGGGCCTGCCCGGCACTGCTGCAGGTGTTCATCGACAGCACCTCGATTCCCGTGCATCCGCACGCTGCCGGAGCGCCCAAAAAAACGGTGGCAGCGAGGCTTTGGGTCGTTCGCGGGGTGGATTGACCACGAAGCTGCACGTCGCGTGCGTCGACGAACACACCGCCGTAGCGATGACCCTCACTGAAGGGCAGCGACACGACAGTGTGCCCGTCTTTGAGCTGGTAAACGAAACCGAGCACAGCGGCAAACTCACTCGCCTCACTGCCGATCGTGCTTACGACGGCGACCCCACTCGTCGACCGCTCGCAGAGAAAGCCGTCGAACTGGTGATCCCTTCTCCGTCGCACCGCAGAACCAAAGCGAAGTGTCCTCCCAAGCTCTATCGCCTGCGCCACAAGGTCGAAAACTTCTTCCGCAAGCTCTTCGACTTCCGGCGTGT
>DASWVO010000058.1:0-2805 GCA_036406235.1 Opitutaceae bacterium
GACCCGCAGACGCTCGACGAGGACCTGCAGATCATGCGCGCCACGCTGGCGACGATCACCGACGACATCCATCGCCTTTCTCCCACCGCGGGCCGGGCGTTGGATGAAGCCAAGGCGAAACTCGACGAGGCTCACGCCGAATTTGTCCGTCCTCCGCACGAGACACCTCTCCTGGGCGGGGACTGATGCGCTCGCCACCGCTTGAAGGACCGCCCCGGCGGAGCCCGCCGTGTATCAGGATTTTACTACGCGACCGCCGCCAATGCGGGCGCGGCGTTCATGCCGCGGCCGCAGATCGGCCTCGCCACCACATCGAACGAGAACT
The DNA here is from genome assembly GCA_036406235.1 of Opitutaceae bacterium. Classification (GTDB taxonomy): domain Bacteria; phylum Verrucomicrobiota; class Verrucomicrobiia; order Opitutales; family Opitutaceae; genus DASWVO01. The sequence continues at coordinate 326 of DASWVO010000058.1, forward strand.
GACGCTCAACGACCGATCTCGGACTGCGCTGCGGCGCGCCGGCGGAGATTGGCTTTCTCCTCCCCGGTTAGGTACACGGTGAGATCCATGTCAGACCGCCCATAGGCGCGCGACCGCAGGATCTCGCGCTCGTCGGGGGTGAGCAGCGCGAGATAGTCGCTGGACGTAAATCCGTAGGCGTCTGCGCCGCTTCCCGTGGTCGACCTCGTGACCTGGCGGTCACGATGCGCACCATAGGCACCGCCGGCAACACCACCCACCGCCGCGCCGAGCGCCGCGCCCTCTCCGGTTTCGCCCGATTGATGGCCGATGATGCCACCAATCACTGCACCGGTCGCCGCGCCCGTCGCCGCGCCCCGCGTGGTGTTGGACCCGGATGTGCAGCCGGTGGCCGCGAGGAGCGCCGACGCCGCGAAAGCAATCATGACAAGTCTTGGTTTCATATGAATGGAGGTTGCCCGATTTGACCGGGGGGCCGCTGGCCGGTTCATCGGGGAACCGCCGCATGCCGAGATAGGAGGGCACTCTTGCCGCCGGTGTGGTCTAACGCTAATGTAACCCTATGAAAATGATCATCGCCCTCATCGCCATCGCCATCGGCGGATGGCTGCTCTACACCGGCTACCAGCGCCAGGACTCGCTTGCGGGCAAGGCCGAATCCGCCATGTCAGACGTCGGCCGCGAGGTCACTGGAGAATCACGCATGCCCGATCATGTGTGGTATTACCTCGGCGGCGGTGTGCTCGTAGTCGCCGGCCTAGTCGGACTCGCCCGACGCCGCGGCTGAGTTCCGCCGTCTCGGACGAGCGACGGTGTCGCCATCGAGCGGGCTGTAATCAAACGCTCGATACGCCCTTGATCATCACGAAGCCGGTCCGAAAAGGCCGGCTTTACTTTCTACCCCACGCCCCGCCGCCAGCGCTTCAATGCCTGGCCCGTGAGGCTGTTGTCGTGTAACTCCACTCCCGAGCGCGCCCCCGCGTAGACGATCTCGCCGCCGGCACTGCCTCCGCCTGGGCCGAGGTCGATGATCCAGTCGGCGAGATTGATCACGTCGAGATTGTGCTCGATCACGACGATTGTGTTCCCCTGATCGCGCAGCTTGAAGAGCAGGTCCATCAGATTCTGAATATCGACCCAGTGCAGACCGGTGGTGGGCTCATCCAGGATGTAGAGCGTGTTGCCCTGCGAACGCTTGCTCAACTCCAGCGACAACTTGAGGCGCTGCGCCTCGCCGCCCGAGAGGGTCGTCGCCGACTGGCCGAGCGCCAGATACCCCAGCCCCACGGCGGCAAGCGTTTCCAGCTTGTCCATCACGCGCGGAATGTTGCGGAACAGCTGCATCGCCTCGCGCACCGTCATGTCGAGCACGTCGGCGATCGATTTTCCATGGAAGAGGATCTCGAGCGTCTCGCGGTTGAAGCGACGCCCGCCACAACTCGGGCACGGCGCGTAGGCGTCGGCCATGAATTGCATGTCGAGCTTGATCACGCCGTCGCCCTGGCAGCGCTCGCAACGGCCGCCGCGCACATTGAACGAAAAACGATTCGCCTTGTAGCCGCGAACTTTCGCGAGCGGCACCTGCGCATACAGATCGCGCAACAAATCGAGCAGCTTCGTGTAGGTGGCCGGGTTGGAGCGCGGGCTGCGGCCGATCGGCGCCTGATCGACCTGCACGAGTTTCTCGAAGAAATCGAGATGCTCGATGTGCCGGTGTTTACCGGGTATGGTCTTCGCGCCATTGAGCTTGCGGGCGGCCGCGGCGGCGAGGACATCGTTGACGAGCGTGCTCTTTCCCGAGCCCGAAACGCCGGTCACGCATGTGAGCAGGCCGACGGGAAAGCGCGCATCGATGCCCCTCAGGTTGTGCTCGCGCGCCTCTCGCACGGTAAGAAACGCACCGTCGGAAATCTTCGTCTTCGCCTCCTTCAGAACGGAGGCCTTTCGTGCGAGGTAGGGTCCGGTGCGGGTGCTTTTCGCCGGCGCCGCCATCAGCCCTGCGGGCGTTCCCTGGAAGAGCAGCCGGCCGCCTTCCGTGCCCGCCTCCGGTCCGAGTTCGATGATCTCGTCGGCCGCACGCATCGTGTCCTCGTCGTGTTCGACCACGAGGACCGAGTTTCCGCGGTCGCGCAGCTCCACGAGCGTCTGGATGAGCTTCTGGTTGTCGTGCGGATGCAGCCCGATGCTCGGCTCGTCGAGCACATAGATCACGCCCATCAGCCCCATGCCGAGTTGCGTCGCCAGCCGCACGCGCTGTGCCTCTCCGCCGGAGAGCGTCCCGTAATCGCGATCGAGCGTCAGGTAACCGAGGCCGGTCTCCTGCAGGAAACGCAGCCGCTGTTCGATTCCGTTGACCACCTCGCGCAACGCCTCGTGTGTTTCCAATTCGGATACAAGCGCCTTGCCGACTGCGTGCGCAGCGGCGACATCGAGGGCGAAGAACTCCGGAATGGTGAGGTTCCCGGGGAGCGCGGGCGGCC
>DASWVO010000059.1:0-4683 GCA_036406235.1 Opitutaceae bacterium
GGCGTGCCCCTCCGGCTCACCGGACAGGACACCGAGCGCGGCACCTTCAGCCAGCGACACCTGGTGCTGCACGACGCGAACACCGGCCGCGCCTGGGCCCCGATCCAGAAGCTGCCGGGTGCGCTGGCCCCCATGGAGCTGCACAACAGTCCGCTCTCCGAGCTGGCCACGCTGGGGTTCGAGTACGGCTACAGCGCCGCCGCCCCCGAGGTGCTGGTGCTGTGGGAGGCCCAGTTCGGCGACTTCATCAACGGCGCCCAGGTCATCGTGGACCAGTTCCTCGCCGCCGGCCTCTCGAAGTGGGGGCTCACCTCGCGGCTCACCCTGCTCCTGCCCCACGGCTACGAGGGGCAGGGCCCCGAGCACTCCTCCGCCCGCCTCGAGCGCTTCCTCCAGCTCGGCGCCGAGGACAACCTGCAGGTCGCCAACATCACCACGCCGGCGAATTACTTCCACGCGCTGCGCCGCCAGATGAAGCGCGATTTCCGCAAGCCGCTCGTGATCATGTCGCCCAAGTCGCTGCTGCGCCACCCGGCCGCGGTGTCGAAGATCGACGAGTTCACCACCGGTCATTTCCAGGAGATCATCGACGATCCCTCCCGGCCGGCGAAGGCGACGCGCCTGATCCTGTGCTCGGGCAAGGTCTATTACGACCTCGCCGACTACCGCGCGAAGCACAAGATCACCGACGCCGCGATCGTTCGCGTCGAGCAGTTGTATCCATTGCACCGTGACCGACTCGCGGAGATCGCCAGGGCCTATGGCCCGAAGGCGAAGCTCGTCTGGTGCCAGGAAGAGCCGGAGAACATGGGCGCCTATCGATGGATCGCCCCGCAACTCGAGGAGATCTTTGGCCGCAAAGCTGCTTATGCCGGTCGCGATGCCGCCGCGTCCCCCGCCGTCGGCGCGCTCGCCGTTCACAAGCTCGAGCTCGCCGCCTTCCTCAAGGACGCGTTCAGCCTCTGACAAAAAAAGTAGCGAGCATCGAGTAGCGAGTAGCGAGCATGCCGAACACTCGCGCTCAGCTGCCTTTCTCCTCGCTACTCGCTACCCACTACTCGCTACTTCCTCACCATCATGGCCGCTCTCGAAGTCAAAATTCCGCCCATGGGCGAATCCATCAGTTCCGGCGTGCTTGCCAAGTGGCACGTCGCCGACGGCGACGTCGTAAAGAAGGACCAGCCTCTCTTCGAACTGGAGACCGACAAAATCACCTCTGAAGGCACCGCCGAATCCGCCGGCCGGATCAGCCTCAAGGTCGCCGCCGGCACGGAAGTGACCATCGGCCAGGTCGTCGCCACGATCGACGCGAGCGCCACGGCAGCGGCCGAGACGCCCGCGGCTCCCGCCGCTGCCGCGGCTCCGGCCAAGGAAGCCGTTTCTTCCGAAAATCAGTCTCCCGCCGTCCGTCGTCTCGCCGCCGAGACCGGCCTCGATCCCGCCGCCGTCGCCGGCACGGGCAAAGGCGGCCGCGTGACGAAGGGCGACATGATCGCCGCGATCGAAGCAAAGCCCGAAAAGGTGGCGGCCGTCGTCCCAACGGCCACGCCAACACCCGCCCCCACCAAAGCGGCCGCTCCTGCGCCCGCCCCGAAGATCTCCGCTCCGGCCGGCGAGAAGCAGACGCGCAAGAAGCTGACCCCGCTGCGCAAACGCATCGCCGAGCGTCTGGTCCACGCGCAGCACGAAGCCGCCATGCTCACGACCTTCAACGAGGTCGACATGTCAGCGGTCATGGCCCTGCGCGCCAAGTATCAGGACGAGTTCGTCAAGAAGAACGGGCTCAAGCTCGGCTTCATGTCGTTCTTCACCAAGGCAGTCGTGAACGCCCTCAAGGAAGTCCCGGCGATCAACGCCCAGATCGACGGCGATGAGATCGTCCAGAATCACTTCTTCGACGTCGGCGTGGCGGTTTCCACCGAAAAAGGCCTCATGGTCCCGGTCATCCGCAACTGCGACCAGCTCGGCATGGCCGACATCGAGAAGGCGATCGGCGACGTCGCAAAGAAAGCCCGCGACGGCAAGATCACCCTCGCCGACCTCGAGGGCGGCGTCTTCACGATCACCAACGGCGGTATTTTCGGCTCGATGCTCTCGACGCCGATTCTTAACGCGCCGCAGAGCGCGATCCTCGGCCTGCACACGATCACCGAACGCCCCGTCGCGATCAACGGCCAGGTGGTCATCCGCCCGATGATGTATCTGGCGCTCAGCTACGACCACCGCCTCGTCGACGGCAAGGAAGCCGTCACCTTCCTCGTGAAGGTGAAGCAGGCGATCGAAGACCCGGCGCGCTTGCTCCTCGCGGTCTGACGACCGCGGTCGCTGCGCGAGTTGAGAGTTGAGAACACTTGAGAATTGAGAGCTGAGAGACTCGCTCCCATCCGGCTCTCAACTCTCAACCCTCAACTCTCAACTTCTGCACCCTCAACTCTCAACTTCATGGATTCCTTCGACCTCCTCGTCATCGGCGCCGGTCCCGGCGGTTATGTGTGCGCGTTTCGCGCGGCGCAGCTCGGCCTCAAGGTCGCGCTCGTCGAGAAACGCCCGACGCTCGGCGGCACATGCCTCAACGTCGGCTGCATCCCGAGCAAGGCGCTGCTCCACTCCTCCGAGCAGTTCGTCTTCGCGAAGCACCACGCCGCCGCCCACGGCATCAAGCTCGGCTCCGTCGAGGTCGACCTCCCGGCGCTCCTCAAGAAGAAGGACGACGTCGTCACGAAGCTCGTCGGCGGCGTCTCCCAGCTCGCCAAGGCCCGCAAGATCACGGTCGTCACCGGCGCGGCGTCCTTTGTCTCGCCCACCGAGGTCGAGGTAGCGGCCGTTGTCCCCAACGGCCCATCCCAGCGCCTCACCGCCAAAAACATCGTCATCGCCACCGGCTCCGCGCCGGTCGAGCTGCCGTTCATGAAGTTCGACGGCAAGACGATCGTCTCCAGCGACGACGCCATCGCGTTTCCCGAGGTGCCGAAGAAGCTCGTCGTGGTCGGCGGCGGCGCCATCGGTCTCGAGCTCGGCAGCGTCTGGGCCCGCCTCGGCGCCGAGGTGAGCGTCGTCGAGTTCCTGCCGAAGATCATCGCGAACTACGACGACGACATCGTTCGCAATTTCACGCGCATGCTGCAGAAGCAGGGCCTCAAGATCGAGGTCGGCGCCAAGGTCACCGGCTTCGCCAAGGGCGTCCTCACCGCCGAGCGCGACGGCCAGAAGCTCGAGTTTCCCGCCGACAAGGTGCTTGTATCCGTCGGACGGAGACCCTTCACCGACGGGCTCGGCCTCGAAAAGGCCGGCGTCGAGCTCGACGAGCGCAAGCGCGTCAAGGTCGACGGCCACCTCAAGACCAACGTCCCCGGCATCTGGGCGATCGGCGATGTCGTCGCCGGCCCGATGCTCGCACACAAGGCCGAGGAGGATGGCGTGGCCGTCGCCGAATGGATCGCCGGCAAGGCGGGCCATATCAACTGGGATCTCGTTCCGGGCATCGTCTACACGGAGCCCGAGGTCGCCAGTGTCGGCCTCGGCGAAGACGGTGCGAAGGCCAAGGGTCTCGCGGTGAAGGTTGGCAAGTTCAACTTCGCCGCCAACGGCCGCGCCATCGCCGCCGATGCGACCGACGGTTACGTGAAGATCATCGCCGACGCGAAGACCGACAAGATCCTCGGCGCGCAGATCCTCGGCCGCGGCGCGGGCGAACTGATCAGCGAGGTCGTCACGCACATGGAATACGGCGGCAGCGCCGAGGACCTTGGTCGCACGATCCACGCGCACCCGACGATGAGCGAAGCGGTCAAGGAAGCCGCCCTCGCTGTCAGCAAGAGCGCGATCCACGCGCTGTAAGGTAGGGTCCGACCTCCGGGCGGGCCGCCCGCTCCCCCGACGTAGCCGCGGTTGCCAACCGCGGCTTCTTTTTTACGACGTCGGTCCACCGGGCCTCATGCCCTTTCGCCAGCTTTCACGCCTTCGGGCGCCAGCGGCAACGCACGCAGGCGCACGCCCGTCGCCGCGTGGATCGCGCTGGCGATCGCGGGCGCGACTCCGACAATCGGCGTCTCCCCCGCGCCGGCGGACGGAAGATCGGGCCGATTCACCAGCACGACTTCGATCCGCGGCGCATCGCTGAAGCGCGGCACGCGATAGGCCGAAAAGCGCGGATTCAAAATTCTCCCGTTCTCAAACGCCACCGACTCGAACAGCGCTCCGCCCAAACCCATCACGATCGAACCTTCGATTTGATTTTCGAGATGCGCCGGATTGACCACCGCGCCACACTCGAAAGCAACCACCACGCGCTCCACTTTCACGGCTCCGCCCGCCCCCTCGACCGACACCTCGACGCAGGTGCCGACGTAGGAGCCTTTCTCCACGCCCGCCGCGAGGCCGACCCCGCGACCTTTCACCGCGCGCCGGGACGCCCAACCGAATTTTTCGGCGGCCGCCGCCAACACCGCCCGCAATCGCTCGTCTTTCAGGTTCCTCATCCTGAACTCGAGCGGATCCAGGTTCACCGCTTGCGCCATCTCGTCGATCTGCACTTCGCGCGCGAAGTGGTTGGCCACGGCGGCCAGCCCGCGATACGAGCCCTGCCGCAGCGGCGATTGCGACGGATGAAACGCGACCTTCTGGTTCGGCACCTCGTAGGGGCACCGGATGCCGGAAGGTCCGGAGTTATAGTTGTGAAACTCC
>DASWVO010000060.1:0-4499 GCA_036406235.1 Opitutaceae bacterium
GCCGAAGCCCCGGTCATGACCGGGAGGGAACTGGAACAGATCTCCGATGACGACCTGCCGGCAACGGCCGAGCGGGCGGCGGTGTTTGCGCGTGTCGCCCCCGAGCAGAAATTGCGGCTGGTGCGAGCCCTCCAGGCGCGCGGGCATGTCGTCGCGATGACAGGCGACGGCGTCAACGATGCGCCTGCGCTCAAACAGGCGGACATCGGCGTCGCAATGGGCATCACGGGCACGGATGTCGCAAAGGGCGCTGCCGACATGGTCCTCACCGACGACAATTTTGCCTCCATCGAGGGCGCCGTGGAGGAGGGGCGCAACGTATTCGACAACCTGACGAAGTTCATCGCGTGGACGATGCCGACCAATGGCGGCGAGGGTCTCCTGATTCTCGCGTCCGTCCTGCTCGGCACGTCGCTGCCGATCCTGCCGGTGCAACTGCTGTGGGTGAACATGGGCACGGCGCTCCTGCTCGGATTGATGCTGGTGTTTGAACCAAAGGAGGACGGTCTCATGGCGCGGCCGCCTCGCGTGCCGTCGCAGCCGATCCTGACCGCGGAGCTGGTGTGGCGCATCGTGCTCGTCTCGCTCGTGATGGTGGTCGGGGCCTTCGCGCTATTCCTAGTGGAGCAGCGGGCCGGCGCCTCGCTGGCCGAGGCCCGCACCGTCGTGGTGAACGTGATCGTGATGGTTGAAATCTTCTACCTGTTCAACTGTCGCTCGCTCGCGCGTCCGTTCTTCTCGCTCGGGATGTTTTCCAATCTCTGGATCCTCGGCGGCGTGGCCGCGATGCTGGCCATGCAGTTGTTGTTTACCTACGCGCCGTTCATGCAGCGGCTGTTCCACAGCGCGCCAATTTCCGGTCGCGCCTGGCTGGAAATCGTCGGCGTCGGCCTGGTGGTCTTTGTCGCCGTGGAGCTCAAGAAATGGATTGCCGCCCGTCGCCGCGCCGACGCTGCGTGAGCAGCGGGATGGAAACGCGAGCCGAACCAGCCGAGCCGCCCACGGATTTCTTGGCGCGGCGCAGCCGCGCCCGAAGCGTTTTTTTTGGGGCCACAGAGATCACAGAGCGCTGACACAAAGAGCACGGAGGGAATTGCTCTGTGAACTCGGATTGGATTCTCGGTGAACTCTGTGGCGAGGCTCGGAACCGATCGACCTGAATGCTCGCAGGAGAACACCAGACTCGGGATAGTGAACCGATGGAGACGGATGGATTGTATCCGCGCGATCGGCGTAATCCGCGGTCGGACCGAGGCGGAGTCATGGAATGACGCGGAAAAACCTTCCCGATCGATTCACTCCGCCGAATCGTGATTCGCTGAACGGGCTCGTGTCACTCCGCTCGGTTGTTCGGGCGTGGGCAAAAGAACAGAGCTAGCGTTCTAGCGGCCTGACCCCGTTGGGCCCTCTATGTTGACGCTGCGCATTGGTGGGTGACGAGCATCCGTTCGCTGGTCCTTGGACTCGTCCTCGTCTCGATTCCCTGCGCTCACGCGCAGGGCCATGAGAATTCACGGGCCGGCGGCTGTTGGCCCGCGCGGTCGGCGTGGTCTTCGCGTTGTCGCGCCAACGGAACGAGTTTCGCGTGATCGCCGCCATCGACGGTGGTTACCTTGGCATTGGCAGCAGCTCGACCTGGACAAAGACCCGTGTTACGACAGCTTCGTCGGGCAGTACGTAAGCATGTCGCTCCTGATCCAGGAAGTCTCGGCAATGGATGCTCCAATCGAGCTACTACTGCTTGCCGACCCCTCGGAAGACAAAATCCGCTCCTACCTTCCAGGATCACATTGCTTCGTGGCTTCAAGGGATACGGTGGTGGTTGGTGCGTGCGTGGTACAGTCACGCGGCGCGGGTACCTATGAGCTAATGAGCATCGCGGTTCACCCTGCTCACCAGAGGGCCGGACACGGCACAGCGTTATTGAAGTGGGTTATTGATTTCTTTCGCAATCTGGGCGCGCGGCAGCTAAACGTGGGCACCGGCACGTTCGGCTACCAACTCGCCTTCTACCAGCGGCATGGCTTTCGGGTCACCGGCATTGACCATGAGTTCTTCGTCGAGAATTATCCCGAGCCCATCTTCGAGAACGGGATACAGCTCTACGACATGCTGCGCCTCAAGCTGAGCTACTCGAGCGATGCTTGCCAGCCGCCCTCGAAGTAGGTCGCGAGAGTCCGTACCACCCCCTTTCCCGACAGTCTCGTTGGCGAAGAGAGATTTCCCAGTATGCAATAGCGCGATCAGGAACCTGGCTGGCGGATTGCCGCGGCGGGGAGATCGTGGATGTCAGGCGGGTAGCGACGCGTTGCTTCGACCGAGGCCGGGCGATCCAACGAGCAGACGACGGTGCGGTCGCGCAGGGCAGCGACGAAGGGTTGGTCCCGTGACTCTGCGCGCGAGCGCAGCGCTGCTTGAACCGCCCTTGGTGCCGCCGCTCACGCGACGGACTACCCGGTCCAGCGAGTGTCACGTATCCCGTAGGGCTGCGCTGGTCGCGGAGGAGCAGATGACCGCGTTGCGTTGCGCTCGAGCAAGCGGTAGCGCGGCTACTGCGTCTTGAGCCGAAGCACGGCGAAGGAGTAGGCTGGCAACTCCACCGGAAAACGCGTTCCGGCGGGAACCGTGCTCTCGGTCAGTGTCGCCTCCCGGTCCGCGAGCGATCCGGCCGTGAGCAACTGCAGCGTCGCCACGGATGCGACGTGCGTGGCGTTGGTGATGACGGCATCGAGGGTGGTGGGCGCGGGCAGGATGTTCACGAGCTTGATGATGATGTCGCCGGTCTGCGGGTCGCGAACGGTCGAGGCCGCGATCCGCTGCGACACGAACGGGTCCTGGTTGGCGGCCGAAACAACGGTGTTCCAGTACTCGGTGCCGGAGTGTGCGCCGTAGAGTTTCTGCACCTGATAGTTCACGCTCGGTTTGACCTCGGAGTTGTTGAAAAAGATGAGATCGGGCTTCCAGACCCACTGGTCTGTGACGTCGCAGGCGAGGAGCGGGGCGTATGACGCCATCTCCACGACGTCGCCGTTGCGCTCCAGCCCGGTCAGGAACGCGGCTTCGCACAGCGCGGTGTCGAACGTGTTGCCCTGGAACGAACCGGTGTTGCAGGCGTACTCGCCGATGTAGACCTTGGTCGTGTTCCGCTCGTAGCCGTCGTAGCGGTCGAGGTTGTTGAGAAACCACTCGACGTCCTTGTAGAAGTGCTCGTCGACGATCTCGACGCCGGTGGCTCTGGCGTGCTTCCAGTGCTCGTCGAACGTGTGTCCGTCCGGCCCGGCGCCGGCGGTGCCGATCACGGTGATCTCCGGATGCTTTTCCTTCAGAACCGCGCGGATGTAATCGAACCGCGGAATGAAGCGATCGTTGAAACCCTCTTCGTTGCCGACGCCGACGTACTTCAGGTTGAACGGGGCAGGGTGGCCCGCTTCGGCGCGCTTGCGGCCCCACTCGCTGTCGACGGGACCGTTCGCCCACTCGATCAGATCGAGGATGTCCTGCGTGTACGCAGCCATGTCCTCCATCGGCACGGCGTCCTTGGAGCCTTTGGAGAAGTAGCCGCACGGGACACCGGATGCGACGATCGGCACGGGCTCCGCGCCGATGTCTTCGCAGAACAGGAAGTATTCGTAGTAGCCGAGGCCGCGGGTCTGGTGGTAGTTCCAGAGATTGCGAAGCGGCACGCGCGCTTCCAGCGGACCGATGCTGTCTTCCAATAGTAGGCCTCCTTCAGGCTGGAGCCGTGTACGATGCAGCCACCGGGGAAGCGAACGAAACGCGGCTTCAGGTCCGCGATGGCCTGCGCGAGATCCGGCCGCAGGCCGTTTTTGCGGCCCTTGAAGGTCTTCTGCGGAAACAGCGAGATCATGTCCAGCGCCACGCGACCACGCTGCAGCGGGCGCACAACGATTCGCCCGTGGCGCACGTCGGCCGAGGGCTCGAGCACGGCGGCGAAGCGGCGCCAGTCCGCGCCGGAGACGGCAACCGTCGTCGCGGCCACGGTGGTCTTCGTCACGGTGTCGTGGAGCTCGACCCGAACGTCCTGGGTGGCCGTCGAGAAGGTCTTGCCGAAGAAGGACAGGTCGTACTTGTCGCCGCGTTTCACGGCGATGCCATCGCGCCTTCCGAAATTGCCGAGCACGGCGCCCGGCGTCTCGGTCTCGAGCACGGCGTAGTGCGGATTGTTTGGGTGGATCGGAGCCTCGGTGGCGATCGTGAAGGCCGTGCCTTCGCCTTCGAGCACCCAGAATGACTCCGGTTTCCATTCGGGGCGGTCCGTCGGGCTGTATTCGAAGTCCCGATTTTCGACCAGTTCGGCGTAGAGGCCGCCGTCGGCCGCATCGCTGATGTCCTCATAGAAGATGCCCATCAGCATCGGGCTGATCGGCTTAGTCTGACGCGCGTCGATCGTCAGCGAGGCTTCGACGCGCGGGTAGGCGCCGAAGTAGAGCCGGTCGAAGCCCCATTTCGCGGTCTGCGTCTTGTCACCCCAGCGGGCC
>DASWVO010000061.1:0-9337 GCA_036406235.1 Opitutaceae bacterium
GGCGCGCGCCCAGGGTCCTCCCGGGCGCGCGCTGGAATTCCAGCGACGTTGTCGGGTCCGACTCCGCCAGCGGCTGATACGACGCGCGGGCGCGCGCAAACGCAGGGGAATGCGCTCCAAGGATGCGCAGCGCCGGCCAAATTTCGCGATGAGTTCGGCATTGAGGCGGCTGCGAAGGCCTGCACGATGGCGCGCGCAGACAACCCTTTCTGCGCAACCCCCGGCCTCGCATGATCTGCTACGCACCTGCCGAAACCACCCCGGGCGAACTCCGCGCCGCCCTCACTCCAACCACCGCCCAAGCCTTCGTGAAACTCGGCCTCACGGTGCAGGCCCCGCACGGGATCGGCCGGGCCAGCGGTTATGCTGACGCCGACTACCAAGCCGCCGGCGTGCAGTTTGCGACCGATCACGCCCTCGCGCTCAGCACGGCCGATCTCGTCTTGCGCGTGCGCAAGCCGCCGCTCGCCGAGCTCGCCAAGCTCAAGCGCGGCGCCGTGCACCTGAGTTTTCTGGATCCGTTCAATGAAACGGCCCTCCTCGACGCCTTCGCCTCCGCCGGCACCAGCGCGGTGAGCCTCGAGATGATCCCGCGCACCACGCTCGCTCAGAAAATGGATGCGCTCAGCTCCCAAGCCAACCTCGCCGGCTACGCCGCCGTCGTCCAGGCCGCCGCCCGCCTCCCGATGGCGCTGCCGATGATGATGACGCCCGCCGGCACAATCATGCCCGCGCGCGTGTTTGTGGTCGGCGCCGGCGTCGCCGGACTCCAGGCGATCGCCACCGCGAAGCGACTGGGCGCGCGCGTGGAGGCCTTCGACACCCGGCCCGTTGTCGAGGAGCAGGTGAAGTCACTGGGCGCGAAGTTCGTGAAAATCGACCTCGGCCAGACCGGGCAAACCGCCGCCGGCTACGCGCAGGCGCTCACGCCGGAGCAGATCGCCAAACAACAGGCCGGCATGGCCAGGGTCTGCGCCCAGTCCGACATCGTCATCACCACGGCCAAGGTGTTCGGCCGCCGTGCGCCCCGCCTGATCAACGCCGCGATGCTCGCGGGAATGAAGGCGGGCAGCGTGGTCGTCGATCTCGCGATCGAGAGCGGCGGCAACGTCGAAGGCTCGGTCCCCGACAAGGACGTGGTCACGCCCAACGGCGTCACGATCCTCGGTGCGACCTGCCTCGAAGGCACCGTCGCCCACCACGCGACCCAAGTGTATGCCGCCAATCTCGCCGCGTGGATCACGCACTTCTGGGACGAAAAAACCAAATCCCTCCGCGTCGATCTCACCGACGAAATCATGAAGGGCTGCCTGCTCACGCACGGCGGCGCCATCGTGCACAGCCAGTTCGCGAAGAAAGCAGCCTGACTACCCCATCTTTCGCTTTCCTCTTATCTTTCGCTTTCTCCCCTCGGCCCACCGGGCCCGATAAAGAAAAGAGAAAGAGGAAAGATTGCTTCGGAAACCCGGCTTAACGACTTCGAACCTTCCTCGCCCTCATGGACCTCATCCTCCTGTTCTTCATCTTCACGCTCGCGGCCTTTCTCGGCTTCGAGCTGATCGCCAAGGTGCCTTCGCAACTGCACACGCCGCTGATGTCTGGCTCCAACGCGATCTCCGGCATCACCATCGTCGGCGCGATCATCGCCGCCGGCACCGACGACAAATCCTGGGTCACCACCGTGCTCGGCACCTCGGCGGTCGTTCTGGCGATGATCAACGTCGTCGGCGGTTACCTCGTCACCGACCGCATGCTCGGCATGTTCAAGAAAAAGGACACGACGTCCGGCGCACCGGCGAAGAAGGGGGGCGCGTCATGAGCCCGGCGATCCTGATCAACCTCGCCTACATCGTCGCCTCGATCCTGTTCGTCTTCGGCCTGAAAATGCTGGGCCGCCAGGCGACCGCCCGGCGCGGCAATCTTCTCTCCGGGATCGGCATGCTGATCGCGATCGTCGTCACGCTGCTCGATCATCACGTGGTCAACTTCACGTGGATCGGTGTCGGCCTCGTCGCCGGGACGGTGATCGGCGTCGCCTGCGCCCGCCTCGTCAAGATGACGTCGATGCCCGAGATGGTCGCCCTGCTCAACGGCTTCGGCGGCCTCGCTTCCCTGCTCGTCGGCTGGGCCGAATACGGCAAGATTCGCGCCTTCGGCTGGGAACGCTACCTCGCCGAGTTTTCCGGCAACCCCACGTTCACCAGCACGGTGATCTTCCTCACGGTCCTGATCGGCGGCGTGACCTTCACCGGTTCCGTCTACGCCTTTTGCAAGCTCGCCGCCTGGCTCAGCGGCCGTCCGATTCTCTTCCGCGGCCAGCACATGCTCAACGGCCTGATGCTCGCCGTCACGCTCGTGGCCGGCGTCGTGTATGTAATTTCTGGTGACGCCAGCCTCGTTCTCAACGCGTTTTTCGTCTTCCTGATTCTCGCGCTCGTGCTCGGCTGGACGGTCGTCATGCCGATCGGCGGCGGCGACATGCCGGTCGTCATCTCGATGCTCAACAGCCTGTCCGGCCTCGCCGCCTGCGCCGCGGGATTCGTGATCGCCAACAACGTGCTCATCGTCGCCGGCTGCCTCGTGGGCACCAGCGGCACGATCCTCTCGATCATCATGTGCAAGGCGATGAACCGCACGATCACCAACGTCCTCTTCTCCGGCTTCGGCGCCGGCGCGGGCGGAGGCGCCGGCGCGGGCACGGTGCAGGGCGAGCTCAAGCCGATCTCGGCGGAGGATACGTTCGCCGTCCTCGAAGCCGCACGGCAGGTGGTGTTCATTCCCGGTTACGGCATGGCGGTTTCGCAGGCGCAGCATGTCGTGCGCGAGCTGGCCGACCTCCTCGAGCAGAACGGTGCGGAGGTGCGCTTCGCCATTCATCCCGTCGCCGGCCGCATGCCCGGCCACATGAACGTGCTGCTCGCCGAGGCCAGCGTGCCTTACGAACAGCTCGTCGAGATGGACACGATCAACCCGCTCATGCCGACGATGGACGTCGCGATCGTGATCGGCGCCAACGACGTGGTGAACCCCGCTGCGGCCAACGACAAGTCGTCGCCGATTTACGGCATGCCGATCATCAAAGCCCACGAGGCGCGCACCGTGATCTGCCTGAAACGCGGCAAGGGCACCGGCTTTTCCGGCCTGGAGAACCATCTCTTCCTCATGCCCAACACCCGCATGCTCTACGGCGACGCCAAGGGCACGCTCCAGGCGGTCGTGTCGGAGTTCAAGAGCGTAATCGCAGCGTAGGGGATAACGCGATACACAACGGCGGCTGCCGGCGTGGCCGGGCCGCCGCGCGGGAGCCCGGCTCGTTCGAGCCGGGCCTGGCGACAAGCGCCAGCCCCATCTGTCCGCCCCTCAAAACGTGAGCGTGTAATTCATCCCCAGCTCGCGGCCCGCGCCGGGGCGGGCCAGTTGCGCGAGCAGGTCGCGATCGAACAGGTTGCGCACGCTCACGCCGACGTTGTGGGTGTAACGGCCGCGCTTGAGCACGTAGCCCGTGTTGAGGCTGACCAGCGTGTAGTCGGGATATTCCAGGTAGGCGCGGTTGGAGGTCTCGTAGGTTTGCACGAAACCGCTCACGTAGGTGAGCGTGCTGCTCGCATTGAGGCCCTTCCAGCGTCCGTCGGGCACCTGGTAGCGCGCGGTGAGTCCGCCGGTGAGTCGCGGCAGGCGCGTGAGCTCGCGCCCCTCCTCCTCGGGGAGATCGGGCGACTTGGTCGTGATCGCCCGCGTGTAGGTCGTCTTGAACACGAACTGCCAGGCCACGGAGAGCTTTGCCCGCACGTCGACGCTGCCGCCGGTGAAACGCTCCTCGCCCGCGGCCACGAGCTCGGGCTGCGTCAGTGCGGCGTCGGCGATCGGGTCGTTGTAGAGCGGATTGCGACGGGAGATGTTCTCGTTCACGAAGGAGAACAGGTGCGCGGTGTAGCTCACGCGCCGCTCGGCGAGCACGCCTTTCGCGCCGAGCTCGAAACCGCCGGTTGTCTCATTTCCCTGGATACGCCCGGTGCGGGCGTCGACGCGCGTCGACGGTTCGAACGCGGTGCTGGTGTTGGCGAACACCAGCACGTAGCGCGGCACCGCGATGTAGTTGGCGCCCGCATGCCAGGTCACCTGCTCAACACTGTCCGACACCCGGGGCCGCACGGCCTCCGCGCGATGGTCGGCGAGGTCGAGCCCCACGACGTCGTAGCGGGAGCCGGCGGTCGCGACGAGGCGGCCGCCCGCAAAGGCCGCGCGCTCGCTCAAGGCCACGCCGGTGTAGGTCGTTTCCTCCTCCCGATCGGTGATGACGCGCCGGTAGAGCGCCGGATCGTAAGCGGGCCGGAAGTAATTGGGCGCCTCGGGATCGAACGTGCGCACGTCGGCCGGGAGCAGTGCGGTGCGATCCGCGGTCGTCAGCGCGCGTTGCTCGCGCCGATAGTCGACGAAGATGTTTTCGAGGGAGAGCAGCAGCTTGTGATCGGCGCCGAGCGCGGCGAAGCGCAGCGTCGCCTCCGCCTGTGCGGCCAGCGCGTCGAGCGGCTGCTCGATGTGTTGCGGCTCGCGCGTGCCGCCGAACTTGCCGGTGTCGAGCAGGTACTCGCCCTTCGTGAAGCGCTCCTCGTCGAGCTCGCGGGTGAGCGCCACGAGCGAGGCGCGCACGCTCACGTGGCGGCTGGCCTGCGCCTCGAATTGCGCGCTGGCGCTGGCGGTGCGGCGCCGCACGCCGGAATCGGGGCCGTAGGCGTGAAAATCGGCCAGCGGCCGGTACGGCCCGAGGATCGGCGTGTTGCGCGACGCGCGATACTCGGGCACGCCGGGCGAGGGATTGCCCTCGAAGCCTGAGTAGGCGACCTGCACGAGGGTGCTCGCAGCGCGGCTGTGCTTCCAGGTGAGCGCCACGCTGGCGGAGACCGTCTCGCGGGTCGCAAAAGTTTCCGGGCCATCCTTGCGCTCCCACGCGAGCGCGACGCGGTGCCAGGCCTTTTTCGGCCGGGTCACGCCGGTGGTCTCGAGGCGGGCACGGCGCAGGTCCTCGCTGGTGACGCTCAACTGCACGCGGGTCAGCGGCCGCGCACGGGGGCGCGCCGTGACAAAATTCTGAATACCTCCCGGCGCCCCCAGCCCCAGCACGGGCGTGAGCGGTCCCTGGATCATTTCGGCGCGCTCGACGTCAAGCACCTCCGGGATGCCGGTCTGCGCGAAGCCGTTGCGCAGGCGCGGCGTGGGAAACCCCCGGAGGTTCACGCGATCGGTGCCGGTCGCGAGTTCCGCCGGGCTCGCGCCCGCCGCGTGGCCGAGCTCAAGGGTGAGTTCGCCGCTGAGTTCGTCGTCCGGCACGTCGTTGAGCAGCAGGTCATTCGCAAACGGCGGTTCGTACAACTCCACCTCCCGCGCCCCCATGCCGGTCGGATCGTAGCCTTCATCGTCGTCGCGGCCCTGCACCAGGACCTCATCGAGCACGACGATGGGCACATCCGTCGGCACACTCGCCGCGGGCAGCGGCACCGTCTGCGCTCCCCCGAGCAACGCGCCCGCCAGCGTGAGGCACGCCGCGAGGAATCGGGCGGGGCGGCGAACTTGCCGGTGGAAGCGGAGAAGGGCTGGCATTCCTGAAGAAAGACATTCCAGTCGAAGGGCCAGTCGCACCCGAGAGGCAAGCCTTCTTCACGTCAACCGTTGAGCGACCCCCGCCCGACATCGCCCAATCGCCGGCGCCTCAGAACTGAAACTGGTCGATGTTCTCTTTTGTGAACACGAACGGCTTACCGAGGAGTATCTGGTCGCCCGCCACCTGTAGGGTGCCGAGGCGGCCGCCGTCGAGCGAGGTCGTGCCCGGCGCGAGCGTGCCGCCGTGCAGCGCCCGGGCGGCGGCGACCGTGAGATAGCCCAGATCGCGCGTGTTCCAGAGCACGACGCTTTGCGCCCAGCCTTCGTGCACGTAGTCGCGCGTGAGACCAGGCGTGGACAAGCCCGTAAGTTTCACGTTGCTGCGGCCCTCCTGCTTCAGCGCCTCCGCCGCACCGGGCACCGCGGGCGAGCAGATCGCGAGGATCACCTTCACCTCGGGGTAGGCGCGCGTGATGTTCTTGGTCTCCGTCATCGCCTTGTCCCGCTGCCCATCGCATGGATGGATCGCCGCGAGCTGCATGTCGGGATGCGCGGCGGCCATGCGGGCTTTGATGAACTTGATCCACTCGTTCTGGTTCGCATCAGTGAGCGACGCGGTGATGATCGCATACTGGCCGCGGCCGCCGGCGAGGCGTGCGCCTTCGTCGGCCAGCGTGCTGCCGATGCCCTCGGCCGTGGCTTGATTGACGAAAAAGCTGCGCGCGTCGGGCTTCGCGTCGGCGTCCCACGTGAGGACCTTGATGCCGCGCTGCTGAGCTTTGCGCAACACGGTCGAGATCGCCTCCGGGCTCGCGCAACTGGCCGCGATGACGTCGACGCCCCGGGTGATCCACGCCTCGATGAGCTCGTTCTGCCGCGCCGGGTCCGGATCGGTCGGACCGTCCCAGAGCAACTCGACGCCGAGCTGCGCTGCCGCCTCGTCCGCCCCCTGCTTGCAGGAAACGAAATACGGATCGGCCTTGGCCTTGGGCGTGAGCGCGACGAGGAGCTTTTTCGTCGGCACCGGCCGCGCCGAGGCCGACGGCGAGCCGCTGTCCGCCGCGCGCGGGAGCGCCTCGATTTTTTGGGAGAGGGAGCGCGCGAGGAAAATATTGCTCGCGGCGATGAGCACCGCGCCGGCGAGGATCGCGCCGATGATGAGGGCAACCTGGCTGTTTTTCATAGGGAGTTCGTCGGGGTGGACGGAAACGGAGTCCGGGGAGGGCGCGGCGGGAGCGGTGCGGCGGGCCCGGCCGGCGAGTTGGTTGAGCGCGATCGCTCCCACGAGGATCACGCCGGTGGCGAGGCCCGCGATCTCGCTCGGCTGGCCGGCGAGGCGCAGGCCGTTTTGCAGCACCACCAGACACAGCAAACCGAGCAGCGTGCCGTGGAGCGTGCCGCGCCCGCCCGCAATCGAGGTGCCGCCGAGGACGACCGCCGCAATCGCCGGCAACTCGTAGCCAAGCCCGGCATCGGCCTTGGCCTGGCCGATGCGCGCCACGTAGATCAGCCCGGCCAGCGCGGCGAGCGCGCCGCAAGCAACATACGCCCGCATCCGCACGCGGTCCACCGCCACGCCCGCGAAACGGGCGCCGTCGAGGTTGAAGCCGAGGGCGGTGAGTTCGCGGCCCCACACCGCCCTGTGCAGTGCGAGCCACAGCGCCAGGAACGCCACCGGCACCACGAGCAGTTGCACCGGGAGAAAGCCTCCGAGATAGCCCTGCCCCAGGGCGAGAAACCCCGCGGGGAAACCCGTGTAGCTCACGTAGCCGCCGGTCGCCGCCTCCGCCAGGCCGCGGTAGAGCGAGAACGTGCCCAAAGTCACGATGAGCGGCGGCACGCGTAACCGGGAAATCACTACGCCGTGTAGCGCGCCGCCCGCCGCGCCTACCCCGAGCGCCGCCAGGGCCGCGAGCCAGATCGGCCAGCCGAGCACCGACCACGCCGCGCCGGCCGCCACGGCCGCGAGCCCCATCATCGAGCCCACGGACAGATCGATGCCGCCGGATTTGATGACGGGCGTGAGCCCAAACGCGAGCAGGCCCACCTCGGCGGCGAGCCGCGCGATCTCGAAGACGTTGCCCCACGTGAAAAAGCGATCGCCCGCGATCCCGAATACCGCCAGCTCGAGTCCAAGAACCGCCAGCAGCACCGCCTCGCCATTGGGCGACCAGCGCGCGAGGAAGGGCGGAGGAGCGGCGGAAAGCAGGCGCCGGTCACTCATGCGACGTTCCTCTCGTGTGGGGCGGGTTTATGCCCGACAGGCTTGTCGAAGGTGCCCGCTGTCGGGCGCAAAGCCCGACCTCCAAACGACCGCAACGGCGACTGCTCACGTTGCCGCCTCCTTCGAGCGCGCGGTGTCGCTCACGACGGCGGCGAGGATGATCGCGCCCTGCACCGCTTTTTCCCAAGCCGGGTTCACGTGCAGAAACGTGAGTACCGTCCCGATTGTGCCGAGCAGGACGACGCCGAGCAGCGTTCCCACGAGCGAGCCGCGCCCGCCCGTGATCGCCGTGCCGCCCACGACCACGGCGGCGATGACCTTCAGCTCGAAGCCGAGGCCGG
This sequence comes from Opitutaceae bacterium, assembly GCA_036406235.1. Classification (GTDB taxonomy): domain Bacteria; phylum Verrucomicrobiota; class Verrucomicrobiia; order Opitutales; family Opitutaceae; genus DASWVO01. The sequence continues at coordinate 8,164 of DASWVO010000061.1, forward strand.
CGTTCGTCTCGATTGTCGGGTAGCGCGTGAAGTTGAACAACGCGGCCGCTGCGGTGAGCGCCCCCATGAGCACAAAAGCGCCCAGCACCACCGCCGGCGGATTGAGCCCAACGCGACGCGCGGCTTCATGATCGCAGCCGACCGCATAAAACGCCCGCCCGGCGGCCGAGTGGCGCAGCGCCCACGCGGCGGCGCCGAAGAGCGCCGCAGCCGCGAGCGCGTAGAGTGGTTGCGCGATCGACTGGTCCAAGCCGAACCACTGGAAGCCGGGCGGGAGATTCTGGATCCAGTCGCCCCCGGTCGCGCGGATGATGCCGTTGCGCAAGATCACCATGGTGGCGAGCGTCGTAATGATGGCGGGGATACCGGCGCGCGTAACCAGCGCGCCATTGAGCGCACCGAGCAGCGCCCCCGCCGCGAGCACCGCAAGCACCACCAGCGGCATCGGCGCACCGGCTTTGGCCGCCAGCCCGGCGAGCGCGCCGCAGACGACGAACTGCGAGCCGATCGAGATGTCGATCTGCGCCGTAACGATCACGACCGTCATGCCGATCGCCGCCACGAGTACCGGCAGGTTGTCGATCAGCAGGTTGCGGAGATTGCCGGCCGTGTAGAAACCCGGCACCCCGAGCAGCGGGAGCAGAAACAGGCCCGCGATGGCCGCGAGCAGGGCGAGTTCTCGCGCGCGGGGTTTCATGACGATGGGAGCGCGGGCGGCCGGCCCGCATGGTTCGTAAATGAGCGGGCCAGCGGCCCGCGCTCCCAGGCAAGTCGCCTCATGCCGCATCCTCCATCGCGAGGTGCAGCACCGCCTCGCGGGTCGCGCCGCGCGCCGGCAGGACGCCGGCCAGACGTCCCCGGCGCAACACCGCGATGCGGTCGGCCATGCCGAGGAGCTCGGGCAGCTCCGAGGAGATCAGGATGATCGCGAGCCCCTGCTCCACGAGGCGGCCCATCAGCCGGTGGATCTCCGCCTTCGCGCCGACGTCGATGCCCTGCGTCGGCTCGTCGAGGATCAACACGCGCGGCTCGGTCGCCAGCCAGCGCGCGAGGGCGACCTTTTGTTGATTGCCGCCGGAGAGGGCGCGCGCCGGCGTGTCGAGCGAGGCGGTTTTCACCGCAAGGTGCGCGCATGACTCGGCCGCGAGCGCGCGCTCCTTGCGCTCGTCAAGCC
>DASWVO010000062.1:0-16752 GCA_036406235.1 Opitutaceae bacterium
GGCACCGGCGGCCGGAGCGGCCGCGGCACCCTCGGCGGGAGCGGCCCCGGCGGCGGGCGTCGCAACGACTTCCTCGGCGATCTCGAGGCACGCCACGACCGGCTGACTGGCCGGGCTGCGCAGCTCGACGCCGGCAGGCGCCTTCAGCGCACCGACCTTGATCGTCTCGTTGAGCTTCAGCTCGGTGACGTCGACCTCGATCGCGGGCGGCAGATCCTTGGGTAGACAGCGGATGCGGACCGTGTGGGCCGCGATCTCGAGCACGCCGCCCTGGGTCTTCACACCGTAGGCTTCGCCGACGACGAGGACGGGAACGTTGATCTCGAACTTCTCGTCCGCTTTGACCTCTTGCAGGTCAACATGGAGATAGCGATCGGTGAGCGGGTCGCGCTGCACTTCCTGGAGGAAGGAGAGAGCCTTCTCGCCCTTGTCCTTGCGCGAAAGCTCGATGAGGACCGAACGACCGGCGGCGGCCTTGAGGAGCCGCGTAAATTCGGGGGCATCAACCGCGAGCTTCTCCGGGCTGGTGTGCTTGCCGTAAAGGATCGCGGGAATTTGGTTGACCTTGCGCAGACGGCGGGAGGCGGAGCGGCCGGTTTGAGCGCGAGGTGCGACGTTGAGCGAGAGCTGAGTTTTCATGGTTTTCGTTCCCCCTGTCGCTCCGGAATTGGAGGCAGGCGTAGTGGAAAAGAGTGCGAAGAAATAGAATCGCTCTCGGTGTACGCAACCAAATCTTTGGCGGGGCCGCGAAAATCTGCGTTTCGACGCAAAAGGAGCATTGACAACGCCACCCGCCGGCCTGTTTTTCGACGACTCTTTTCGCCAAGTTGCCCGGTAGCTCAGTGGCAGAGCAGGTGACTGTTAATCACTTGGTCGCTGGTTCGATCCCAGCCCGGGCAGCCATTCAGGAAGAAGGGGTTAGAAAACCCGCCTGAAGGCCGCAAAATGTTGAGATTCCGCTGCCGCGCGGAAAGCGAACAGCGTCACGCCCGCACCTGAGCCCGCCCCGCTTCAGCGCGCCCCGGGCGGATTTACCCAGCCCGCTGGCAGCACGCTCTCCGGGCCAACGATGTAGACCTGGTAGTAAAGCCAGAAAATCGTCACGCCGAGTAGCACCAGAAACACGACCTCGCCCACGACACCTGCGCCCTGCCGGCTGCCACGATGCAGCGTCCGCACCAGCGCCGTGATTGCCGGCGCGACCGCGAAGGCCACGAGCGACGCCCCACCGATCACCATCCCCATAATGAACGCGGTTCGGAGCCACGGGTGCGAAATCATCTTCGCTTTGTAGGAAACGATCTCCACGCACAGGTTGAACAGCAGCAGGCAGCACGGAACGACATAGTAGGTGCGCACTGCATGCTGCGTCTTGGCGGCGAATTTTGGCACGGGAACATTCGACAGTCCGGCGGCGTCGATGCAAACTCCCTGACGTAAGAGGCCGCTCGTGGGCCCGAGTTTACCCTGCTCAACGTCCAATCCCACTGTCATGCCCTACCTCAAAATTCAGACGAACCTCCCCGTCAGCAAAAAGGCCGAGCGCGCCGTGCTGCGCGAAGCGTCCTCCCTGGTCGCCGACGAACTCGAAAAACCCGAGGAATTCGTGATGGTCGCGCTGCAACCCAATACGAGCATGCTCTTCGCCGGCACCGACGATCCCGTGGCCTTCCTCGAGCTCAAAGCCGTCGGCCTGCCGGCCCGGAAAACCCGCACCCTCAGCAAGGTGCTCTGCGAGATGATCGAGAAACACCTCGGCATCCCCGCCGACCGGGTCTACGTGAAATTCATCAGCGCCAGCCGCGGTATGTGGGGCTGGAAGGGCGACACGTTCTAAAGCAATTCCGCCGAGGGTTGAGCGTGTTCGAGCCTGCGACTTGCCGCTCACGCGTGGCCGTTCGAACCTGCCCTTCGCTCGGCAGGCAGGTTTACCGCCGGCGCCTGACGCCGACAAACCCGTCAAGGGATGGCTGAAGCAAAGAGAGCCCCGGCCACCGTCCGCTGATGCGCCTTCGGCGCTTTTCACCTCAGTTCTGCCCAAAGCAGCCGCATTGCGCGCCGCAGGGCGGCGGCGGCGGGACCGCCTTCTCCACCGAAGCACCGTAAAATCCGTAGCCTCCGCTCACCACCCGGCGCACCGGCTCGCCAGTCTCGGGATGCAGCGTGAGCGGAGCGTCCTTCATCGACTGCTGCACTTCGAAGCGCACGGGGGGCTGGCCGGCCTGCTGGGGAATCGTTTCGTAGATGTAAGTAGCCATGGCGTTTTCGCGTGTCTGTGAAACCTAGTTTCGATTTTTCGCAAGCCGCGGCTGGTGTGCAGCGAGCCACCGTCGCCAGTAGCGCCATACGGCGGACAAGCTGCCCGCCGGTGCACGCGCCGCTCGAAGGGGTCGCACGCAGGGCGGCCCGGCCCGTTTGCCGACGGCGAAAAGCGCTGCGGTCACGCTCCCTGCGGCAGCCGTCCACGCAACAACACCCCGGCTGCTCGTGGCTTGACGGCCGCTGGGTGTTGCGACGCGATCCCTTCAATTCCCATGCCGCCTAATTATTCCGACGATCGCCTGCGCCTGGCCGCCCGCCTTTATTACGTGGACGGTCTCGGACAGAACGAGGTCGCGAAGTTCGTCAAAGTTTCCCAGGCAAAAGTCTCCCGGTTGCTCGCGCTCGCGCGCGAGCGCGGCATCGTGCGGATCACCGTCGCCGACTATGAGCCGCGCCGCCGCGATCTCGAAGGGCAGCTCTGCGAGCGTTTCGCGCTCTCGACCGCGATCGTGGTCAAAGCGATCGACGGCCTGAGCAGCTCCGATCTCCGGCGCGCGGTGGGCCACTTTGCCTCTGCCGCCGTCGACGCCCTCATCAAGCCCAAGGACGTGGTGGCGCTTGCCGGCGGCCGGACCATCCACGACCTGGTGCAGCACCTCCCCGAGCCGCACAACAAGGCCCTCACTGTCGTGCAGGCGATGGGCAGCGTGGATTCCAACGTGAACGCCTTCGATGCACAGGAGGTCGGGCGCGTGATGGCCCAGCGACTCGGGGGAACGTTTCTCGCGTTTAACACTCCCGCCTACATGCCCGACAAGCGCACGCGCGACGCGCTGCTCAAACTCGAACAGATTCGCCATGTTCATGAGCTTCTTGATCACGCCAATCTCGCCATCGTCGGCGTCGGCACCCTCGAAAACTCCGTCTTCGTCGAGCGCGGCGTGCTCAGCGCCGCGGAACTCAACGATCTGCGCCGAGCCGGCGCCATCGGCGAGATCTGCGGACGCTTCATTGACGCCGCCGGCGACGAGTGCGCCACCTCGTGGCGCGATCGCGTGATGAGCGCCGACGTCGAGCAACTCCGGCGGGCGCCGCAGGTGCTCGCGGTCGTCTCCGGCAGTGACCGCTCTGCCGCGCTGCTCGGCGCTATCCGCGGCCAGCTCGTGAAGGGACTGGTAATCGACGAAGCCGGTGCCACGGCCCTGCTCGCGATCGCCGCGAGCTCCGGCACGGAGCCCCGCAAGCCCGCCGCCAAGAAGGCGAAAAAGTAAATCGCCGCTCCGGCCGGCAGGAGCCCGACCACGCTCCTCCTCGAGCTGAGGGAATATCAGCCACAGTCCGCTCCCGGAAACGCACCGCCGCGGCCCAACGGCCCGCCGCCACCGGAGCGTGAGATCATTTCCGCTCGTTCCGCGAGAAAGGAAAGGCGAACGCCTCTCGCCGTCGCTGGTTTTCCCGGCCCGCTCCCGCTTCGTCCCGCCGCGAGCCTGCCGCGCCCCACGTAGCCTCCGGGCGGTATCCAGCTTGACAGTCGAAACGGCACACCGGTAACAGTGTAGTTGTTGATGCAGCATATTTATTCCGAAGACCAACTTCGCCTCGCCGCCCGCCTCTACTACCTCGACGGTCTGGCGCAGAACGAGGTGGCGCGGCTCGTCAATGTCTCCCAGCCCAAGGTGTCCCGCCTACTCGCCCTCGCCCGGCAGCGCGGGATCGTCCGCATCACCGTGTCGAACTGCGAGGAGCGACGGACGGAGCTGGAACAACAGCTCTGCCAGACGTTCGGCCTCGCAACCGCGATTGTACCGAAGCTTGCCGACGGACTCGGCGCGGCCGACTTGCGACGCGCCGTCGGTCATCTCGGGGCGCGCGCAGTCGACGAGTTGATCGCTGCCGGGGCGACGGTGGCCCTGGCCGGCGGACGCACGCTCCACGAACTCGCGAAGAGTCTGCCGGAGTCCTCCGACAAGGCGATCACCGTCGTGCAGGCGATGGGCAGCGTCGACTCCAACGTAAGCGAATTCGACGCGCAGGAAATCGGGCGCGCACTCGCCCAGCGGTGCGGCGGCACCTTTCTCGCCCTGAACACGCCCGCCTTCATTCCGGAACGACGGACGCGCGACGTCCTGCTCGCTCTCACCCAGGTTCGCAAAGTGCGGCAACAATGGGATGACTCCAGCGCGGCGATCGTCGGTCTCGGCACGTTGCAGAACTCCGTCTTCGCCGAACGCGGCACGCTGACGCCGGCGTCCATCCGCGAACTGGAAAAGGCCGGCGCCGTCGGTGAAATTTGCGGACGCTTCTTCGACGCTCATGGCGACGAGTGCGCCACCTCCTGGCGCGACCGTGTGATCAGCATCCGCATCGAGCAGCTGCGAAAAATCCCGCAGGTGATCGCCGTCGTCTCCGGGAGCGACCGCTCCGAGGCGATTCTGGCGGCCATCGAAGGCGGGATCATCAAGTCGCTCGTCATCGATGAAACCGGCGCGCTGACGCTGCTCGCCACCAAACGCTCTGCTCCGTCGAGGTCGCTCAAAACGAAATTCTCCCAAAAATGAAACCATCGCTCTTCTTCGCCGCGTGCGCGGTATTCACGCTTCCACTTCGCGCGGCACCGGCCCCGGCAGGCCCGATGGTCAGCGACTGGAACATCGTTGATCATATCGCGTTCGAAAACGTCATCGTGCAGAGCCACCGCGGCGCCGGTGTGCTCGCCGAGGAAAACACCGTCGCCGCCTTCGAACTCGGCTGGAAGCTTGGCACGTATCCGGAGTCGGACATCCGCATGACGCGCGATGGGATCATCGTCACGTTTCACGATGAGAACTTCAGCCGGGTCGTGAAGGGCGTCACGCCCGAGCTTGCCAGGAAGGGCGTGAAGGACCTCACGTTCGCCGAGCTGACGCAGCTCGACGTGGGCGCCTGGAAGGGCGAGGCGTTTCAGGGCCGCCGCGTCTCGAAGCTCAGCGAGGCCTTCGCGGCGATGGCCGGCCGCCCGGAGCGCCACCTCTATCTCGACATCAAGAACGTCGATTTCGAAAAGCTCGCGAACGAGGTCCGTGCGGCCGGCGTCGGGAAACAAATCGTCCTCGCCTCGCCCAAGCCGGAGCAGCTCCGCCAATGGAAGACCCTCGTGCCGGCGTCGGACACGCTGCTCTGGATGCGCGGCACGGAGCCGCAGTTGCGCGCGCGCATCGCCGAGCTTGAGAAGACCGGTTTCGAGGGAATCACACAGATCCAGATCCACACCTTTCCCAACCGTTCGCTCGAAGAGGCGCTCGCCATCGCGGGCACGACGGCGGCTCGGCTCGGTGTTTCGATCGAGGCGGCGAAGGCCAGCCCCGAGCCCTTCACGCTCTCCCGCGCCTTCCTCATCGAGCTCGGCGAAAAGCTGCGCGCCCACGGAATCGTGTATCAAACTCTCCCCTACACCTCCGATCCCGGAGTCTACGCCGAGCTCCTGGACCTCGGGCTCATGTCGTTCGCGACCGACCACCCCGACATCACGATGCGCGAATTGAAAGCCTACTATGACCGGAAGCGCGCCGCCCGCTGACGCTTTCCGCCGCCTCATTTTCCCGACTCATCCCGTTCGATGCCCTTGTCCGCCTTCACTCCTGCTCCCTCCGCTCACGCGTCCCGGCCGGCCCGACTCAGCCTGGAAGAGGCCCTGAGCTCCGCGCGCGAAACGCGCGCGCTCCTGGTCGGTCCCGGGGCGCTGTCACAGGCGGCGGAGGTCTTCCGCGCACAGTTTCCCGGCGCCCACGCAATCGTGATTTGCGACGACACCACCCTGGCCGTGGCCGGCCGGCGCATCGCGGAGTGTTTGCGCGCCGCGGGTCTCGCGCGTCTCGAGCCGTTTGTGTTCTCCGACGCCGGGCTCTACGCGGAATACCGCTTCGTCGAACGCCTCGAAGCGGCCCTGCGCACGCACGACGCCATTCCCGTCGCCGTCGGCTCGGGCACGATCAACGACCTCACCAAGCTCGCCGCCCATCGGGCGGGTCGGGACTATCTGTGCGTCGCGACCGCGGCATCGATGGACGGCTATACCGCGTTTGGCGCCTCGATCACGTTTGAAGGCGCGAAGCAGACCTTCAACTGCCCCGCGCCGCGCGCGGTGATCGCCGACACCGACGTGATCTGCCGGGCGCCGGCGCCGATGACGGCGTCGGGCTACGCGGACTTGATCGCCAAGATCACCGCGGGCGCCGACTGGATTCTCGCCGATGCGGTGGGAGCCGAGGTGATCGATCCGCGCGCGTGGGCGCTCGTGCAGGGCGGTCTCCGCGAGGCGCTCGCCAACCCGGCGGGCGCGCGCGCCGGACGCGAAACCACAATTCTTCCCCTTGTCGAGGGGCTCATGCTCGGCGGCTTCGCGATGCAGTGGACGAAATCGAGCCGGCCCGCCTCCGGGGCCGAGCACCAGTTCAGCCACCTGTGGGACATGGAGCACCACACCCATGACGGCGAAGCGCCTTCCCACGGCTTCAAAGTCGGCATTGCCACGCTCGCGGTCACCGCGCTCTACGAAGAGCTGTTGCGGCAGCCGCTCGAGCAGCTCGACGTGGAGCACTGTTGCGCCCGGTGGCCGGAGCCGGCCGAAGCCGAGGCCGCGGTGCGAGCGCAGTTCGCACGCGACGATTTCACCGCCACCGCCGTGGCCGAAACGCTGGCCAAGCACCTCTCCCGCGCGGCGCTCCAGGCGCAGCTCGAACAACTGCGGACCGTCTGGCCCGCGACGCGCGAGCGACTCCGCGCCCAACTGATCCCCTTCGCCGAGCTGAAGGCGCGCCTCGCCGCGGTCGGTGCGCCCACGGAACCCGAGTCGATCGGCATCACCCGTGAGCGCCTGCGGGAGAGTTTTCACCGCGCCCATGCGATCCGGCGGCGCTTCACCGTACTCGATCTGACCGTGCGCACCGGCACGCTCGACGGCGCGCTCACCACGCTGTTCGGCCGGGGCGGCATCTGGGAAACCACTTCCTCGCACACCTCGCCCCCGCGCACTCCATGAACGACGCCGCCGCCCTCGGAAAATCCACCCTCTCCTCACCGGCTGCGGAGCCGGCCGGCACCGCCGCGAAATTCCGCTACTGGCAGACGCGGACGCTGATCGCCACGATGTTCGGCTACGCAGCGTTCTATTTCGTGCGCAAGAACCTCAGCATCGCGATGCCCGCGATGCAGGAGGACCTGCACATCACCAAGGCCGACCTCGGGCTGTTCCTCACGTTGCACGGCCTCCTGTATGGGCTCTCGAAGTTCGTGAACGGCCCCTGGGCCGACCGCGCCAACGCCCGCTATTTCATGGTTGCCGGCCTGATGCTCTCGGTCGGCGCCAACGTGTTCTTCGGCTTCAGCTCGACCGTGCTGCTGCTCGGCATCGCCTGGATGATCAACGGCTGGGTGCAGGGCATGGGATTTCCCCCGTGCTGCCGGCTGATGACCCACTGGTTTCCGCCCGAGAAACTCGCCACGAAAATGTCGGTCTGGAACACCTCGCACTCGATCGGCGCCTGGATCGCTGTCGTTTTTTGTGGATACATCGTCGGCTTCGGCTGGCGCTGGTGCTTCTTCGCTCCGGCCATCCTGTGCACGGTCGCCGGCGGGATCCTGTTCATCCTCCTGCGCGACACCCCGAGTTCGGTCGGCCTGCCGGAAATCAAGGTCGCCGGCGCGGCCAATGACTCGCACACCGAGGACAAGAACTCGGCCGAATACAAGTCCTTCGTCCGTCAGCATGTATTCGGAAATCCCTACATCTGGTACGTCTCGTTCGCCAATTTCTTCGTATATATCCTGCGTTTCGCCGTGCTCGACTGGGGCCCGACGCTTTTGAAGGAGATGAAGGGGTTCTCGCTCCACCACGCGGGCTGGATGGTCGCGGGTTTCGAGGTCGCCGGACTGGTCGGCATGCTGCTGGCCGGCTGGGTGACCGACCGGGTTTTCGGCGGCCGCGGCTCGCGCACCTGCGTCTTCGGGATGATCGGCGCCTGCGCGGCGCTCGCCGCGTTCTGGAAGCTGCCCGCGCAATCACCGGTCACGGCCGCCCTGCTCCTCGGCGCGGCGGGCTTTTTCATCTACGGGCCGCAGGCGCTCATCGGCATCACCGCCGCCAACCTCGCGACGAAACGCGCCTCGGCCACCGCGGCGGGGCTCACCGGCCTTTTCGGCTACGCCAGCACGCTCGTCTCGGGCTGGGGCCTCGGCCTGCTCGTCCAGCGGGCCGGCTGGAACGTCGCCTTCGGCGCCCTGCTCGCCGTCGGCGCCGTGGGAACCTTCATGTTCATCCTCGCCTGGCCGTCCAAAGCGCACGGGTACAGCGAGTCCAGCGCGTAATATGATTCCAACTACGACGCTTTCCGGCATCCCCGCCTCCGCGCTGCAGGGGCTGCGCGAGATCTCCCATGTCGCGCTCGACATGGATGGCACGATCTACAAGGGCGGCACGCTGTTTCCGTGCACCCTGCCCTTCCTCGCCCAACTGCGCGAACTGGGCATCGGTTACACGTTCCTGACGAACAATCCCTCGAAAAGCTCGCGCGATTACCTGGCGCACCTGGGCAAGATGGGCCTCACCGCATCGCCCGGGGAGCTCTACACGTCGGCTCAGGCGACGATCGACTACCTGTGTGCCCACCGGCCGGACGTGCGACGGATCTTCACGCTCGGGACGCCGAGCATGCTCTCCCAGTTCCGGGAAGCCGGCTTCGTGTTGACCGAAGACAACGCGAACGACGCTCCCGACGCGGTTGTCGTCGGTTTTGACCTGACGCTCTTGTATGAACGCGTCTGCCGGGCGGCGTGGTGGATACAGAAGGGCAAGCTGTTCGTGGCGACGAATCCCGACCGGGTGTGCCCGACGGATCAGCCAACCGTGCTGGTCGACTGCGGCGCCATCTGCGCGCTGCTGGAAATGGCGACCGGACACGCCCCCGACGTCGTTCTCGGCAAACCCGATCCGGCGATGCTCGGCGGGATCCTTCACCGCCACCGTTTGCAGCCACGTCAGATTGCGATGGTCGGCGACCGCATCTACACTGACGTCCTCATGGCGCATCGTGCATCTGCCTTCGGTGTTCTGGTGCTGACGGGCGAAGCCACCGAGGCCGACGCTGCCCGCGCCGAGCCGCCGCCACATCTGGTCGTTCCCAGCCTCGCCGAGTTTGGGGCGCTCCTGGCGGAGGCGCGCCGCGATCCCTTTTCCCTATGAGCACGGATCCTGTCTTCAAGCGTAGCAACGCCCTCGCCCGCCTCGGCGGCGCGACCTTCGACCTGCTGGTCATCGGCGGCGGGATCGTCGGCAGCGGCATCGCGCGCGACGCCGCGATGCGCGGACTGTCAGTCGGTTTGGTTGACCAGCACGACTTCGCCGCCGGCACCAGCAGCCGTTCGAGCCGGCTCCTCCACGGAGGTCTGCGCTACCTCGAGCAAGGCCGCGTGGGCCTCGTGCACGAGGCGAGCGTCGAGAAGAAGATCGTGCAGAAAATCGCGCCGCATCTCGCCGAGCCGCTCGGCTTCGTGTTTCCCGCCTACCAGGGCGACGGCCGTCCGCTGTGGCAGTTGCGCATCGGTGTGAAACTCTACGATCTGCTCTGCGGCGGCCGGAACTTCCAGCCTTCGCGAGGCTTTTCCCGGAGCGAAACGCAACAAATGCTGCCGGCCTTGCGGACAGAACGGCTCGCCGGCGCCGTTCGCTATTTCGACGCGTTGACCAACGACGCCCGGCTCGTGCTCGACACGCTGCGCTCCGCCGGGAATCACGGCGCCACGCTCCTGAATTTCACCCGCTTCCAGGACGCGCAGCGTCGCGATGGCCTGTGGATCGCCGGGATCGAGGACCGCCTCGGCGGACAAACGCTGAACGTTCGCACCCAAGCCATTGTCAACGCCACCGGCCCCTGGGCCGATCACCTGCCCCACAGCGCAGTGAAACTGCGGCTGAGCAAGGGCATTCATATTGTGATCGATCGTCGCCGGCTGCCGGTCCCGTCCGCCGTGGTGATCACCGAGGGCAAACGCATCCTCTTCGTCCTGCCCTGGGGCGAACGTATCATCATCGGCACGACAGACACCGATTATCAGGCCCGCCCGGAGGAGGTCGCCGTCGACGCGGACGACATCCGTTACGTGCTGCGCGCCACGAATGAATTCTTCCCCGGCGTCGTCCTGCGCGAAGCCGACGTGCTCAGCAGCTGGGCCGGCGTGCGCCCGCTGATTGCCAATCCCGACGGCACGCCGTCCGACATCTCCCGCGCCCACCAGATACGTTGTCCCGAACCGGCCTGGTGGGATGTTGCCGGCGGCAAGCTCACGACGTACCGATTGATGTCCGAGCAAACGGTCGACCAGATCGTCCGCCACCTCGGCATCGCCGCCAAGCCGTGCCGCACCGCCGTCGAGCCGCTATTGGAGGCCGGCGCCGCCCGCTACAGCGCGATCGTGCCGCCGGCATGCTCGCAGGAGGCGGTGGAGCACTACGTGCGCAATGAATGGGCGATCCATCTCGACGACGTCCTGCTGCGCCGCAGCGGCTGGCATTACTACAGCGCCGCTCCTGAACGGACCGCCGAAACCGTGGCCACGTGGATGGCCGAACTCTGCGCCTGGTCCGCCGCGCGACGGGAAGAAGAACTGGCCGCCTACCACGTCGCCACCCAGCGCCCCCCGGCGGTCGAGGCTGCGCGTTAGCGTCGCAGGGCCCGCTCCCCTTGCGGACCGCCCGGAGGTCGGTCCCTGCCCTTTGGCAGCTATCAGCGGTCCTCGAGTCCGAGAAATCTGCTTACCCAGCCGTTGATCGCGTCCTGCTGCTCCGGCGTATAGCTGTGCGCGAGTTCGAGCGTCAGCCCGAGCGTTTTGGGCGCGGTGATGATGTTGTAGGCCGCGTAGGTCGACGTCGGCGGACAGACATCGTCGTTGTATCCCCAATTATAATACCCAGGGACCTTGATGCGGCGCGCGAAATTGACCGCATCGTAGTAGGCCGCCGTCTCGATCTTCGCCGGCGTGGCGTGCTTCGACGGCGTCCCCGCCGCCCAATCCGGGGCGAACGGATGCGGCCAGCCGCCCGCGCGCCCGTGCAGCTCCGCCGCCACGTCGCAGAAAGCCGGATGCGTGGCCGCGAGCCCCGTGACCCGCGGATCCAGCGCCGCCGTCGCGAGCGTCAACTGCCCGCCCTGGCTCGCGCCCATCACCAGGAGGTTCTTGCCATCCCACAGCTCCCGCGAGGCGAGGAAATCGTTCGCCCGCACGCAGCTCAGGTAAACGCGATGGTAGTAGTAGGTCTCCTTGTCATCGAGGTTGAACAGCCAGTAGCCGTTCAGCGGGCCCGCCTGCAGTGCGCCGTAAACGCTTTCCGGCATGTTCACCGGAATGCCATGGACGCCGATCTCCAGGGTGATCGCCCCCTTCGCCGCCAGTTTCTTGTCGCCAAAATACGGCCGCACGCCCGCGCCGGGAACTTTCAAGATCGCCGGGTATTTTCCCGGCGCCTTCGGCTCACCGAGGATGCCAAAGATCCGCGCCACATTGTTGTTCCAACTGGCGCCCACCGTGCGAAAACTCACGTGATACACATTCACCTTGTCGGTGCAGGCGTCGGGCAACAGCGTCAGCATCGGCTCGAGCGGAATCGTGGCAAGCCGGGCGAGCTGGGCGCTCCAGAACGCCTCAAAGTCCTTCGGCTCGGTCTGATGGGGCTGGATCTTCTCCGGCGCAAAGGCCGCCGTCGCCACGCCCCTCCACGTGCGTCCCGCGACCTCCGCCGTCACGATGCAACGCAGAAACCCGGGTTCGCGCATCGTGCCGCCATCGATGACGAGCCCCTCCAGCGGCAGCGGCACCGTCGCGGGCTTGCCCGGCTTCATATCGGGCGCGACGGCATAGGTCACCGACACGTTGTCGATCGGCTCGTTGTCGGCCGTGACCGTGATCCGGAACTTCGCCGGCTCGCCGAGCTGATAAGTCCAGTCGCGGTGATCAGGCGCGACCCGGACTTGGACCGTGGCAACCCGCAACGCCGCCTGCGGGGGAACCGGCGCGATCGCCGTCGCGCCCGCGGCGTTCGCGCCGAGCGTGCCGACGAGCAGAACGGCCGCAAGCAGCACGCCCGCGCGCGCAGGCCTCGGCCGCCCGAGGAGTGCCCGCAATTTCAGCCGCGTTCCGGCTCCTGGCGGTGGCTTCGCAGCACCCCGCGACGTGACACACTCGCAACCCGTGATTCTCAGCATAGCGAGCGACGCCTTTCTCACAGAATCGCCGAGCTTGCTAGTCATTAATCGGTCCCGCCGCCCCCTGCAACGGGACCATGAGCGCGACTCAAGCGTGCGCTGTCAGCGCGCCGTCGATACGCCGTCGATCGGCTGGAGCGCGCTCTCCTTGAAGCGAAAGCCCCACCCTGGTCCACAATTTGGATACGCAAAGCCTCCTTCCATCCGGATCGGCTGCGTAATGATGGGGTCAATCCAGTCGAAGGACTCCGCGCCGCAGGCATTCGGCACCGTCATCAGCAACGGCACGTCGTATTCCTTGTAGTAATGCGGCAGCACGGGCACATGGTGCGCGTGGGCGAGCGCGGCCGAGTCGCGCCAGGCTTCGACGCTGCCGAGTCGCAGGATGTCAGGTTGCCACAGGTCGATCGCTTCGCGCCGGATGAGTTCGCGCAGCGGCACAAGATCGAATTCCCGCTCGCCCATCGCGATCGACATGCCCGCCTGCCGCCGGAGCCGGGCATAACCGTCGAAATCCGTATTCGGCAGCGGCTCTTCAAACCAGTGAATGTCGAGCGCCGCAGCGGCGCGGGCGAGACGCAAGGCGCCCGGCAGCGCGAGACCTTGGTTGGCGTCCATCATGATCTTCACATGCGGGCCAACCGTTTCGCGGACCTTGCGCAGCCGCTCGAGATCGGCCTCTGCCTCCGGCGAGCCGACCTTGATTTTGACCGCACGGAAACCACGCGCCGTGTAGCGCCGCACTTCGTCGAGCAACTCATCGACGCTGTAGGAAAGCCAGCCGCCGCTTCCGTAGAGCGGCACGCGATCGCGGTGAACGCCGAAGAGCCGCCAGACCGGCTGGCCGAGCGTGCGCGCCCAGGCGTCCCACATCGCGAGGTTGACCATGCCTTGCACCCACCGGTGCACGCCGCTGCGGCCGAAATACTCGGTGGCCCCATCGTAATCGCGCAGGAACCGCCCGGTATCCGAAACTTCGCGACCGACGACCATCGGCTCGACGTCGCGCAGGGCGCCGGCGATGGCCTGCGGCGAATAATGGAAGGCGAGCAGATAAGCTTCGCCAAACTCCCCGCTGGCGAGCTCGAGCCGGGCAACAAGGAACGCGATCTCGTCGATGTGATGCGTGGCGTCGGCGATCGGCCGCGAGAGCGGTGACCGTGCACGATAAAAACTCAGTCGCTTGATGTTCGTTGGCGTCATGGCCGAATGGAAATTGATCACGACGCATTTGCGCCTCTTGTGGCCGCTCGGTTCGTGGTTGCGCTGGATTCTTCGTTCAGGGCGCAAAGCCGGAGAGCCATTTCATCTGCAGCTCGTAGTCCCACTTCACGCGTTTCTCGAAGGTGGCCTCCCACGTAAGCGCGTGAAACATCGGCGTGCCGGCGCGGTAATAGCGGCGCGCGGTGGTGAACAGCTCCTCGTATTTCTTCACCGAGTCCTCCATCAACCCTCGAAACCGGGGCAGGCACGCTTTCTCTCCGGTGAGCTGGAAACGCTTCTTCTCGAGGGCGGCAAGGACCTTGAGTCGGTAATACTCGACGGTGAGAATCAGGCACTCGCTGTCCTGCACGAAGCGCTGGAGCTCCGCCGGATCGTTGCCGCCGAGGGCCGCGGCCGCCCGCGCGGCGTCGCCCGACCGGCGCGCCATGTCGAGATAAAGATCGAGCAGATCGTCGGGCCGGACGAAGCCGGTGGCGTCGCGGCCCGCGGCCAGTTCGACGGCAAGTTGCGCGACCGGCAGGCTGCGCGGGTCCTGCAGCGCACGGCCGCCGTGACGTTCGCGGTAAAGCTCGAGCGTGTACGCGTCGATCGGCTGGCTGTAGTAACGCTGGTTGGTCAGGCCCGTCGGGCCCTCCGGCCGGGGATCATCGAGCCTTGTGCGATAGGACAGAATGTCGTCGACCGTCGCCTGCACCGTCGCCACCGAAGTCGGAAAGAAATTACCGAAACGCACGGCGGTGAGATTCTGCAGACCGGGCAGGATCGGGCCGGTGAGGTCATACCATACAACGAGGTGGCGTCCGATGTCCGGGCGGCCGAACTTGCGTCCGAGCCAGCCCGCGGCCCAGGCCTGTTCACCCGCGGGATCGCGCTCCGCCCGCCAGAGGTAGCGGCCTTCGAGCAGGTGCCAGAGTTCGTCGCGCTCGAAGTTCACGAGCGACTTCGCGGCGCCGGCGGTATCGACGGCGTCGAGGGTGTTGGGCCAGATCCAGCACTGCGGCGGATAAAACCACGCGCCTTTGAACAGATCGGCCTCCTTCCAGTGCCGCACCATCTCGCCGAGGAGCCGCGGGCTGCCCACCCGATAAGGCGTCGTGTCGGCCGGGTCGTGCAGGTTGATGATATGGCCGCCCAGAAAACCGTTCCAGTCGCGGTGGCGCAGATCGGGCCACGGACTGGTGATGGTCTCGTCGTTGTGTTTGAGTTCCGAATACAGGTTGGAGTAGAGGCCGGGCAGCGCCCGCTTGAACTCCGGATCAAGCGTCCAGTCGCGGATGATGAGCTTGGGGTTCTTGCCGCTCTCGCGGGCGGCCTTGAAGACGACGTCGCGGAACCACGCCTGCTGCTGGTCGAGCGCGAGCGACTCGCCCGGGCAGATGTACAAGCCCACGCCCGGAAACTCCGCAAAGTAGCGCGACAGGATTGTGGCGTAGTACTTCCGGACAAAATCATCCGGCACGATGTAGCGCGTCGCGTCGGAGCCTTCCGTTCCCTTTCGGCCGAGCGCCCTGGCCATGTGCTCGCTGATGTGGATGTTGTAGAAATGGGTCAGGACGGTGATGTTGCGCTTCGCCGCCTCGGTGGTGAGCCAGCGAAACTGCTCCTGGTTGCGGCGAATCTCGTCGCGGGAGAACTGCGACGCATCGGGATACTCCGGCAGCGCAAGGATGTGGGGAAAGAGGTGGCCGGACCAGAGCACCAGCGTGTTGAGGCGCGCCGACAGGAGGTAGTCGAGATAGCGCGTCATGAAGGGGCGGTCGAAGAACCACGGATACACCTCCGGGCTGAGGTCGCTCTGATACGCCCAACTCGCTCTGAGCATCATCAGCACGGCGCCGCGCAGATCGAAATCGGGCCGGCCCTCCGCGCCGACGACGGAGTGCGGCGTCAAGGCCTCCTGCACGCCGTAAAGCGCGCCCGCTGGTCCGCCCGCAACGACTCGCACCCGGCCGTCCGCGCGCTCCAGGCGGAACTCTTCCGGATGGCGCAGCGCAGGGTCGATCCGGTAGTCGATCGCCGCGCCGCCGGCCGGGCCGCGGCTCCGGAGCGCGTCAACGTGCTCAATCATGAGGGTGTCGGTTGGATCCGCCGCGCCGAGCGTCGCAGCGGCAATCCGGAAGACGAATGCCGCGGAAAGGATCGTGATTAGTTTTCGAATACATCTGCTCATGAGAAATAGGCGCAATGAGCCTTCCGCTCTCACGGCCGCACCGGCGGCGAGAACTCGAAGGCGCCCTCGAACACACGGCCTTCGGCGAGGTCGAGGCGCCATTGCGGGCGCTCGGGCGGCCCGCCTTTGACCCACGCCCCCGCCTGGTGCGAAAAAAGGCGCAAGCGCCGGCCGCCGGACGAGCCCGGCACCACGCGGAAACCCACGAGGCCGTCAACCCGGACGCTCCCTTCGCCACTCAAGCCGAGGTCCAGCCGCTCGACTCCCGAGCGCGGACGCGCCAGGTCGCGATCGGCGACCGGTAGACGCCACTGGCCGAAGAGCGCGGATGCCCTGCGGTTGGGCAGCGAGTCTCCGGGCCCGAGACCGAGCCAGGAGAACTCGCGCACGGCATCGCCCACCGCAAACTCGAGTCCGATCTCTGGCAGCGCGTCGACATCCGGAAGGTTCGGGCGCACCTTGAATTGAACGCGCATCCGCCCGTCCCCATCGACATGATAAACATAGTCCACCTGCACGGAGTTTCCGCCGTCACCGCGGTAGTCTGTTGTCGTTGATATCCGGATACCATCCGGCGTCTCCGCAACCGCAAAATCGCGCGCCGTCGCCGGCATGCCTTGCAGAAACGTGTCCCAGGGTTGCTGGACCTTGCGCGCGGCGAACGGCCGGCACTCGCTGTCGGTCGGCGGGCGCCACACGGCGAGGTCCGAGCCCGTCACGACGCGCACGCCCGCCCAGTCGATGCTGGCAATCCGGCCCGTGGCCGGGTCGAAAACATACCGCGAGCCGCCGGCCTCGATCGCGACCGCCCCCGCCCCGCGCACGACCGCCGGCTTGGCTGCGGCGCGAGCCGGCGCCGCCGGG